>JAFRXS010000054.1 GCA_017443405.1 Clostridia bacterium | reverse complement strand
AAGTTCTCGCGCATGTCGCGTCAGCCGTACGATCCTCCGGTCAAGGTTCCACCGTATCATATCAGCGCGATAAACCAAACGCTCAAAGAGGCTCCGCAAACCTTTTCTGAATATCTGCTCCACCTGATAGACGAAAAGTCTCTGACCGATTCCAAGGTTTACAAAGCCGCGCAAATAGACAGAAGGCTATTCTCAAAAATCCGCAGCGACAAATACTATCAGCCCACAAAAACAACGGCTTTGCAGCTTGCGATAGCACTCAAGTTGTCGCCGAGAGAAACGAACGAGTTTATAGGCAAAGCAGGATACAGGCTTTACTCCGCAATCAAATCGGACGTCATAATATCTTATTTTCTGCTTAACGGCATCTTCGATCTCGACCTGATAAATTCGACGCTGTTCGCTTTCGGCGAGACGCCTCTTTCGTGACCCCGGATATCATGCGGGTAAAATACCGAAAAAATTAACACCGACGGATGAAAAACGCCGGTGTTTTCAGATGGATTCACAACGCCGATCAGCGGCTTCGCGCGAAACGGCGCGTTATTTTGCCGTCGCCTTGGGTATCTCACCCGCTCTCTGGAGCGCGAGCTTGGAAATGATAGGTCCGGTGAGCTCGTATACCAGAGTTCCGCAGAGGATGATCGTGCGTATCTCCGCACCGTACTGCGGGATTATGGAACCGACGAGACCGGAAAGACCTATCGCGACGCCCGCCTGAGGCAGGAGCGCAAAGCCGAGGTATTTTACTATATTCTTTTCCGCCTTCGTGATCGCCGAGCCCGCGGTCGCACCGAGATACTTGCCGGCGGCGCGGAACAGGACGTAGGCGATGCCCGTTATCAGCACTTCACGGCGCGCAAGGACCGAGAAATCGAGTCCGGCTCCGGAAATGACGAAAAACAGCATGAATATCGGCGGGGTCCAGCGGTCGCAGACCTCGAGCATCTTTTCGTAATCCTTTGTGAAATTGACAGTTATCGCGCTTATCATCATGCACACGAGAAGCGACGACAGAGAGAATTTTTCCGCGAGCGCCGTACCGAGGAACACGGCGCAGACGACGACTGAGGTGCGGTTCGCGCGGGACTTGAACAGTCTGTCGCAGCCGGCGACGGCGAATCCGAGCGCGGCGCCGAGAAGCAGCGCGAGACCTATCTCCTTGAGAGGATCGAGGATCATCGCGGACACGGAAAGCTGCGTGCCGTTGCCAATGACCGCGGCGACGGAAGAAAGAACCGAGAAGAGGATAAGGCAGACCGCGTCGTCCATAGCGACGACGGGCAGCAGCATATTCGTCACCGGTCCGCTCGCCTTATATTGCTTGATGACCATCAGCGTCGCTGCGGGAGCGGTGGCCGCGGCTATTGCGGCGAGACAGAGCGTTTCCTCCATCGGTCTTTTCAGTGCAAGCATGATGAGGAACACAAACAGCGACGCCACGCAGGACTCGAGAGCCGTAATGATGAGGACCTTGCCGCCGATGAGCTTTATGTTCTCGATCTTGAACGAGCCGCCTATCGAAAACGCGATAAAACCGAGGGCTACATTTGTTATCGTCGTCATTTCCGCAATACTGTCCGCGTTGATGAGATTCAGCACGAACGGACCGATCAGCACCCCGGCAACGAGGTAACCCGTGACATTCGGAAGATGAACGAGCTTCGCCAGCCGATTAAAAACCAGACCGGCGACCATGGCGATACCGATATATAATACGGATTCCATATCAGTCTTCCGACTCCGGGTTGCGCAGACCGTAGACCCTGTTCAGCGGCAGAGTGAAGATTATACCGGTATCGGGGCGGTCTATCCCGCCGGTATGTTTGTTTATAATGTCAACTACTTCATCGACGTCCTTCTCTTTGAGAACGCAGAGCAGCGTCTTTGATTCCTTGCGCGCCCTGCCGACGACGAAGCGCAGTCCGCCGAACATCGGCATGGGCTCGACGTTAGAGTCGGACAGTATATTAAGCGCGCCTTCGGAGTCGATGACCGTCGGATCCCCGAAGCCTTTGGCGACTACGTCGCTTATAATACCGGGAATGCACTCTGTTTTTGAAAGAATAAGAACAAGTAGAGTCATTTTATATCTCCTTTTTCCGTCAAACGCGCAATTATCACCGGCGGTAATAATTGCGCGTCGTTTAAATATTATAATTCGCGGACCGTCAGATCGCCGCCGGCCGTTTCACCGTAAGAGCGCCGAGCAGGCGGAACAGCTTTGTCACGCGGGAGATAAGGAGGTAGAACAAATTGGCTACCCTTATCGAGCCGTTATTCGAGAGAACATCCTCGGCGACCTTCGCGTCGAGCTTCTCCGCAAGCCCCGAATAAAGCCGGTTCTGCACGGTAGGCGTGTTCGCGTCATAGGGAACGGGATCGCCGTTCATTATCGTGAAGTCAAAGCTGCGCTGACCGACGGGAGTTATCGAAGACACCCCGATCTGCGCATAACGGACGGTGACGGTCATGTGCTTGCGGCCGACCTTGTCAAGTTCGCCCGTCACGTTGAAGGAAGCGGTCTTGCCCGGCTGGATGATCCTCGAAGTTCCGAGCGGGATGACGACGTCCGCTCCGTCGACGAATATGTCGGTTACGGCAATGGGCGAAACAGAATCGTTTTCGACGATCAGCTTTCGGTCCTCGGAAGAAACGTAGCCCTCAAGGCTCTTGTCGAACTGCGCGTGGACTATGAGAGAACGGTTCTCGCTGGCGTGGAACTGCGGATAAGCTTTATCCTCGTAGACGTTCTTCAGCGGATGAGTCGACACGGACTGACGGATGAAGAGCGTCCTGGTGTACTCCGTCATATTTTCCATTCCGTGGAAATAATTATCCATGAACCAGGTATTGTCCGGGAGATAGCAGGTGGAAGCGTCGATCTCCATCGACGGGGAAATGTGCGTATACCCCTCGACCTCCGTTTCCTCGCCGACGCAGGTGTAGCCGTCGTTGAACCTCGTCCCGTAGGGAGCGCAGGTCGCGCCGGTAGAGCTGTTGGTCGGGATTATCGCGTCGGACTGGACCTGTGAGCCGGTGACCGCAGGGAGACCGTAGCCGGCAAGTATGGATATCGTCGCGCCGGCGGCCTGGGCGCGCTGAAGATTTTCGGTATAACGAGCCATGATGTTCTCATGGAAATAGGTCGTCTGTTCAATGAGCTCCGAGCTTTCCTCCGGGTCGAGCCTGAGCGCGATAAGATCCTTGTACTCGCCGTAGGGCACGAAATCCCAGATCGAAGGCCAATAGCCGGCGATCTCCATCAGATCGTCAAAGCAGGCGGCGATAAGATAATTGGCAAGGTAGAACCAGTCCTGCTCGAAAAGATAGTGGAAGTCGGACTCCGACATAAAGCCGTACTCGAGATACGAGATGAGCTCTTCCATATTGACGTGGAGATTTCCGGAAAGGAAGTCGGAAGCAAGGGTCGCGCCGCCGAGGGCGGGGACCATCATCATGACGTTGTTGACCTTCGCGCCGTTTGCCTCCGGATCGAGTGAAAGATAAGTGCCGGTGAGCTGGCCGCCGTAGCTCTGAGCTATGATATTGACCTTTTCGGCGCCGGTCGCCTCGAGAACGTTATCGATTAGCACGCCGAGACGTTTCGCGTTGTTTATCGCGCCGAGGCGGAAGTCGCTGCCGCAGATGTAGGTATTGTCCTCGTCGATATAACCGGTCATATGCTTGTCGAGGGTATAGTCGCCCTCCGTGACCATATTCGACCATCTCGCGGAATCGGCTGTCAGCTCGATGCGCGGGTCGATGTCCTCGACGGAATGCCCCTGATGATCGACCTGCATGAAGCCGAAGAACTGATAGAGGTAGGGCGAGAGGAACTCCCTGATCGTATCGTAGTCCCCGACCGTGAGCTTGCCGAGACTGTCAAGGAGCGGCAGTATCTTCTGCTTGACAGTCTCGAGCACGTCGTTTACGTCCATATACCAGACGATCTCATCGGTGCCGTCGGAATTGTGGCGCACCAGCTGTGAAGAGGAGAATCCGCCTACGACGATAAGGGGATAGTCGCTGAATTCGCTCTCGTACTCGTAAGCGTATGCGGCGGACAACAAACATGACAGCGCGAGAACTGACGCAAGAAGAACGCTGATGATCTTTTTCAAGAGAATTACTTCCTTTTTCTTTGATATACGGCTGACGCCGCGCTTCTGTCGATTCGCGTGTCAGGTTGACAATAATATAACACACAGACCGACCCGTCCTGTAAGCCGGGTTCTGTCATTGAAGGCAGCCATCTATCTTTGCCTCGCGTTGCCGCGGGGCTCGGAGCCCGCAGGCTCCTGCCACCCTTCGGAGTTATCGCCGAGCAAGCGACTCCTGTCGGTGTTGCTTCGGACAGGGTTTACACGGCAGCGCGGTCTCCCGCGCTCCGGTGAGCTCTTACCTCGCCTTTTCATCCTTACCCGATAAATCGGGCGGTAATTTTCTGTTGCACTTTCCCTGGGGTCGCCCCCGGCGGCCGTTAGCCGTTGTCCTGCTCTGTGAAGCCCGGACTTTCCTCACGCCTTTCGGCGCGCGGCTGCCCGGGCGGCTCGGTCTGTATTGTTCTGCTGTTATCTGTCTTTATTGGACGGGAAGACCTCGACGGCCCCGTTGTTGAGGACTTCGCCGGTCTCTACGTCGAATTTGAACTCCATCCTCGCGTTGTCGGTATCGTGAAGCACGCTGATGACGTCCCTGCTGACGTATTCGGCGGAAACGATCTTATAGTCGTGCTTCCTGAACATCTCGCGGAGGACGGCGATCGCCTTTTCGGAGTAATCGCCGACATTGTCGGAAACGAAGAGTACGTCGCCGAACATATTGTTGATCTTCGCGAGAAGGACCTTCTGATCCCAGGTAAAATCGAGATTGGTGTCGCGCAGATAGAAAACGTCGGGATCGCTGCAGAAAGCCCTGCCGTTGAGGTGACGGCGCAGCACGGCGTTGTTGATGGCGTTGCGGACGGACGGGACCTCGTTGTTGACGTGTATCTTGTTGTAGAACTTGCCGCCGAATTTAAGGTCCTCGTCGCAGCTGATGCGGCAGGCGTCGACCTTGCCGAACGACGCGCCGATGGGCAGGCCGCAGCCGAGGATGAGCTTGTCGCCGCAGCACTCGCGCAGGAAGTCGACCGCCTCGCACATGATCGTGCCGCGCGATTTGCCGTTTCTGGGAAGATGGCACTCGCTGTAAAGGAAGTCGAGCTTGACCATATCGAAGCCCCACTCGTTGAGGATGACGTCGAAGAAGTGCCTGATGTGCTCGCGGACGCCGGGCTTGTAGATATCGAGAGTATAGGCGCCGCCCCAGCCGACGCAGCCGAGGACGGGTTTGCCGTTTTCATCCCTGATGACCCATTCCGGATGCTCCTTATAGGTGCGGGATTTTATCTGTACGTTGAACGGCGCGAGCCAGATGCCCGCCTTATAGCCCTTGGCGTGTATCTTCTCGGCGATATAGCCCATACCGTCGGGGAATTTGTCGCAATGATCGAGCCAGTCGCCGACATAGGTCTCAAAACCGTCGTCGACCTGGAAAATGTCGGTGTCGGAGCGGACCCTGTCGAGACCGTTGAGGTCGCGCAGGATGATGTTCTGATCTATCTTCTGATAGTAGTTGTACCAGGAGGTGTAGCCCGCCATATGGTCGATGCGCGGCTTGGGTATCCCCATCGCCTTGAACCAGGCGTCGAAGACCTCATCGTAGCCGCCGGAGAAGATCCCGATATCAAGAGCGGTATAGGGCTTGTCTACGAGGAAAACGCCCTTTGTGTCGCGGCGGAAGACGAGCCTGCCTTTGTTCATATCGGCTTCGATTATCGTGAAGCCCTCGCGCTCGCTCATGGAGCCGTAGAGGTCGAGCTTGTCGCCGGAGCGGATATAGGTGTAGGTTATGCTGTGGAACAGACCTCTCTTGCGGGGATACGCGCCGAAAATCTCGTCGTCAGCGGAGATGCCGGACAGATGCACGAGCTTTTTCGAGAAGCCCGCCATCGCGCCGCGCTGTATATCGCCCCGCGTAAATTCGTCGGCAGTCGTCCATGACTGGTAGCCGGCGGAGAAGAACTTGTCGCCCGGCATGAAGGCGTAATCGCATTCGATCCTGAAATCGACGAGCTCGAACGGGATAATGGGGTCTATGACCGCTTTGAGCTCATGCCTGTCGTTTTTGAGATCGAGCGTGAACCAGCGGTTGTTCTGATCGCTGAGAACGTGTTCATTACCGTTGACGCGTATCGTTGCTGTGATTTTAAGATTATCCATTATTCTTCCTCCGCGACTGTTTCTTCCTCAAGGACCGCCTGGATCTTCGCGTTGTCCTCTTCTATTTTAGCGTTATTCTCCGCCTTGAGACCTGTTTTGGGCACGCGCCGTTTACGGTCGGACCAGTCGAGGATAAAGCCCGCGACGAGTCCGCAGAACGCGCCGAACAGAAGCGGCGCAAGGATCTGCCCGGAAACCGCGGCGCCGAGAGCGATGCCGACGACCGCTCCGAAAACGGCGTACCATAAGAACATTTTCGTATATTTACGCTCGGCGCGGTAGATGATTATATCGCCGTAATCGTCGCGGCGGAAACCGTAAAGCTCGAGGTGGTCGTAGGTCTGCTCGTCCTCAAGCGCGACCTGCACCCCGACGAAATAGCAGTTGTCGCGGCCGAGCGCCCACTCCGAAAGAGCGGCGACAGCCTCGGATTCGAGGCCTCTGCCGAAAAACTGCCCTTTGACGCTGCAGACGACAAAGGTCTCAAGGTCCGCGTTAGGAAGCCCGGTAAAGCCGCAGAAACCGCAGATATCGCCCGTGGAGTTATCCCTCATCACCCACTGGGTATACCAGGCGTAATTGCGGGAATTGACTCTGACGAGCTCGGCGCACTGTATGAAAGCGTCGCGCTGTACGGGCGACGTGCAGCGTACGGCTATATTCTCGAGTTCCCCCGCCGAAAGCGTCTCGATCGTTAGGTGCAGGGTATAAAGCCTGATGGGAGTGTATACGACCGGTTTTTCTTTTTTCGGCGTCTTTGCCTTGCGCTTTGAGGAACGTTCGGGCTTCTTCCTCTTCGCTTCTTTATTCATAATTATCCTCATAAAGACAGTATTTCTTATCAATTATAGTCTTATATTCAATCCGTGTCAAATACTTTTTAAAATGATTGACTGTTGTACCTTATTTTATTATAATCTACATAGAGACAAAAGATGAGGGGCATTCGCCATGGCATTTTTAAAATACGCGTCCGACGGCGACGAGGAGTTTTTTGAGAGCATACCCGAAAAAAGCGCCGATTTCATGAAGACGGTCTGCGCGTTTGAAAACACGGCGGGCGGAACGCTTATTTTCGATATCACCGGCCGCGACGTTTACGCCGCGTTAAGGTCGCTGAAAAACGATATCTCTTACTGCAGCGAACCGAAAACGACGCCGCGATATACCGTAATCACCTCCGGAGACCGGACCTACGCCGCCGTGAGGATAGACGAGGGACGGCAGAAGCCCTATCGCTTCTTCTGGGGCGGTCAGGATATGGGCGCGTTCGTGCGCAGGAACAAAAAAACAGTCCCCGCCGGCAGAGTGACCGAGCGCGAGCTTTACCGTCTGGGCTCCGAAGAGTCCTACGACGACGAAAGGGACCCCGGCAGCTGCCGCGTAACGGTATTGAACAGCCAACCGGAAAGGATCGAAGGAGATATCGCGGCCGTGACCGAACAAACGGTCTGCAGTATCATGAAAGTCCGCGGCGGGACCGAAGCCCCGTTAAAGGAGATCACCGTCTTCTGCCTTACCTTGAGCAGCCCCTTCCGCGAAACGGGGATCACGGTCTCGGCGGATAAGGACTCGGCCGTATTCACCGTTCCCGGCGGTTTCGCCCCGGGCGAGGGGCCGGAGGATATCGAAAACGGCGTGTTCACTCCGAAGAACTACGGGATGATGAAAATCGCCGACGAAATCTTCGCGGCCGAAGGCGGCTGCGCCGGTATCTTTTCGGCGGTCGCGAAAGCGTTAAAAGAAAAAGCCGCCGCCGTAGAAACGGACAGCAGCTCTTCTGATCTTATTATCAGGGTCTGACCTCATAAATCATTTAAAATACATATACAAACCGCATTTTATCATGCCGTTATAAAGCTTGCGGCGGCGGTCCGCCTTGGCGCCGAAGTACTTTTCAAAATCCTCGTCGGCGGTTATGATGCTGCAGCTTCTCCCCTGCCCGCGGGAAAATACCTTCCCCATCGTTTCGTACAGGGTCTCTGCTGATCGGATATCCGACATCCTTTCGCCGTAGGGCGGATTGGTGATGATCGTTCCTTTCTCGGTCCGGAGCTTGAAATCGGCGACATCCGCGACCTCAAAACGTATCTTGCCGGCGACGCCCGCCCTCTTCGCGTTCTCGCGCGCGATCCTCAGCGCCGAGGGGTCGATATCAGACGCGAAAGCCGTGAACTCCGGAGCTTCGCGCACAAGAGAACGCGCGCGTTCGCGGGCTTCCCCGGCGGCGGCGGCGAAATCGGGTCCGAAATCCTCGAACGAAAACCCGCGGTTCACGCCGGGGGCTATATTCATCGCCTTCATCGCGCCCTCTATCACTATCGTTCCGCTCCCGCACATCGGGTCGTAAAGCGTGTGATAAGGCTGCAGCCGGGCAAAGTCGCATATAGCGGCGGCGAGAGTCTCCTTTATAGGCGCCGCGTTCGCAGCGGGACGGTAGCCGCGCTTGTGGAGAGCCGCGCCGGACGTGTCGATATACAGCGTAACGACGTTCTTCATGATCGAAAACTGTATCTGATACAGCGCGCCGGTCTCCTCGAACCACGGAATACGGTATTTTTCGCGCAGGCTTTCGACCACTGCTTTTTTGATTATCGACTGGCAGTCGCTGACCGAAAAAAGATCGGAATTCAGCGAATACCCCTTAACGGGGAAACGGTCGGTCTTGCCTATCCATTCGTCCCAGCGCGCGGCTTTCGTGCCCTCGAACAGCTCGTCGAAGGTATGCGCCTCGAAAGACGCGACGACGATAAGGACCCTCTCCGCGCAGCGGCTGCGGATATTTGCGTCCGCAAGCGTATCGGCTCCGCCCTCAAAAAACACCCTTCCGTTTTCGGATCGGACGTTCCGGGCGCCGATCCCGGCAAGCTCGGCGGCTATGGGCGCCTCGACTCCGAGGAGGCAGGGAACGCACATTTTTATGTTTCTTATATCTTCCATATTTATCTCCGGGATTGATGAATTATGACAAACAGATTCAAGCTTATACTATTTGATTTCGACGGAACTATCGCAGACACTTCCGAGGGAATACTCAAATGCGTGCGCTACGCGCTCGGAAAAGCCGGCATAGAGGAAACGGACGAAAACAGGCTGCGCGAATTTCTCGGTCCTCCCCTGTCGTACATATTCAGGAAGAACTACCTTGACGACGAGGAGGCGGCGTGGAAATTCGTGCGCGACTACCGCGAGCTCTACAATCCGGAGGGCTACAAACTGCTCAGCCTTTACCCCGGCGCGGAGGATATGCTCCGCGAGCTCAAAGACCGCGGCGTCGGAAGAGTCATAGTATCGGGCAAGCCCGCCGCTATGGTAAGAAAGATTGTCGAATTCAAGGGTATAACGGAGCTTTTCGACGGCGAAGTGTGCCTCGATCCGAGCAACGGCGACCCCGACAAGACCGGGGTGATACTGCGCGCGATGAAGGAATTCGGGAACGTCGATCCGTCGCGGACGGTCATGGTCGGCGACCGGGAATACGACATAGCGCCGGCAAAAAAACTCGGACTGTTCACGGTCGGCGTGACTTTCGGCTACGGCACAGCGAAAGAGCTTACGGATTCGGGAGCAGACGCGCTCGCCGACGATATCGCGCAGCTGAGAAAGGTACTGACCGAAAATGACTGAACGGAAAAACCAGGTCAATACTCTTGTCACGGTCGACGGGGCGGCCTTTTTCCGGATGATCTCAAAGGCCGGAGACGGTCTTGACGGCATACCGGCGGTGCGCTCTCCCGCCGCGAGAGTTTTGTATATCTATGGCGACGATGAATACTACAAGGAAAACATAGTAAAAAAGCTGATAGAAAAGGCTGTTCCCGAGGATACCGGTCTGCGGGAGTTCAATCTCCACGTGTTCGACGCCGCGTCAAAGGACCCGCCCCTGTTCCCCGACCTCGCGGGAGCCGCGGAGGGGATGCCTCTGATGAACCGCTTTTCGTTCATCCTCGTCAAGAACGTGAATCTGAACCGAATGGCGTTCGATACGGTGGACGACCTGCTCACGCTCACGGAGAGCTTTTTCACGCAGGACAGGTCCGACACCTTCCTTGTGTTCGTCCAGGCGTTCAAGGAGGACGATCGCGGCGTGGAGAAGGATGTGCTCACGCCGAAGGCCCGGCAGACGCAGAAAAACTCCGAAGGCAAAAACGACGGCGAAAGCGGCGATGACGCGGAGGACGAGACCGCGGAGCCGAAGGCCGAGGACAGCGGCAAAATAAAAGAAAAGATCGAGAAAGCGAACCGCTTCATACAGACCATCGCCGCCAATAAAGGTCTTATAAAATGCTCGCGCATGGATACCGCGGGACTTTGCTCGACGATCACAAGAGGTCTCACAAAAAGAGGCTGCTCGGTTTCTCCGAACAACGCCCGCAGGATAGCCGAGCTTTGCGGCGACGATCTGTTCATACTGCAGAGCGAGATCGAAAAACTCGCGAATTACGCGCAGGGCGGCGAGATAACGGCAGAGATGATAGACTCCCTCGTCACGCGATCCTTAAGCGCGTCGGCGTTCGACATACAGGGGCATATCCTGAGCGGCAACTCCAACGCCGCTCTCGGCGTCCTCGAGGACCTCTACGCAAAACGGACTGACCCGAACAAGATACTCGGCGGGCTCGTATACTCGTTCGCGAGGACTTACCGCGTTACGCTCTCCCGCGGCGCGCGAAACGGCGCAGAAACGCTCAAGGACAGCTTCGGATACTCGGAAAACGCCGTCAAATATGACGCGGCGGCCCGAATGAACCCGCCAAAAGAACGGCAGCTCGCGATACTCAAACTGCTCGGGGAAGCGGACAGAAAGCTGAAACTCTCCCTCGGCGACCCCAAGGAGATACTCGAAGCCTTCATTGCCGCGGCGTCGCTCACGAAATGAACGGTCTTATACATATCGACCGCCCGGTGGTAACGGAGGGGCGGTACGATAAGATAAAGCTCGAAAGCGTTATCGACGCGCTGATAATCACGACCGACGGCTTCGGGATATTCCGGGACGCGGAGTTAAAAAAATACCTCCGCTTCATTTCCGAAAAAAACGGGCTGATCGTACTGACCGACAGCGACCGCGCCGGCTTCCGCATAAGAGCGTATATACGGTCGGTCGTAGGCGCGGATAAGGTCACAGACCTCTACATTCCCGACGTTTACGGCAAGGAGCGGCGCAAAGAAGCGCCCTCCGCCGAGGGCAAGCTCGGAGTGGAGGGGATAGACGCGGATATTCTCAGAGAGCTTTTTACGGCTTACGCCCGCCCCGCCGCCGACGCCGAAAATTATTCGCAAAAGCTCACGGTCTTCGACCTTTATGAAGCAGGTCTTTCGGGAAAAAAGAACTCCGCCAAGCTGCGCCGCGAAGTCCTGCGCGCCCTCGGTCTGCCGGAAAGACTTTCTTCCTGCAGCCTGCTCGGCGTCATCAACCGCTACGCCGGACGGGAGCGCTTCAACGCGGTCATGAAAGAACTTCTATCTTGAGCGGGAATTCCCTTATCTGCCTGTTTGCCGCCTCGGGCTTGACGCCGGAGGTGTAATCGACCTTGAATACGGGCTCATAGACCGCTCCGGCTTCCGGAGTGAAAACTATCTCTACGCTCCACCGCATCTCGACGCTGTTTCCGTCCCCGTCGACGGGGAGCATGCAGTTGTTGATATCCGCGGCGTACGGTCCGTATTCAGGATCAACGGAAAACGATTCGTATTCCATGCCGTCAAGCCTTACGGAATTGATGACGGCGGAGAAGGTCGGGTCGTTTTTTTTCGCGCTGAATACCGCGCGAAAAACGCAAGACGAACCGTCGCCGCAGCTGAAGGTCTGCTCCGACGGAGAAACGCTCATTTCCACTCTGCCGACTATATTCTCGCCGACCGAGCCCTCCGTCTTATCCGCCGGGCGGGTATTTATATACGCCGCGGCGGCGATCGCCGCGCAGAGACAGACGAGGACGGCGACGCAGGCTGTTATCAGCTTTTTCATTTCCGCCGTTACCTCACGTACCGGTTGTCGCTGTTTTCATAAGTGACTATGAACCAGCCGTACCAATTGTTTTCGGGCTCCCCTACCTCTACGAGATAAGGCGTGCCGTCGAGCATGAGCTCCGTCCAGAAATGGCTCCAGCGGCTCGTTCCGGAACGGTTGCACCTGTAGCCTGCGACCACGCGGGATTCATAACCGAGATAGTTGAAGAACTCCGCCATACAGGCGTTGTACTGATAGCATTGACCGAGATGATGGTTGATTATGGCGTCGACGGGAGAAAGACCATCTATCTCGTCCCACAGGCTGCCGTAAGCGTAGCTGAAGCTGCCCTGGATATACTTGTAGATAGCTTGGAGCCTCTCGTAATTGGACATCTCCGCCTTGCAGCATTCGGTGATGACGGCGTCCATCGTCTTTTTGTCTGCGTCGGATATATTGATCTTGAAGGGCCTCACGTCGTCGCGGTTCGATACGACCTGAACGACGTCCGTCGGGACGAGCTTCTGCGAGTTGACGAGTCTTTCGGTCGCGGTCGCGCCAGTATCGCTCGGAGGATTGAATTTGAGAGCGGACGGCTGCTGTTCCGGAGGATCCGGCGTCTGTGAGGACCCGCCCGAAGACGGACGCGCCTTATCAAGCGAGGCCGCGCAGCGAAGTATCGCCCTCGCGTCGTCGGCCGTGACTTTAGAGTCGTTGTTCGCGTCGCAGACGAGAAAATCCTCTATCACGGAAGCCTTGTCAAGCGCGGCTGCGAGACGCAGAGCGCTGCGCGCGCAGTCGGGCGTGGCTTTGCCGGTACCCTCTTTGTCGCCTATGACGACGGCGGTGACAAACATCGAATTGCCCGAGCCGTCGCTTATTTGCACCTGTGTGCCGGTGCAGACCTTGCCCTCGTAAAGCGAATCTTTATAGACGTCAAAAGTATAAGAGGCGAAGAACGATGCGAGAGAGACCGTAAGAAGCTCCGGAGAGGTCCCCGGCTCGATGTTGAACAGAAGCTGATCCCCGGAGTCAAGGCACATACCCTCTCTGGTCTGCACGTAATAGTACTCAAACGGCGGCTCCGCCGCGGAAACAAAAACAGCCGAAGACAGGAGTATAAGGGACGACAGCAGAACGCTCAACGTCCTTTTTATAACGCCCCGGCGTAACGGTCGGCTGTTCATGGTCAGCTCTGCCTGTAATCGGCGAGGAAATCGCCGAGGTCGCGCATGGCTTTGGCTATCCTCTCCGGCTCGGGAAGCATGACGATGCGGAAATGGTCGGGTTTGGTCCAGCTGAAGCCTCTGCCCGGGATGATCATGACGTGCTTCGCGTGCAGGAAATCCATGGCGAACTGCTGATCGTCATGTATATTGAACTTTTCAACGTCGAGCTTGGGGAAGATATAGAACGCAGCGTCGTTCTTGACGCAGGTCACGCCGGGGATCTTGATAAGCTCGTTGTAACACGCCTCGCGCTGTTCGTAAAGCCTGCCGCCGGGCACAATCATGGCTGCGGTACTCTGAGGATCGCCGAGAGCCGCGGGTATCACGAGCTGCATGAGCGCGTTCGCGCAGAGCCTCATCGCGCAAAGGGCGTTGACGCTCTTCTTGAATTCGGCCGTGATATCCGACGGACCGCTGATGACCATCCATCCGCAGCGGAAGCCGCAGACTATATGGGATTTTGAAAGACCGTTCATCGTCACGACGGGCATATCCGGCGCGAGAGCGGCGGTCGAATAGTGCTTTTTGCCGTCCATGACAAGGCGGTCGTATATCTCGTCGGAGAAAATGACGAGGTCGTTTTGACGGGCCACGTCGATAAGGTCGAGAAGAAGCTCCTTCGGATAGAGGACGCCCGTCGGGTTGTTCGGGTTGATGAGAACGATAGCCTTGGTTTTAGGGGTTATCTTCTTCTTGATATCCGCGAGATCGGGATACCAATGGGCTTCCTCGTCGCAAACGTAGTGTATGGGAGTAGCGCCGGCGAGCCAGACGGAATTGGTCCACAGCGAATAGTCGGGCGACGGGATGAGTATCTCGTCGCCTGCGCTAAGCAGAGCGAGCATTGACATGGTAACGAGCTCGCTGACGCCGTTGCCGATGAAGCAGTCGTCGGGAGTTATACCCTCAAATCCCTTTCCCTTGTGATACTCGCAGATGCATTCCCTCGCGTCGGGCATACCCTTGAGGTCGCAGTAAGCGACGGCCTTATCCTCCCTGCCGTCAAGAGCCTTCCTGAGGCTTTCGGGCAGTCCGAAGCCGAAGACTCCGGGGTTGCCGGTGTTGAGCCTGAGAACGTCTATGCCCTGCGCTCTGAGCCTGTTCGCTTCCTCGAAGACGGGCCCTCTGATATCGGAATGCACGTTGAGCATTTTATCGGATTTTGTTAAAGGTCTCATTTTATTTCCTCCCTTAATTCGGTCAAAGATCCTACGTATTTTATTCCCGCCGGTCCGAACTCCTTCGCGGACTGATGCCCCTGACAGGTGATGACGTAATCGAGCCCGAGCTTTACGGCGTTGGACGCGTCGTGAAGAGTGTCGCCGATGAGCAGAACTTCGTCGGGAGCGCAGCCGAAGCGGGAAATATACTCGCTTATTATGCTCTCCTTGCTGCCCGCGACGCTGTCTTTCACGGTGATTATATCTTTAAAATACTCCACGACTCCGAGCCGCTTCACGTCGCGCAGCACGGACTGAAGATCGCTCGCGGAAGCTATTATCTGCGCGCTGCCCGCCTCGCGGAAGGCGTCGAGCAGGTCTTTCGCCCCGTCGTTGAGTTTAAGCTCATCCGCCTGATCGAGATAATCCTCGGCGAATTCTTTTGAGATCTCGCTGTACGGAATGCTGCCGGGGGCGAACAGGTGCTCGTAGAACTTCGTTATCGGGGTGTCCACGTATGAATAATACTGTTCGAGACTTATAGGCGCCATACCCTTGCGGCCGAGCTGCCGGTTGACGCATTCAAGGGAAACGCCTATATCGTCGCACAGCGTCCCGTTCCAATCCCAGATTATCAGTTTATAATGTTTCATTGTTGCAATCGATGTCGCGGTAATGTATAATTACGGCGGTGATGATATGAGTAATATCAAAAAGATCATTTATAACGCCGCGGATAAAGCGGTATCGGCAGTCGCGAAAACGGTCGCCTCGGCGCTTCCCGACGGATATACGCCCTATGTTTTCCACTATGACAGCGAAAACTTCCACGCGGGGCACGAAAGCATACTGACCTCGCCCGCGGAGGGCGCCGCTTGGCGTTTAGGCTACGCGGACGCGAGTCTGCTGCCCGACGACGTAACGAACGGAAACTACTTCCTGGGCGGCTATCTTCATTTTCCGCCGAACAGAGTCACCGACGTGCTTGACGACCAGATGTTCCGCTGCGTCTGCGCGGACGACGGCTCAGGCAGAGGAGCCGCGGTCTTCGGCGTGATAGACTGCGTGGGAATCTCCAACACCGACGTGCGCAGGATAAGGGCAAAAGCCGCGGAAGCCGTGAAGAAATACAATATCGTCAGCTTCAACATATCCGCCGTGCACACGCACAGCGAGCCGGACACGCTCGGTATCTGGGGCGACATCGGCAAAGCCCTCAGATCGAACCCGTTGAAGGTAGTATCCGGAGAAAAGGACTTTGTGTCCGGCCGTAACGAAGCGTATATGGACGCCCTCATCGAGAAATGCGCCCGGACCGTCGAACGCGCGTTTGAGCAAATGAAAGAGGGCCGGCTGTTTTACTCCGTCGCGGACGGCTCCCGTTTTGTAAGGAGCAAAAGACCGCCCGACGTCTGCGTAACGGACATTGCGAGCCTCATCTTCCGCCCGGCGGACGGCTCGAAGCCGACGAGAGCGGTGTTCATGGCGGCGCATCCGACGCAGTTCGGCGCGGCGAATACGACGGTCAGCGGGGATTTTCCGTATTATATCTGCCGCGAACTGGGCGAACAGGGCGAGAACGCGCTGTTTTTCCAGGGCGCGGAGCTTGCCGCTGCGACCGTCAGAGAGCCGAACATTCCCTACGGTCTCGAGCTCAAAAATCAGATAAAGGCCTACGGCTCCGCCGTCGCGACGTTCATCCGCGAAAACTCCGGGGAAGAACGCGAGATACCGCCGTTGCTCAACTGCCGACACAAGGAGATAATGGTGCCGGTGACGAACTACATCATGCTTGCCGTCGGAAAGCTCAGGCTCATCGACCACAGGATGCTTCGCGCCGGCGACGCCAGGACGGACATAAGATTCGTGACCGAGATAGGCGTCTGCTCGTTCGGCGGAGAGTTCTCGCTCACTCTCGTGCCCGGCGAACTGTCCCCCGAGATAATGAAGGGCGGAAGCCTTTACGGCGGCAGCTCGTACACCGGGAAAGACTGGAACTACGCGCCACTGAACACGGCGGCTCCGGGCTACGTGACCTGCGTCGGCCTTTGCAACGACGAGATAGGCTATATCATACCCGACAACGAGTACGGCAGCATTTTCGCGCCGAAGCATTACGAGGAGTCGATATCGGCGGGCTCGCAGACCGCTTCGAAGCTGATGCGGGAATTCGCCGTTCTGGCAAAGGATTTCAATAAATGATCCTACGCGCAAGGCGGGGCATGACCCCGCCTTTTTTATTTGCCTTTTCAGACGCCGACGGTCTTGAACGCGGCGGGAAGCTCCTCTATGAGCCTGAGAGGCGTGGAGCAGAACTGCGTATACTTGTCTGCGGCGATATCGCCGGCGAGACCGTGGATATACGCTCCGGCTACGGCGGCGTCGAACACGTCGAGCCCCTGAGCTATGAACGAAGCGATGATGCCGGAAAGAACGTCGCCGCTGCCGCCGCGGGCCATGCCGGGGTTGCCGGTCGGGTTGATGAAAACCCTGCCCTCGGGAGAGCAGATGACGGTATCGCAGCCCTTGAGCAACACCGCGCAGCCGAATTTCTTCGCCGCCTCGAGAGCGGTCCCGATGCGGTCGCTCTGTATCTCGGCTATCGATTTATGCGTGAGCCTCGACATCTCACCGGGGTGCGGGGTTATGAGCAGCGGAACGCCGAGATTTTTGATCATCGAGGTATCCTTGGCTACGATATTGAGCGCGTCCGCGTCAAGAACGACGGGGCATTTAGCCTGAGAAAGAAGGTCCTTGAGGCTACCGACGGTATCCTCGGTCCTGCCTATGCCGCAGCCCGCGAGGAAGACGCTTGCGCCTTTGAGGTAGCCGCTGAGCTGCCCCGCCGCGCCGTCGAAGCCCATTTTGGACAGGAACTGCATGAACCTGCCGTTTGTAAATGGCATGAGGATAGGCTCGGTGAGCTGCGAAGCAATCGATTTATATGCTGACTTCGGGAATATCGCCTTATAAAGACCGCAGCCGGTCTCGACGGCGGCTTTCGCGGCGAGCACCGCGGCTCCCGGCATCTTGGCGCTGCCGCAGAACGCGGCAACTCTGCCGTAGCTGCCCTTGTTGGAATCCTTGGCGCGCGGCTTGAACAGCGAGCGGACGTATTCCCTGTCCGTCACCTCGTAGCCGAAAGACGTTTCGGGCGGAGTAAATCCGATGCCCGCGACGGTTATCTTGCCGCAGCAGTCCCTTGAAGGAAGCAGCGCGACGGCAGGCTTCGCGCAAAGCATCGTGACCGTGGAATCCGCGTGCACGAAAAGCTCGGGCACGGCGGGCACGGAAGCGATAAGTCCGCTGGGGATATCGACGGAGATACGCTTGGCTTTCGAAGCGTTGATCGCTTCGAACACGGGGCGAATGGCGTCGCTGACGCTTCCGGCAAAGCCTATACCGAAGATAGCGTCGACTATCAGGTCTGCTCCGGCTATGAGAGCGTAGCACTCGTCCGGCGACTGAGAGAAATCGATCACGTCGGTAACGCTCCTGTCGATCTCGCCGAACATTTTACGGGAAAGCTCCTCCGTCGGCTCGCCGAAAGCGAGGATGACGCTGACCTTGAATCTCGGATCAAGGCTGAGCTTGTTGGCGGCGATTATTCCGTCGCCGCCGTTTTTGCCCTTGCCGCATACTACGACAGTATTACCGCCCGCGGGATGATCCGCCTTGATGATAGCCGCGAGATTGTTCCCGGCGGTACGCATCATGCTCTCGTAAGAAAGGCCCTCTGCATTCTCGTTATTTTCCGCAGAATAGATCTGCTCCGGTGTCATGACCTTCATTAAAAAGTCCCCTCGTTTTTATAGACGCTGACTATCTTGGGAAGTATCCGGAAGAACTTCGGAAGCCAGACAAACAGCGCGTAGCCGAGCAGTTTGCCAAGCGCAGCGGCCGCGGAAGCGGCGTATTTGAAAGAGCTCGTCGTATTGTCGCCCGTGTAGGTCGCCTTGTTTTCGCCGGTGTTTTTTCTGAGCGTCAGAGTATCTATATTGGTGATCTCGCCGCTCTCCTCTCCGAGGATATAGGCGTTGAGGGTGAGCGTGCCGCCATCTACAGCCACGGTGCTGAAGCAGCCGCCGATATTGGATTCGTCGGTACTGTTCCAATCGGAACCGTTCCAGTAGTTGCCGTAGCCGTTCTTCTGGATGTGCAGAGAAGCGATATTGCCGGTGTCAAGGAAAGAGTCCGCAAGAAAGCTGCGTATCTCGTACCTCTTCGCGCCCGCGGTGCCGGCAAGAACGTAGGACGTTCCGCCTTCGGCGGGAGAACCGCCCGTGAGCTGCTTGGTGCGAAGATACATGTGATCGTGACCGGAAATGACCAGATCGACGTTGCACTTGTCGAATATCTTCACGACCTGACTGCGGATATAATAAACGTCAGGCCATTTGCCGTCCTTGCCGAGCGTGTAGAGCGACTTGTGCATAAGGACTATCTT
>JAFRXS010000053.1 GCA_017443405.1 Clostridia bacterium | reverse complement strand
CTCGCGCTTTATATTCTCGTCGCCGGTATCGACAAGAAAGCTGAGACGGTGGTATTCCTTGGGCAGGTCTTCAAGCAGTATGCGTTCCGGCTCGCCGTTGGGGTTTTCCATGTCGTAGACGAGAAATTCCTTGAAATTGCAGGTGACTATCCAGCGCGGTCTTTGCGAATAGGGGAGCTCCGAGCTGTAGCGCTTCGCCTGCTGGAACGGATTGAGCTGAGACCCGTCGGATTGCTTTATCGGCTTGAGAAGGTCTTTGTCTATGCTCTTCTGCTCGATCATAACGTGCGTCGACGGTATCATGACGTCGATAAAGCTCGTATGGTCAAGCTTTACCTGTTCTTCGAATACGACAAAACGCGAAGGGTCCTCGATGCCGAAGACCTGACCGAGAAGCCCGAGCCAGTATCTCTGACTTTCGCCCTTCTCGTAGCCTTTGCCTTTCCAGTATTCGGCAAAATCCTTCGCGGCTTTTTCCATTTCAGTTGCTTTTTTGGTGATGGCCATAACTCTGCCCCGATCGGTAGGTTTTATATCTTTTTTTATTTTACCATAAAGCAAGTGTATTTGACAACATAAAAATGTTGCATGTTTTCTTGATAGCTGCAGGACGATTGATATAATTTTTATGAACTATTCGTAAAATATAATGACATTGTATTGACAGTATATAGATTATTGAGTATAGTGTAATAAAAAGAGGAGGTCTGAACAATGTCAACCACGAATTTGAATATCAGAACGGATAAAGCCGTAAAGGATCAGGCAGAGATGATCTTCAATGAGCTCGGGCTCAATCTGTCGACAGCCGTAAATATGTTTCTTCGGACGGCGATCCGTGAGCACGGCATACCGTTCTCTCTGAAGCTGGATGTGCCTAACGAAGCGACCGCCGCCGCGATCGAGGAGGGAAGGCGTATCGCCGCCGACAGCGGCGTGAAGGGTTATACGAGTATGGACGAGCTTAAAGCGGCTCTCGGCGTATGAAGTACGAAGTCAAATTTACCAATCAGTTCAAGAAAGATCTGAAACTGGCGAAAAAGCAAAACAAGGACCTCGATAAACTCTTTGAGGTCGTGGAAACGCTGGCGAACGGCGTTATGCTTGACGCGAAGTACCGCGACCACGAGCTTTCGGGGAACTTTAAGGGAACGAGGGAGTGTCATATCGAGCCGGACTGGCTTCTTGTTTACGAGATAAGGAACGACGTTCTTGTTCTGATGCTGTACCGGATCGGTTCCCATTCCGAATTATTCAAAAAGTGATTTTGTCATATCGGGGAAAAACGGTCCGCGGAGCCCGGAAAATCAGTTCAATTTTCCGTTGACATCGAAAAGCCGATAATATATAATTAAACATCTTTAAGCTGTCGGATTATTGCGTTGTCCACGCGGGTCCGCGGCGATCCTCTTGCTGCCGTACGGCGGCACCCGGCGGGAGGCGCGTTATGATAAGGGTTTTTGTTGACGGCGGGAGCGGCACTACCGGGCTGCGCATCGCCGACCGTCTCGACTGTCGGGACGATATCGAAAGGATAACTCTGCCCTCCGAAAAAAGACACGATGAGGGCTGCCGCGCCGAGGCGATAAACTCCAGCGACGTCGCGTTCCTCTGCCTGCCGGACGATCAGGCGGTCGTGTCTGTGTCGCTCTGCACGTCGGAGCGTACGGTCATCATCGACACGTCGACGGCGCACAGGACCTCGCCCGGCTGGGCGTACGGCTTCCCGGAGCTCGGGGAAAAGTACCTCGAGGGCGTGAGGACGTCGAAGCGCATCGCCGTTCCCGGCTGCCACGCGGGAGGGTTCATCTCCCTCGTCGCTCCGCTCGTCGAAAGCGGAGTGCTCGGGCGAGGCGCGGCGCTGTCCTGCACGAGTCTTACGGGCTACAGCGGCGGCGGCAAGAAGATGATAGCGCAGTATGAGGACGGGGAGCGGGACGCTCTTCTCGGAGCGCCGAGACTCTACGGTCTGTCGCAGACGCATAAGCACCTCAAAGAGATGAAGGCGGTCTGCGGTCTCGATTCGTTCCCGGCTTTTCTGCCCGTCGTCGCGGATTTTTACAGCGGTATGCTCACGACGGTCGCGCTCTTCTCCGATATGCTCGCGCCGTCGCGAGGCATAGACGATATAAAAGAGGTCTACCGCGGACTTTACAAAGGCGGCGTCGTGTCGTTCGTCGAGGACGCGGACGAGGCGGGCTTCATGAGCGCGGGCGCGCTTACCGGCAGCGACCGCATGGAGATATCTGTTTTCGGTAATGAGGATCGCATCCTCCTGTGTTCGCGGTTCGACAATCTCGGCAAAGGCGCGTCCGGAGCCGCGGTCGAATGTATGAATATCGCGCTCGGCCTTCCGGCCGAAACGGGGCTTGAATTATGAGTAAAGAAAACATCGCAAACATCGAATATATCGAAGGCGGCGTCACAGCCGCGAAGGGCTTTTCCGCTTCGGGCGTGCATTGCGGCATCAGAAAGAACAGGACCAAGAGGGACCTGGGGCTGATAATGTCGGAGGTCCGCGCGTCGGCTGCGGCGGTCTATACGACCAACCTCGTCAAGGGCGCGCCGCTTCTCGTCACGAAGGATAATATCTCCGACGGCTTCGCGAGGGCGATGATCTGCAACAGCGGCAACGCCAACACCTGCAACGCCGACGGCGAGCAGATAAGCCGCGGGATTTGCTCCCTGCTTGCCCGCAGCGCCGGCATAGACGAGAAGGACGTAATCGTAGCCTCGACCGGAGTCATCGGTCAGAGGATGGATATAGAGCCGTTCAGGACCCATATGGACGAGCTCGTTTCGCTTTTGTCGGAGGACGGCGGCCGCGACGCGGCGGAGGCCATCATGACGACCGACACTTTCCTCAAGGAGGCGGCGGTCGTATTCACCGTCGGCGGAAAGGAATGCCGTCTCGGCGGCATAGCCAAGGGCAGCGGAATGATCGCGCCGAATATGGCGACCATGCTCATTTTCGTCACGACCGACTGCGCCGTGAGCCCGGAGATGCTTCAGAAGGCGGTCTCCGCCGACGTTAAGGACAGCTTCAACATGGTTTCGGTCGACGGCGACACGTCGACCAACGACATGTTCAGCATAATGGCGAACGGCATGGCGGGCAACGAGGAGATCGCCGCGGAAGGCGACGATTTCGACGCTTTCACCTGCGCGCTCAACGCGGTCACGACGAAGCTCTGCCGCATGCTCGCGCGAGACGGCGAGGGCGCGACGCGTCTGCTCGAATGCCGTGTGAGCGGAGCCGCGGACACGGTCACGGCGAAGACCTGCGCGAAATCCGTCATCTCCTCGTCGCTGCTCAAGGCTGCGATGTTCGGAGCAGACGCGAACTGGGGAAGGGTGCTCTGCGCTCTGGGCTACTCGGGCGCCGATATCGACGTCGGCAAGGTCGACGTTTCGTTCGCTTCAAAGGCGGGCTGCATCGACGTCTGCAAAAACGGCGCAGGCATCGATTTCAGCGAGGAGGTCGCAAAAAAGGTGCTTCTCGAGGACGAGATATCCATCCTCGTCGGACTGAACTCGGGCGAAGCCGAAGCCACCGCGTGGGGCTGCGACCTCACGTACGATTATGTAAAGATACACGGCGATTACCGCACGTAACGGGGTGCAGGATATGAGCAATATATCGAACGCCATGCGCGCCGAGGTACTGGCGCACGCTCTGCCGCATATCAAGGAGTACGCGGGCAAGGTCGTCGTCGTCAAGTACGGCGGCAGCGCGATGATCGGCGAGATCAT
>JAFRXS010000052.1 GCA_017443405.1 Clostridia bacterium | reverse complement strand
TAAAGGCTGCGGGCGACATTATCGTGCAGCGGACCGGCGTAGACGACGTAGGAGTCGACGCCTTCCTCGAAGGTGAGGCCCTTCTTGCCGCCGAGGTCGTACCTCTGCCAGTTGCGCGCTCTGTCCGAACCCTCGCCCCAGTATTCCTTGACGTATTTGCCGTTGATGTTGAGCTTGTTCGTCGGGCTTTCGTCGAATCTCGCGAAGTATCTGCCCAGCATGATGAAGTCCGCGCCCATCGCGAGAGCGAGGGTTATGTGATAGTCGTGCACGATGCCGCCGTCGGAGCAGACGGGAACGTAAACTCCCGTTTCTCTGAAATACTCGTCTCTTGCTTCGCAGACTTCGATAAGCGCGGTCGCCTGACCTCTGCCTATGCCTTTCTGCTCGCGAGTGATGCAGATCGAGCCGCCGCCGATGCCGACCTTGACGAAATCCGCGCCCGCCTCGGCAAGGAAGCGGAAGCCGTCTTTGTCAACGACGTTGCCCGCGCCGACCTTGACGGTATCGCCGTATTTTGCTCTGATAAAGGAAAGAGTGCGTTTCTGCCATTCGGTATAGCCTTCGCTCGAATCTATGCAGAGCATGTCCGCTCCTGCTTCGACGAGCGCGGGGACGCGCTTTTCGTAATCTATGGTATTTATACCCGCGCCGACCATGTAACGCTTGTTTTCATCAAGCAGTTCGTCGGGGTTTTCCTTGTGCTGCGAGTAGTCTTTTCTGAAAACGAGATAGAGAAGGTGACGGTCCGCGTTGATTATCGGGAGAGTGTTGAGCTTGTGGTCCCAGATTATATCGTTCGCTTCGCTGAGCGTCGTCTTCTCCGGCGCGACCACGAGATTTTCAAAGGGCGTCATGAAGTCCTCGACCCTCGTGTCGGGCGCCATGCGGCTGACTCTGTAATCCCTGCTCGTGACCATTCCGAGCAGCAGACCGTTCGCGGTGCCGTCGTCAGTTACCGCGACGGTGGAATGACCCGTCTTCTCGAAAAGCTCGAGAACATCCGCGAGCGTATTGTCCGGCGTGAGGTTTGAATCGCTGACGACGAAACCCGCCTTGTAGTTCTTTACCCGGGCGACCATGGCGGCCTCATCCTCGATGCTCTGAGAGCCGTAGATGAACGACATTCCGCCCTCTCTCGCGAGAGCTATCGCCATCGTGTCGTTGGATACCGACTGCATGATCGCCGATACGAGAGGAATGTTGAGCTTGACCGGGCTTTCTTCCTCGCCCTTGCGGTATCTGCATATCGAGGTTTGGAGGTTCACGTTCGCAGGAATGCAATCCGGACCGGTATAACCGGGGATAAGCAGATATTCGCTGAAGGTATGCGAGGGTTCCTGATAGATAAACGCCATTACACTTTCTCCTTTATCCTCTAAATATTTAATGATTTATTCGCTGAAAAAATCCGCCTCAAGTCCCGCGCAAATAGCGTGGTATACGGGGAGCGTGAGCTCCTGTACCTCGTAAGGGGAGTCCTTCGGAAGTCTTACGGTAATATCGGCTAATGTCGCCAGACGGCCGCCGGTGACGCCTGTGACGGCTACCGTTTTGAGCCCCATGACCCTTGCCGTCTCCGCCGCGTAGCAGATGTTCTTGGAGTTTCCCGAAGTGGACAGGCAAAGCAGGACGTCGCCCTTCCTTCCGTATCCGTAGACCTGCTGCGCGTACACGAGCAGGGGGTCTACGTCGTTCGCGTAGGCGGATATGAGCGCGCTCATCGATGGCAGAGATATGGCAGGGAGCGCGCCCTGAAGTCTTTTCGATATATAAGGACCGTCGTCGAACACGTTGAAAGCGGCGCGCCTTTCGGCAGGGATCGGACGCGTCAGGTTGAAGCCTTTCATCAGTTCGCCCACGATGTGATCGCAGTCCGCCGCGCTGCCGCCGTTGCCGCACAGAAGCAGCTTGCCGTCGTTCGCGAAGCAGCCGCGTATCGCCATATAAGCGGCCGCGATCTCGTTGATGCATTGATCGAGGTCGGGATAAGCTTTGAAAAGTTTGTTGAATACTTTGCCTGAATCTGCCATCAATAACCTCCAGCCGCCAGGCTCAGGGCCGCGATATCGCCGATCGATTCTCCGAGCTGCGCCGCTTTTATCTTGCATTTATACGGTGGGAGTGTCTCGCGTTCGACGATATCCTTTATGATACCGTCGAAAAACCCGCTCATCCTCGTGTAGATACTTCCTATGACAATGACCTCGGGATCGAGGATGTCGATTATGACGGATAATCCCATGCCCAGCTTTTCGGCGCAGGCGGTATAGACCGCGCGGGCGAACGGGTCGTCTGCCTCAAGCGCGTCCTGAAGGGTTTTGCCGTCCACGAGGCTCAGATCGCGGGCGAGAGGGGAGTCCCACGCTTTGCTGCCCGCGGTGATCTTTGCGATGTTGACAAGTCCGCCTCCGGAGCACCAGCCCTCGAAAGAGCCGCTTTTGCCGTAGCCGAAGGGGCCGGAGTCTGTCAGCCTTATATGACCGACCTCGCCCGCGAGATCCCTTGTTCCGGAGTAAAGCCTCCCTCCGAGGATAAGACCCGCGCCCATGCCCGTGCCGAAGGTCAGGAATACGGCGTTTTCGGAGCCTTTCGCCGCTCCGTATTTCCACTCCGCTACGGCGCAGGCGTTCGCGTCGTTCTGAAGACGGGTCCCGACGCCGATTCTGCTTTCGAAATACTCGGATACCGGTACTTCGTCCCAACCGGGAAGATTGGGAGGGGAGAGTATCACTCCGCGCGCGCTGTCGAGCGGACCGCCGCAGGAAATACCGATGCCCTCAAGCTCCGACCGGTCCTTTTTGACGCCGTGAGCCGACAGTAAAGCGTCCGCAGCTCCGGCGAGCTCGTCAAGCACGGTCTGCCACGGTCTTGCCGAACCGGTTTTTATCTTTATCTTATCGACGATGACGGGCGGCTCGCCGTCCACGGAAGCCCTGCCGAGGACGGCGGAGCACTTTGTGCCGCCGATATCAATACCTAAAATATGCATATACTTCCCTACATATCGATTTGATAAAGTATAACATAATTATTTTGCGATATCAAGACTTTTAATGTTGACATGAACGTATTTTATGATAAAATGACAGTAAGAAATAATTAATATACGGAGGAGAGTTTATGTCAGTCACAGTCAGCGAGTACACATTCCCGTCCGCGACGGGCGTTTGCGACATCAAGGGGAAAAGGTACGTCCCGGATTCACCCAAGGGCATCTTCCAGATATCGCACGGCATGGCGGAACATATCGGCAGATATGAGGAGTTCGCGAATTATCTTGCCGGCGAAGGCTGGGCGGTTTATATCCATAACCACGCCGGCCACGGCGAGTCGGTCAAGGACGACAGTATGCTCGGTTATTTCGGCGAGGAGAACGGCGACAAGGCTCTTGTGGATGATATCAAAAAGGCGAACGATCTCGCCAGGAGCGAATTCCCCGGGCTCAAGGTCGTGCTTCTCGGTCACAGCATGGGATCCTTTATCGCGAGAGCGTACTGCGCGAAGTATCCCGAAACTATCGACGCCGCCGTCATCTGCGGCACCAGCGGTCCCGTCGCCGGCAACGGTCTTGCGATAATCATCGCAAACGCCCAGGCGAAGAAGTACGGCTCGATGTACAAGAGCGCGCTGCTTGACAAGCTTGCTTTCGGTAGCTATCTCAAACGCATCCCCGACGCCAAGACCGAAAAGGACTGGCTCAGCCATAACGAAGAGAACGTCGCGGCGTACGTCGCCGACAAATACAGCGGCTTCACCTTTACCGTCAAGGGCATGCGCGATATGTTCAACCTCCTCAGCGGCGTCAGCAGTCCCGAATGGTACGACAAGGTCCCCGCGACTCTTCCGATGTTCTTCATCGCCGGTGAGGAAGACCCCGTCGGTCAGTACGGCAAGGGCGTCGCGAAGGTAGTCGATCTTCTTAAAAAGACCGGTCATAAGAGAGTCGGCATGAAGCTCTATCCCGGCGACAGGCACGAGATACTCAACGAGCTCGACAGAGCGCAGGTCTACGCCGACGTCTGCGAATGGGCCGGCAGGCAGATCTGACGAATAAACTATTATTATTTTCTTACAATACCCGCCTGTTTCTTGACATATCTTTGTTTTTCTATTATTATACCAAATAATTTTTGATCAGGAGCTGTTTATGAGCGTTATCAAGCAGAGCTTCGGTACGACCGGTAACGGTCTTCCGGCATCCCTGTACGTTATTGACAACGGTAAGTCGCAGATAAGCGTGACCGATTACGGCGCGACTCTTGTCAGCGTCGTCGTGCCCGACAGAAACGGCGTCATGGCGGACGTCGCTCTCGGATTTGACAGCGTAACGGGATATGAGACGTCCAATTATCAGGGCGCTACCGTAGGCCCCTACTGCAACCGCATAGCCGGCGGCAAGTTCTCTATCGACGGCGCGGAGTATGACCTCGTCCGCAACGAGAACGGAGTGACCAATCTCCACAGCGGCGGCGAACTTACCCGCAGGCTCTGGACTGCCGAGGTTTTCTCCGAGGACGATATGATCCGTTTCAGCATCTCGAGGGAGGATTCGGTCAACGGTTATCCCGGCAATATGGATCTTTCGGTGACCTACAAGCTCGCGGATTCCGCCACGGTCATAATCACCTACGGCGCTTCCGCCGACCGCAAGACCTTCATCAACCTCACGAACCACTCTTACTTCAATCTCGGCGGTTTCGATTCGGGCTCGATCGAAGGCACGCTTCTCAAGATCTGCGCCGACAGGTTCACGCCCGTCGATGAGAATTCCATCCCCACGGGTGAGCTTCTCGACGTCGCCGGAACGCCTTTCGACTTTACCTCTCTGCATGCAATCGGCGAGCGTATAAACGACGAAAACGAGCAGCTCGCTCTTACCGGCGGTTATGACCATAACTACGCTATCCGCTACTGGGACGGCAGCTTCAGAGAAGCGGCTTTCGCCTGCGACCCCGTTTCCGGGCGTACGCTGACCGTTCTTACGACGCTTCCCGGAGTCCAGTTCTACGCCGGCAATTTCCTTAAGGGCACTCCCGGCAAGGACGGCAAGCCTATGACCCGCAGGTCCGGCTTCTGCCTTGAGACGCAGTATTATCCCGACACTCCCAATCATCCCGACTTCCCGCAGTGCCTGTACGATGAGAACAAGACTTACTCATCCGTGACGAGCTTCTGCTTCGGGCATCTTACGGATTAATTCCCGAGGTTATTCAAACAATGAAAAAGATCGGACGTGCGCTTGCTTTAACAGTCGTATTCGTTCTGGTCTTTTTTTGCTTTTCCGCGCACGCTGAGCCTGTCGTCATCCTTGAAACGCAGTACAACTACGACGTTTCCGACCCTGCGTGGCTCAAATCCCTGACCGTCAAGGAGGATATGCTCACCGTTTCAGGCTTATCCTCCCAGGTCAAACTGAAGGCTCTTTGCGAGTATCCCTATTCACGCACTCCCGACAGTTTCAGGGAGGACGTCGATTACTACCGTCAGCTTTATACGCTTGACAGTCGGTCGAGAAGAGCCGCTTACGTTTTCGTGCTCGACTATCTCAACAAGTTCTCCGCCGCGGTCACGAGCGACGTCACGGACGAATACGTCCGCGCATGGCTGGAAAACAGGGGGATAATCTATCCCGCTGACGCCGATCTCAACCCCGAAAGCCGTATCTTCGCAAGGACGCTTTATAATCTTATGCGGGCAGGCACGCTCGGCGTAAGTATTCCCGCGGGCACATATCTCGACGAGGCGATCATAATGTATCTTACCGCCGTGCTCGGTGAGGACGCAGCGCTTCTGCCCTCATACAACGGCGGCAAAAGGCTGATCCTGCTCGACGATTACGTTCTCGCCGCAGCAAGACTCGCGCTGCATCAGGCGGGCTATAACGTGACTTCCGACACCGAGCCGCAAGAGGTCTACCGCCTTAGCGCGCTTATGACGGTAAGGCAGATAGGCTTTTCCGTCGGTGACGACGCTTCCTCCGAGGAGATCCAGGCTGTTTACCTGGCGGCTTGCCTCGGCGCGCAGTACGACGTGACACTGTCGCCGTCTGATGTTTCCGCCGCTTTGGATGATTCGACTCTGCCGCTGCTCATCCTGCGCGCCATGGGTCGCGAGGACGGCATCTCGATCCCCTCTGGCAGCAGCTATTCGGAGGCTTTCTCCGTTATAGCCGAGAATACGTCGAGATTCGATCTGGAGGACGGCGAGTTCTACGCCGATATCTACAGATATGAGGCGGATCTTGAGTATCTGAGGGACAGTATCTGGGTGAGTCCGGTTACTTACAGGACCGCTCAGTCTGGCGAGGTGCTTTCTCTTACCGTGAACGGCGAGGTCTGCTCCTCCCAGGATTTTGTCAAGGTCCCTCTCGTAAAAGCTCTGCCGCAGCAGACCGTCAATATTGCCGTTGTATACAAGGACGCGCAGACGTCGTCTACGAAACTTTATACCATTATAGTAAAACAGGGGCTGACCGAACCGCCGCCCCCCTCCGAACCCGCTCCCTCGCAGCCGGGAGAATCCGCCGTAACTCTTTTACGCACAAAGACGCCCGAGGAGCTTATCGCCGCGCTGAATCTGGAAAAGGGCGAGGAGATATCCGTCGCTCTTATCCTGCCCGGCGTGGCCCAAAGCGGTACGGCGATCACTTCCTATATTTCCGCCATCGAGGGCAGCAGCTTTATAACCGCCGTCTCCTCGCTCGCTTCCGGTGCGGCGGTCGCCGCTTCTGTGATTGACGCCGGCGGAACGGCTTTCGTGGGGCAGCAGATATCGGGCGTACAACCGCCGCCCGAGGGCTACGAGTACATAGTGAATGACGGCGGTGTCATCGTCGGCATAAAAAGGATATCGGCAGAAGGTGAGAACGCCGCCTCGGCGCCGGTCAGCGCCGAAAATCCGACGTACGAGATGCCGCCGGTCACGGAGGACCCCCGTCTCGCGGAAAAACAACTTCTCGGTTACGCGCCGCTGTTCCTCGTTCCCTGCGGTATAGCCGTAGCGGCTCTGATATTCGTTTTCCTGCTCCGAAAAAAAGACACATCCGGGAAACAATCCGGTAACTTCGATTCGTGAATTATTTGAAAGAGGTTTCTTGATTTGTTAATAAGCTGCCTCTATAATATCAACTATCAAAGAAAGTGAAGTGCGGCCATGAACGAAAAGATAATGATCGTTGACGACGATACCAACATTTGCGAGCTGCTTCGTCTTTATCTCGAAAAAGAGGATTATAAGACGGTCATCGTGAATGACGGCAGCGTTGCCGTAGACGTGTTCTCGCGGGAGAATCCCGCCCTCATCCTTCTCGACGTCATGCTGCCCGGTCTTGACGGCTGGCAGGTATGCCGCAAGATCCGCAGCTCGTCGGACGTTCCGATCATCATGATCACCGCCAAGGGCGAGACTTTCGACAAGGTCCTCGGTCTTGAGCTCGGCGCCGACGACTATATAGTCAAGCCGTTCGATACCAAGGAGGTCCTTGCGCGCATCAAGGCCGTCCTTCGCCGCACCGGCTCCCACGTCGCGGATACCGCCAAGGAGGTCCGTTACGACAAGCTCGTCATCAATCTCAGCAATTACGAGCTGAGGGTGAACGGCAAGCTCATCGACACTCCGCCCAAGGAGCTCGAGCTCATCTATCATCTTGCCAGCAACCCGAACCGCGTTTTCACCCGCGACCAGCTTCTCGACGAGGTCTGGGGATTTGACTATTACGGCGATTCCAGGACCGTCGACGTTCACGTCAAGCGTCTGCGTGAAAAGCTCGAGGGCGTTTCCGACAAATGGCAGCTCAAGACTGTCTGGTCGGTCGGCTATAAATTTGAAACAAAGGACGAAGCGTAATCATCATGACCGCTCGGGAGCGTAAAACCAAAGTCAGTGCTTTTACCGGTAAGGGCAGGCTTTTCAGAAAGTATTATCTTATCGTTTCTTCTGTTTTTATCATCTGTATCATCCTTACCGGAGGTCTTACGCTCCTGTTTATTTCCCAGTACTGGACTCAGGCAAATCGCGGCTCTCTGCTCAACGATTCCATGTCAGTCGCTTCTATGGTCGAAAGATTTGCCGATTCCGGTCTGCTTTTCAACAAGGCTGACATAACTTCCGGGGAGAGGCTGCGCGAGTTTATCGCCGTCTCTCTTAAAACTACCTCGGATTCTTCGGGAAGCGACGTTTTTATCATTCGCCCCGACGGGACCGTAGACCTCTGCAAGGAGATGGTCTCCGAAGACGTTACGAGGTATCCGGGTGAATTCGAGTGCGAGATCCACTCTGATATCGTCTTTCCGCAGTCGTTTACCGAAACGCTTTGGCGCGGAGATACCTATACGCTCTACGGCGATCTTCCCGGGGTATATTCCGAAAAAGTATTTCTCGCCGCTGCGCCGATAATGGCTCGCGGGCAGTACTGGGGAGCGGTCGTTTCGGTTCAGTCCGTCAGGTCCGTCCTCACGACTTTTATCCTTGATTTCCTCAAGCTTATCCTTATCGCGATGGGAATAGCCCTCGTCATATCATTTGTGACTGTCTACTTCCTCGTTTACAGCATAACAAAACCCCTATCCGAGATGTCGGACGCCGCAAGGCAGTATTCCAACGGCGATTTCTCCGCAAGGGTCAAGGTCCGCGGAGACGACGAAATGTCCAGCCTCTGCCGGTCCTTCAATAAAATGGCTGACTCTCTCGAGGCTATGGAGGCGTCGCGAAGCAGTTTCGTTTCAAACGTTTCACACGAACTGCGCACGCCGATGACCAATATCTCCGGCTTTGTACAGTCCATCCTCGACGGGACCTGTCCCGAGTCGCAGCGCCGCGAAAAGCTCAATATCATCAAGTCTGAAGTCGAGAGGATGTCGAGGCTCGTCACGTCGATGCTCAATCTCTCCCGCATAGAAGCCGGAGCTCTAAAACTCGAACCGCGCAGATTCAATCTGACGGAGCTGATTTTCACAACCGCTCTCGGATTTGAAAAGAGCATAAGCGAGAAGAATATTGATATGGTCGGGCTCGATAAGCTGCCTCCAATCGAGGTATGCGCGGACGCCGATATGATAAACCAGGTTCTGTTCAATCTTATCGAGAACGCCGTCAAATATACACCCGAGGGAAACAGCATCGAGATACGCGCAGAAAAGCGCGCCGGTACGGTCTACGTCGACGTGGTCAACCACGGTATCGGCATACCGGAGGACGAGTGCCGGATGATCTTCGAGCGTTTTTACAAGGTCGACAAGTCGAGGTCCGTTAACGCCCGCTCGGTCGGTCTCGGTCTTTACATCGTCAAAACGCTCATCGGGCTTCACAACGGCACCATAAACGTCACAAGCGACGGTAAAACCTATACGTGCTTCACTTTCACTCTGCCGCCTGCGGATAAGACCGCGGCGAGCAACAACTGATACAGGAGATATTCACAATGGATGATCTTGAAAACAGAAACGACGAAATGAACGGCGTCGATCAGCCTTATCAGACTCCCGACAACGACGGCAGCGTCTCCCGCGAGCCCGTCGCCGACGATATTCCCGGGACCGTGAACGAGTCCGTTCCCCCGGAAAACTATTCCGATCCCGCGAGTGCTTCCGGCGGGTCTTATCCCTATTCCGACAGCGGTAATTCTGCCGGCGGGCAGGCTTCCCTTCCCTACGGACCGAAGGATCCGTCGAACGGCGGCTACCCTTACGGACCCAACGGCGCGAACAACGGCGGCTATCCCTACGGCTCCAACGGCGGATACGGCGGCAGCTATAACGGCGGCGGACAGCGGCAGTCCGGCAACGGTTCCTACCCCTACGGCAGCTACGCGCCCAAACAGCCTGCCGGGAACGGCAAGCCGCCCAAGGCGCCGAAGAAAAAAACCGGAGCAGGTACCGTCGTTCTTGTCGTGCTGCTGTGCGTCGCGCTCATCGTCGCAGGTATCGGCGTGACCGCCGCGATCCTCTCCGGTAAAAGGAACGGTTCAGGCGGCAATTCCGAGAACAGCGGCATCCACGAGGAGATCGAAACGAAGGCGGGCGTCAGTGAAGGCCCTTCGCTCAACATCAACGACACTCCGAGCGCTCCCGCTTCTTCCGGAGACGTCCTCAGCGCGACGGATATCTATAACAAGGTCTGCGATTCCTCGGTCGGCATACTTGTCTACGAGGCCAAGTCGACAAGCGTGTCGAGTGAAGGCAGCGGCGTCGTTATGGCGATAGAAGACGGCCGCACTTACATCGTTACCTGCGCTCACGTCATCGATACGGCAGGCGCGGAGATCTACGTCACTCCGTATGATTCCGAAACAAAGTTCAAGGCCGAAGTCATCGGCTACGACGTAAGGACGGATCTGGGCGTAATAAGCATCGAGTCGACCGATTTTACCGCTGCTGAGTTCGGTGACGTTTCCGGGCTTCTTGTCGGTCAGACGGTCTACGCCATAGGCAATCCGGGCGGTCTTGAATTTATGGGCTCCGTCAGCACCGGTATAGTCAGCGGTCTCAACCGTTCGCTTTACACCGAAAACGGCATTGAAATGAATCTTATCCAGACCGACGCGGCCATCAACCCGGGCAATTC
>JAFRXS010000051.1 GCA_017443405.1 Clostridia bacterium | reverse complement strand
TTTACTTCACCAGTTAGTAATTTAACAATAAATACATTAGGATATATCTTCAACAAGTATCCTATATATCTTTCTTTCCTATTCCTACTTCCATAATATATTACAACTATTTTGCGCCGATGGGAGAATGATATGGAACTTACCGGCTTCAGATTTGATAACGGAAAACTTGATATTTTATTGAAAGGACACATCGATTCGGCTAACGCGTCGGAGGTCGAGAAGGAGATCAACGATATCCGCGAGGCAAATCCGGCGTCCGAAACGCTGATCGACGCTTCGGAGCTGGCATACATATCGAGCGCCGGACTGCGCGTCATACTGCGGCTTCGCAAGGAGATCCCCGACCTTAAGCTGATCAACGTATCGTCGGACGTATACGAGATATTTGATATGACCGGATTTACCGAAATGATGGAGGTCCGTAAGGCTTACCGCGTCATTTCGGTCGAAGGCTGCGAGGTCATCGGGCAGGGCGCGAACGGCAAGGTCTACCGCATCGACCCGGATACGATAGTAAAGGTCTACCTCGATCCCGACTCCCTTCCGGATATCCAGCGCGAGCGCGAGCTTGCGAGAAAGGCGTTCGTTCTCGGCATACCCACGGCGATCCCCTACGACGTCGTGCGGGTGGGCGACGGCTACGGCTCGGTCTTCGAGCTGCTCAACGCAAAGTCCCTCGCCAAGCTGATAAAAGAGGGACTGTCGACCGTGGACGAGGTCGTCGATATGTCGGTCGACCTGCTGAAGAAGATCCACGGCACGCTCGTCAAGCCGGGCGAGATGCCCGACTGCCGGGAGACCGTGCTCGGCTGGGCGGCATTTCTGAAGGACTATCTGCCGAAGGACGAGGCGGATAAGCTGTATTCTCTTGTGGAGGCGGTCCCGCACGACGACCATATGATGCACGGCGACTACCATATCAAGAACGTCATGCTCCAGAACGGAGAGGTGCTGCTAATAGATATGGATACCCTCTGCGTCGGAAATCCGGTGTTCGAGTTCGGGTCGATATTCAACGCATATCAGGGATACAGCGAATACGATCATTCGGTGGTGCAGGAATTCCTCGGCATCCCGTACGAGACCTCGACCGAGATATGGAACAAGACCCTCCGCCGCTACTTCGATGGCGCGGACGAGGCGTTCCTTAAGACGGCGGCGGAAAAAGCGATGCTGGTCGGCTATACGCGTATGATGCGCCGTCTTATCCGCCGCGGCGGACTCGAGACCGAGCGGGGAAGAGCCGAGATAGAGCTTTTCCGCGGACATATTTCCGATCTGCTGACGCGTGTGGATACCCTCGTCTTTTAGATCATGGGGAATAAAAAAAGAGGCGGGAACCGCACTGTCTTCTATTCCAGGGCAAATAAGCCGAAGCTGTATAACGCGCTGATCGTCGCGCTGCTGACGGTGGGGCTTATAGTGATATACAGGCGCTTTTTGACCGAGACGCGCGCTTACGCCGAGATCATAACTATCTGCGTCGCGTTCATCGTCGTGCTCATCATGTTCCGGACGGCGCTCAGGCGGCAGATAGAGTACAACCCGTATTCGTATAATACGATCATTTATTTCGGGTTTTCGCTGCTCATACTCACCTGCTTTATCAGCCAGATCTATTATATCGTCACCTTTTTCAGATACAGCCTGGATCCCGCGGATCTGAACGTATACGATCCCGCCCGCTATATCGGAGGCTCGGCAAAGAACTTCGTCATTATCTCCGCCCCGTTTCTGGTGCTGTTCTCCGCGGCGCTGATAATCTCGAATTTTGTCCTTATCCGCCGGGAGGGCGGAAGGATCCGAAATCTGATCGGGTCGGTCTTTTCGGTCGTTCTTCTCGCCGGTTGGGCGATACTGTGGAAGGTGAATTATTACTTCTCCGGCTCGGAGACCG
>JAFRXS010000050.1 GCA_017443405.1 Clostridia bacterium | reverse complement strand
GGCCCGACGGCAAGAACCGCGGCGTGCGCACCTACACCTGCGAGGACTGCGGCAGCTCCTACAGGGAAGTCATCAAGAGCCAGTTCGAGGACTGCCCGTAGTGCGGCAAGGACCACAGCGGCCACGGCTGGATCGGCGAGATCAACTGGATCTTCCATATGATCTTCGCGATGATACGCGATATCTTCAACTTCGCCTCAAGAGGCTGAACCGATACGTTTTGATACACTTCGAGCCGGCGCTTTCGGGCGCCGGCCCGTTGCGTTTTGCGCTTTGCGTGTTGCGTTTTGCGGCGCGGGTCTCCGGGGGAGACCTCTCATCCGCGGGATGAGAAGCGCCTGATCGAGCCGACGGCGAGAGTTTGCGTGTTGCGGCGCTGTTTTTTTTCCGGATTTATTAACTGTTTGCGAATATTTCCGCAACCACAATTAAACTTATTTGGCACATACGGTAAACATTTCAAAAAAGCATTGAATAAAAAAACTCCTTGTGGTAAACTCTTTTCAGCAAAGGAGGTGACGGACGTGGCGGACGGTATTCTTACGACTTTTTCAAGGCACGAGATAAAATACATCGTGACCGACGAACAGGCGGACGCTTTTTTGAAAGCTCTGGGCGACAGGGTCGTTATCGACCGTTACTGCGTGGGCGGAAAACGCTACCGCATCAATACCGTTTACTACGACACGCCGACCTTCCTTTACGCGCGGCGCAGCAAGCAGCCGGACAGCAAGAAATACAAGGAAAAGATACGCATACGCAGCTACGACCTGCCGAAGCAGGGGGAGGATTCGACGGTCTTTCCCGAGTTCAAGAAGAAGGTCAACGGTTACTGCTTCAAGCGCAGGATCTACGCTCCGCTGAACGAGGCGCGCGCCCTTTTCTCCGGGGAGATGAAGCCCGAAAGGGACGGCTCCGCCGAAAAGCAGATAGCTTACGAGCTTTCGCAGTTCGTCCGGCTGACTCCCGTCGTCCCGGCGGCTTACGTCAAGTATAAGAGAATGGCGTTTTTCGACGCTTACGACAGTGATATCCGCTTCACGCTCGACAACGAGATATTCGCCGACTGCGGCGGGGATATCGACATCCTCAGGGACACCTGCCGCACGCGCATACTTCCCGAGGGGCTGAACGTCCTCGAGATAAAGGTCCTTTACAGCATGCCTTATTACGCGGCGGAGGCCCTCGCGAAGTGCGGGATATACAGGGGACACTTTTCAAAATATACCCAGGCGTACAAGATGTATACCGAGGGGAAGATCATAAAATGACCGCGCGGCGGGCGGAAACGAAAATATACGGATCTCGGAGGGATCGATATGTCGGAGATATTCAATAAAATAGGAACGGAGCTGAACTTTCAGTCGGCGGCGATAATAGTCGGCTGCGCGATCCTCATGGGCGCGGTGATCGCTCTTATCTACAGATTCACGCACCGCAACGAGGGCTTTTCGAGCCAGTTCATGGTGACGCTCGTCATGGTGCCGACCGTCATTTCGCTCATCATCATGCTCATCGGCAGCAATCTGGCGACCGCCTTCTCGATAGCGGGCGTGTTCTCGCTCATACGCTACCGTTCGACGCCGGGCAATCCCAAGGATCTTACCTACGTCCTCATGGCGGTCGGTATCGGCGTCGCCTGCGGCACGGGCTACGTCGGCTACGGAGCGTTCTTCGTGGTAGTCGTCGGGCTTCTCATGATCGTGCTCGACGCGGTGCATTTCGGCTCGCACGACAACGGCGCGTTCAATCTTCGTGTGACCATACCCGAGAGCATCAACTACGACGGTCTTTTCGACGAGGTCATGAAGGAGTGCACGAGCTCCTTCAAGCTGCGCGGCGTCATGACGACGAATTTCGGCACGCTGTACGAGATGCGCTATACGGTCAAGCTCAAAAAGGGCGTTTCGACGCGTGACTTCATGGATAAGATACGCGCCCTCAACGGCAATCTCGACGTTATAATGACCCTCGCCCCGACCGAAAAGGCGGAACAGTGGTAAAAAGGACAAAGCAAAGGAGCAAAACGCTTTGATCGAAGTAAAGGACCTTTGCCGGAAATACGGCAAGCTCGTCGCGGTGGACGGTCTCAGCTTCACCGTCGACGACGGAGAAATATACGGCTTCCTCGGGCCCAACGGCGCGGGGAAGTCAACGACGCTGAATATGATAACCGGCTGCCTCGCGCCGACGTCGGGAAAAGTCACGGTCGGCGGGCACGATATCTTCGAGGAGCCCGTGGCGGCCAAAAGGTCGATGGGCTACCTGCCGGAGATACCGCCCGTCTACCCGAACATGACCGTCAGGGAGTATCTGACCTTCGTCGCGAGAGCCAAGGGGCTCAAAAAAAAGTCCCCGGACGGTAAGGATATCAAAAGCGAGATAGCGAGAGTCGGGGCCGCGACGGGAGTCGACGGCGTGCTCGACAGAGTCATCCGCAACCTCTCAAAGGGCTACCGCCAGCGCGTCGGCATAGCGCAGGCCCTGCTCGGCGACCCCGACGTCGTGATCCTCGACGAGCCGACGGTCGGTCTGGACCCCGCGCAGATAAAAGAGATACGCGAGCTCATAAAGAGTCTCGGCGGCGACCATACGGTCCTGCTTTCGAGCCATATCCTCTCCGAGGTCAGCGCGATCTGCGACCATATACTCATCATCTCCGGCGGCAAACTCGTCGCCTGCGACACGCCCGAAAATCTCGAGGCGTCCTTCGTCTCCGCGTCCGTGCTCGACCTTACCGTCAAGGGCGACCCGGCGGCGCTCGGGAACGCTCTCGAGCCTTTCCGCGAGAACGGGGAAGTCACGCTCGCCGACAACGAGGACGGCACCGTCGCCGTCAGGCTGACGTCGAAAGGCGGAGAGGACCTTCGCGAGGAGGTCTCGCGCGCGATGGCTCAGAACGGCGTCATGATATTCGGCATGAGCCTTGAAAAGGCGAGTCTTGAGGACGTGTTCATGGAGCTCACCGCCGAGGAGGACAGGGAAGCGGGGCTCGTTGTCGCGCCCGATTCGCCGGTGCCAGACGTCGACGCCCGCGAGAAAAAACGCAGGAGCCGCGGCTTCTCCGGCAGGCCTGACGATCCCGGGACGCTCCTCTTTGACGAAGCAGGGGAGCCGGAAGAAGAAAAAGACGGAACGCCCGTTGGGGATGAAGAGAACGCGCCGGACGAAGGCGGGAACGGAGGCGAGTGAGAGTGAACGCTGTTTACAGAAAAGAGCTCAAGGGCTATTTTACCGACGGCATAGGTCTTATCCTCATCGCCGTCGAGCTTGCCGTCGCCTGCGGCTTCATGTGGATGTTCAACCTGGGAGTCTACAAGGTCTCCGCGTTCGAGTACGCGCTTTCTCCCGTGAGCTTCGTGTATACCGTCGCGGTGCCGCTGCTGACTATGCGCCTTTTCGCCGAGGAGAAAAAGCAGGGGACGGACCGTCTGCTTTATTCGCTGCCGCTTAAAATGAGCGGCGTCGCACTCGGTAAATATTTCGCGGTGCTGACCGTCCTCGCGGTGCCCGCGGTCGTGATGTGCGCCTATCCTCTCGTTCTCTCGCTGTTCGGCGCCGTCAATTTTAAGAGCGCCTACGCCTGTATCCTCGCGTTCTTCCTGCTGGGAGCCGCCCTCGCGGCGGTCGGCATGTTCATTTCGTCCGTCTGCGCCGGTCCCGGCTCCGCGGTCGTGGTGAGCATTGCGTTCTTCCTCGCGAATTATCTTCTTATGAGCTTCGAGGACAATATCACGGGCAGCAGGCTCGCGTCGTATCTCGCCCTCATCGGCGTCATCGCGCTGTTCGGCTGGCTGCTTTACCTCATGACCAAAAACTCGCTGCTGGCGTGCGGCGCGGTCTGCGTGCTCGCTGCGGCTCTCATAGCGCTTAATTTTGTGAAGCCGGAGCTGCTTACCGGGCTCATCCCGGGCGTGCTCTCCGCCGTTTCGCTGTTCAGGCCGATAAGCGTCATGGCGACCGAAACGACCTTCGACGTCAAAGCCGCCGCCGTCTATATCAGCGTTGCCGTCTTCTTCATCTACCTCACCGTCGCGGCTCTTGAGAGAAGGAGGTGGGCGTGATGAGCAAGCTGTCAAAAGAAGAAAAAGCCGCCCTCCGCGCCGAAAGACGCGCCTCCCTTAAAGGCGGTTTCTCGACAAGGGCGACAAAAAGCGGAGCTTATATGACGCTTGTCGCGGCGGTGCTGCTCGCGATACTCATCGTCGTCAACCTGCTCGTTTCCAAGCTGCCCGAAAAGGTCCTCAAGCCCGACCTTTCGGCGGACGGCTTTTACTCCCTTTCGGGCGAGACTCAGAACATGATCTCGTCGCTTGAGTCGGACGTCGAGATAGTTCTCATCTCATCGCCCGGCGGCGTGGACAACTTTATAAAGCGTCTTGTTTTCCGCTACGCTGACGAGTCGGACGGCAGGATAACCGCCCGCGTCGAAAATCCGCAGCTCGGCAATTTCGCTTCCGCCTATACCGACAGTCCCGCCGACAACGACGTTTTAGTCAAGAGCGGCGAGAGGTACAAATACCTCACGCGGAGCGATTTCTACATGCGTTCCTACACCTCGTACTATTCCTACGAGGACTATTTCAACGGCGAGAGCGCGCTGACCAACGCGCTTGATTACGTCACGAACGGGGATCTGCCGTCCGTGTACGTCCTTTCCGGTCACGGCGAGGTCGCTCTCGACGAGACGTTCAAAACCGCCCTGACCGACTCGAACCATCAGGTCGGGACGCTCGACCTGCTGACCGGCGGGATGCCGGAGGACTGCGACGTCGTCATGATCCTCTCACCCGAAAGGGATATCAGCGAGGGTGAATATTCTCTTCTCGAAAAATACGCCGCAGACGGCGGCTGTCTGTACGCGACCGTCGATTACTCGGAGAACGCTCAGCTTCCGAATTTTGAGAAGCTGCTCGCTCTGTACGGGCTGTCCGCGACCTCCGACGGGATCATCATCGAGGGCGACAGCGCGCATTATCTGACCTACTACGGTCAGGGATATCCGCACTACCTGCTTCCGGACCTCGAAAGCCACGAGCTGACCGATCCGCTGTCCGAGGCGGGCGCGCGCGTGATGTTCCCGCTGTCCTCCGGCGTCATGCGGACCGAAACGGTCCCCGACGGCTTCACGGTGACGGCGCTGCTGTCGACCTCCGATTCTGCTTACCTCAAGCTCGACGCCTACAACGCGGAATCGGTCGAGCAGACCGAGGACGACGTGACGGGCGTGTATAATCCCGCGATGGCGTCCGAAAACGCCGAAACCGGAGCGAAAGCCGTGCTTTTCGGCACGAGCGGCTTCATGAAGGCGGAGAACGACTCGATCGTCGCGGGCGCGAACCTCGATCTTTTCCGCAACTCCGTCGACTGGATGGCGGGCAAGACCTCGTCGGTGTCGGTGCATCCGAAGTCCATGGGGCTCGGCACGCTGACTCTGTCGAGCGCGCAGACCGCGGCCGTTACCGCCGCCGCCGCGCTCATACCCGTGCTGTTCCTCGCCGCGGGCATAGTCCTCATAGTAACGAGAAGGCGCCGCTGAAAAATGAAAAAAAGCGTTAAACTTATAATTCTTTTCGCCGTGCTCGCGGTCGCAGTCGGCGGGTATATCCTCGTCAGCCGCCTGTTTTCCGATAAGGAAAAAGAGCTTGTGACCTATCCGGTCGCGGAATTCGATGCGAGCGCCGTTTCCGGCGTGGAGTGGAGCCGCCGCGATTCGGGCGGGAAAGCTCTTTCGCGTGACGGCGAAAAGTGGGTATACAGGGACGACTCCGCGCTCCCCGTGGACGGCGACAAGGTGACCTCCATGCTCTCGGCTCTTGCCGACGCAGTCGCCGGGCCCGTCGTGAAGGAAACGCGGGAGGGCGCCGACCTGTCCTCTTTCGGGCTTGACGAGCCGTACTTCTCCGTGACGGCGAAGACCGCGGACGGGACGTCCGTCACCGTCATGCTCGGCGAGCTGAACGATTATTCCGGCAAGAGATACCTTGTCTCGACCGCGCTTGAAGGCGTGTATCTCGCGGACGCGGCTTTCGCGGACGGATTCCCGTCCGACGAAAGGGAGCTCGTCCAAAGGGAAAAGGCGCCCTCGCCGGCGGCTCTGGTGAGCTACACCGTGAAGAACGGCGAAACGGTATCGACCGTCAGGCATTACGGCGGCGGCAATCCGGATTATTATACCGATACCTACAAGTATTTCCTCGTCTCAGGCGATAAGGAAACGCCGGTGGACCCGTCCGTCGCGGACGGGATATATTCCGCGCTCTTTAACCTGTCGTGGCAGAGCGTCGCGGCGTACAACGTGAAGGACGAGGATCTCGCCTTTTACGGTCTCGACACGCCCGTTTCCGAGGTCACGGCGACCTATACCGTGACCGAAACGGTCTCGAAGCAGGCGGAGGACGGCAGCTACGGCGCCGAAACGGAAACGCATGACGAGACCTACACGCTCTGCTTCGGCTCCGACGCGGAAGACGGCGTTTACGCCCGCCTGGGCGAGGGGAATATCGTCTATACCGTGTCGGGCGCGACCGCGGACGAGTTCCGCTTCGATCTGCGGACGGACCTCGATCCCGCCGAGCTCCTGTATCTCGCGAAAAGCGAGATAACGAGAGTGGAGATAACGTCGGGAGCGGACAAGTACGACCTTTCCTCGACCGTTTCGACCTCGACGGACGACGACGGCGACGAGGTCAGGAACGTGACGTGGACGCTCAACGGAAGCGAGGACGGCGCGCAGGAGATATTTGACAACGCGTTCGACGCGCTCAACTCGCTTGATATCGTTGCGCAGAAGGTCAAGGCGCCCGCCCTGCCGCTGCGCGAGCCGGATATCACCGTTCGCGTTTTTCCCGACGGCAAGCCCGAGATCACCGCGGTATTCTACACCGACGGCAACGGCGACTATATCTGCATGGCTCCCGACGGAGTGATAAAGACCGTATCGGGCGCGTCGGTGAGCGCGCTGCGTGAAGCCTTCGCGCAGTGACGGTCGGCGATCGGATGATTCGGTATAGCTCCGCGCGCAATGATGTTTGCCCTTACGAGCAAATAATACCGCTTCGCTGATGATGCTGCCTTCGGCAATGATGCGCGCCTGCGGCACATGGATGTAGGGCTGCGCCCGGCACCCGGCTGTATTATTCATATTAAACCTTAAGTTTTCAATCTTCAGTAAAAGACCGCCGTATCCTGCGGCGGTCTTTTGAGTTATGTGTTTTGAGCCGTGACGCGCTTCGCGCAGTTATGAGCCGCGCCCTGCGGCGCGGCGTTATAAAAGGGGCGCGGGCTTTGCCCGCCCGAAATTGAACATTGAACATTGCAAATTGCACATTGTTCTAAAACTCAAGCTTCACGCTTCCGACCCCGGTCAGCGCCTTTAACAGCGAATTGTCCATGACCGAGCGCGAGGCGCGTCGGTCCTTGAAGAATTTCCGGCTTTCGGCTTCGGAGATCTTTTTTATACGCTCCGTCGGGAGTCCCGCCTGCCGGGCGGCGCGCAAGGCGGTCTCGTATTTCGTCAGGGCTTCGTCGCCGCAGACGTTGACCGCGGACGGAAGACTGTCTGCCGGCAGTTTCGCGAGAGAGAGAAGGAGCTCCGCCGCCGTGGCGTAGCTTATCGCGGAGCGCGTGAAGCCGTCCATCATTTCTATATCTCTGCCCGATCTCAGGTCGGAAATCATTTTATCGTAGAAATGGGGCTTGCCCGTCAGCGACGGCCCGAGCATGAACGGCAGCCTCGCGGCGGTGAAGCCGCGCGAGCGGACGAGTTCCTCGGCTTCGAGCTTCTGCTCGCCGTAGACGTTGACGGGATTTTTCGGGGAATCCTCCCTGAAAGCGGGGATATCCGGCGGATTTTCGCCGTAGACGCAGTCCGTCGAGGAGAATATCAGCCTGTCCGCGTCCTCAAAAACGTCGAGGAAGCCGCGCAGGGCGTCGATATTGACCTTTCGCGCCTCGCAGGGGTGTTCGTAAACGAAGTCCACGTTGTGGCAGGCGGCGAAATAAAAGACGGTAAGCTCTTCCCCGCGGCAGAGTTCACGCAGAGCCTTTACGTCGGCTTCCGAGGTCACGTCGCAGCGGACGCGGCGCGCCCCGGGCAGGGGGGCGGCGGCGTTTTCGTTCCTGACGGTCGCTATTACCTTTTCGCCGCCGGCGGCGGCTTCACGCGCGACGCGGCTGCCCAGAAATCCCGTTCCGACGGTAAGTATCAAGACGCTTCCTCCCTTTACGGTATCAGAGCTCCAGGGTCGAGACCGACGAGTTCATGACTCTGTCCGCCTCGAACACCGCGAGGTAGGCGGGCACGCTGCGCTCGACGGACGGGCAGGCGAGGCTCTCTTTGCCTGTGCGGACGTATTCGACGAAATCGCGGCACATCTCCATGTCGCCGCCGCCGTGTCCGCGCGATACCTCCGCGTCGTTGAGGTCGTAGTCGTAAACGTCGTACTCCTTGCCGGGCGCGGTGTTTATCTTGAGTATCCTGTATCTGTTGTCCTCAAAGCCGCCGTAGATCTCGCCGCGGGTGCCGACGACCTTTATCGTGCGCGCCGCGCGGGACGAGCCGCCTATCATGCAGTGCACGCCGACGGCGCCGGAGCGGAAGCGGACGGAAACGGTCTGACGGTCGACCACGTTGTTGTCGAGGCGGTAGACGCATTTGCCGTAGGATGCGTCGCTTTTCAGCAGGGCGACGCGGTCCTCGTCCGGGGGGTTTTCTATGCCCTCGAGGGCGGACCAGACGTAGAACTTCCACCTGTCCGGGTGGTCGAGGTACATCGACTTCGCGCTGAAAACGCAGGTGTCGACGTAGGGGCAGTCGACGAGGCACTTCGTACCGCAGCCTTCGGGCGCGTTCTCCTTCGTGAACTGTTTGAGTCCGCCGAAGGACGACAGCGCGACGGGTTCGTCGTCGCCCGCCATCCACATCATGAGGTCGAGGTCGTGGCAGCATTTGGCGAGCAGCATAGACGTGCCGCATTTGTCGCTGTTGCCCCATTTGCCCCGGACGTAGCAGGTCGCGATATGGTCGTAGCTGACGTATTCGTTGGTCTGTATGCTGATGACGTCGCCGATCTCGCCGGCGGCGATATGTTCCTTTATCGAGTGGTAGAACGGGGTGTAGCGCAGCACGTGGCAGATCATGACGCGCGAACGGTTGCGCTTGACCGCCTCGTCGATGATCTTAAGCTCGTCCTCATCGCAGGCGAAGGGCTTTTCGAGGAGCATGTGATAGCCCAGGTCCAGCAGCGGGACCGAGGTGGGGACGTGCTGCCTGTCCATGGTGCCGTTTATGATCGCGTCGGCGAGCCTCGGGCGCGCGCAAAGCTCCTCGGATGAACCGAAGAGCATACTGTCCGGCAGCGAAAAACGGTCCTTCGCTATTTTTCGTCTGACAGGGTCGGGGTCCGCGACTCCGACTATCTTCATATCCTCCGGATGCTCGAGCGCGTACTGTCCGTAGAACAGCGAGCGGTGACCGCAGCCGACTATTATCGCCGTGACAGGCGAGCGTTTTTCGGTATCCATATCAGCTTTTCCTGTTTGCCGCCAATGGGTCAAAGCACCACTATTCCGTCCGTCTCGTTCGTCCCGCAGGGCCTCACGCTGCGGCACGCAAGGGAGTAAAGGTCGCGCGCGCGGGAGTCGACCTCTGCGATCTCTCTCGCGGCGGAGGGCAGGTCGTCGAGGTCGCTGTTGCGGACGACGCAGGGCAGCTTGGGCGCCGGCGCGTCGTGCATGTAGGACAATAGCTGCCGCCCCTGCTTCGTGAAGCCCAGCACTCTTATATACTGCGGCGAGCGCTGCATGAGGTCCTTGTTTATGCCGAGGTAGGCGGTCATGTACGCCCTGCGGATGCGGGAGTTCGTGTATCTGCCCGTCTGCGCGAGCGCGAGGGCGCTCTGCATGTCCGCGGCGTCGCAGACGGCTCTGTAAAGCCTGTTTTCAAGACCCTCGGACACGTCGCAGTATTTAAGATAATCGGAAGGGGTGAGCCGGCGCAGGACCGCGAGCATCGCCCGGTCGGCGTAGATCGGGTCGGCGGGGCCGCGCCCCTCGCGGATCGCTTCGAGGACTATGTCCGCCGCGGCGGACGGCATCATTTCCGTCAGCTCCTCTCTCGGGAACTGCGGGCCGTATTTGCCGTAGTCGGCGAGAAGCTTCGCCCTCACGGCGGAGGCGGAGGAATACTGACCGTCCGGCAGGGTCTCGCCGTGCGCCTGACCCTCGCGCTTCAGAACGACGGGAGCGACCGCGGAGCGCAGACGGATGAGCGCCTTGAGGTATTCTATGGCGAGGATGTTGTTGGGCGCCCTGAAAATGTCGGCGTCTATGCCCGTCGCGTCCGCCATCGCCGCCTGCTGCGCCTGGGGGTAGGTGCTGCCGTTCTTCACGTATTCGCGCACGAGAGCGTCCGTCCCGGGGTCGAGAGCGGTCGCCGCGGCGCGTTTGAGGAGCTCGATATCGTCGGTTTCCGCGCCGAACGCGAGATGCGACACTATGCCGGACAGGTCGGCTATCGCGGCTCCGCCGAAGGCGAAACGCTCGGCGGTAGCGAGCGACCAGATGACGGGCAGCTCGACGACGAGGTCGGCGCCGCAGGCGAGGGCGCACTTCGCCCTCACGTATTTGTCGAAGACGGCGAACGTCCCCCTCTGGACGTAGTCGCCGCTCATTATCGCAATAATGTGCGACGCTCCCGCAGAGCGTATCTTTGAAAGGACCCTTTCGTGCGCTTTCGTGAAAGGATTGAATTCAGCTATGACCGCGTAAACGTCCATTGTCGCTCTCCCTCGAGTCGGTTTGCGGGCTCCGCGCGAAAATAATCCGGCGCCCCTTGCATTTTTTATTTTATAAGTATATAATAAACCCGTAAGGGCTTTCATTCAAGCAAAATTTTTAAAATTTACAAAAAGGCGTGAGGAAATGAAGATACTCGTCATCAACTGCGGCAGTTCGTCGCTCAAGTACCAGCTCATCGATATGCAGAACGAGAGCGTTATCGCGAAGGGCATCTGCGAGCGTATCGGTCTGGACGGCCAGATCGAGATAAATACGCTTAAGGACGGCAAAAAGGTCGTCATAAAGCACCCGATGCCCGACCACACGGCGGCGTTCTTCGTCGTCAAGGACGTTCTGACCTCCGGCGAATACAAGGCGGTCGACGATCTCAGCGAGATCTCGGCGATCGGCCACCGCATAGTCCAGGGCGGCTGGATCTTCAAGGAGAGCTGCTTCGTCACCGATAAGGTCGTCGACGATATCGACGGCATGTCCTCCATCGCTCCTCTGCACAATCACGCCCACGCGCAGGGCATACGCGCCGCGCTCGACGTTTTCGGGCCCGGCATCCCCGAGGTCGTCGTTTTCGACAACGCCTTCCACAGCACCATGCCCGACTACGCCTACACCTTCCCGATCCCCTACGAATACACCGAGAAGTACCATATCCGCCGCTACGGCTTCCACGGCACGTCGCACCGCTTCGTTTCCGCGCGCTGCGCCGAGCTTATGGGCGTCCCGCTCGAGAGTCTTAAGATGATAACCTGCCACATCGGCGCCGGCGCCTCGATCGCCGCGATCAAAAACGGCAAGGTCATAGACACCTCGATGGGCTTCACGCCGCTCGACGGCTTCGCGATGGGCTCGCGCACCGGCACGATGGACCCGTCCGTCATCACCTTCCTTCAGGAGAAGGAGGGCTGGACCCCCGAGGAGACGAGCATCATCCTCAACAAGAAGTCCGGCGTCCTCGGCGTTTCCGGTCTCTCCAGCGACGACCGCGACGTCAAGGCGGCCGCCTATGAGGGCAACTACCGCTGCAAGCTCGCGAGGGACATCCAGTGGTACGGCATCAAGAAGACCATCGGCGCTTACGTCGCCGCGCTCGACGGCGTGGACGTCATCGTGTTCTGCGGCGGTCTGGGCGAGAATACCGAGGACCTGCGCTCCGGCGTCTGCGGCGGCATGACCTATCTCGGCATCAAGATAAACGATGAGGTCAACGACGTGACCATCAAGGGCAAGGAGGCGGAGATCTCCGCGCCCGACAGCAAGGTCAGGGTCTTCGTCATCCCCACCAACGAGGAGCTTCTCATCGCGCGCGACACCAAGGCGCTCGTCGAGGGCAGATAACCGCTCATAACGCTCCGCCGCGCCGATACGCGGCGGGGCGCGGCGTTTTTAGGAATATCATAACCTGAGATATAAAACCGAAAAGGAGAAAAACCATGGTCAACCGTTTCGTACTCAACGGCGTTTCCTATCACGGCTACGGCGCGATAAAGGAGATACCCGGCATCGTCAAGTCAAAGGGCTTCAAAAAGGCGTTCGTCGCGTCCGACCCCGATCTCGTCAAGTTCGGCGTCACGGCGAAGGTCACCGATATCCTCAAAGAGAGCGGCATAGACTTCACGCTCTACACCGACATCAAGCCCAATCCCACCATAGAGAACGTTCAGCACGGAGTCGACGCCTACCGCGCGTCGGGAGCCGATTTCATGATCACGATCGGCGGCGGCTCGTCGATGGATACCGGCAAGGGCATCGGCATCATCGTCAACAACCCCGAGTATTACGACGTGCGCTCGCTCGAGGGCGTCGCGCCGACTAAGAACCGCACGGTCTTCACGATAGCCGTCCCCACGACCGGCGGCACGGGCGCCGAGTCCACGATCAACTACGTCATCACCGACGTCGAGAAAAAGCGCAAATTCGTCTGCGTCGACCCCAACGACATACCCGACGTCGCG
>JAFRXS010000049.1 GCA_017443405.1 Clostridia bacterium | reverse complement strand
GTTGCCGATGTTCAGATTCATTTTCTTGACCTCCGTTTTTTAATTTGGTTTGTTTTGCTTGAGGTCAAATTCAGATCGTCGAAATAAACGACAAATCCGAACCCTTCGCCAACCGGCTTTGGGTTCGGATTTGTACTGTTTGGTGCGGATAACAGGAATTGAACCTGCATGGGTGTGACCCCACTAGAACCTGAATCTAGCGCGTCTGCCAGTTCCGCCATATCCGCGAACAGTGATATAATAACATCGAAATCATAAAAAGTCAATACCGAATTTTGAAACTTTGATCAGGTCGATAATCCGGCCTTATAGCTCAAAATGCGATTTATCTTGACAATAACCGTTACCGACTGTATAATGTTTATAGAAAGGAGGAGAATTCTTGGCTGGTTTCTTCAATCTATTTTCAGGTAAGAAACAAGAGCTCACAGGCCAACAGGAAGGCGTTTACAGTTTTGACCTTCTCTGCGGCGGCGCTTCCGTCAGGATAGACAGGTTGAAAGACAGCGGCAGATTTCGCGGTTCCGCGATACCGAAAAAGCTGTCGGACGTAACCGCAACGGACAACGCAAAGGACATCAGGCCCTACTCCAACGGTGAATGCCCGCATCTGCAGAGTTATTTGAAATCAAAACGCATATCCATCATAGAATGTATCGATCTGCCCAACGGCGAAGATCTGCTGACGCAGGCTTGCGTGTATGTCGGCAATAATTATGACATAACGCGCGGAATACTCGAACAGATCAAATCCAGGATATCGAAGGCTTATTTTGACCCGCGGAAAACAAAATTCAGTTATCCCCCGCCCGAGATACTCAATATTACGGACAGCGAATACCGCGAGATCAGGCAGATGGGACAGAAGCTGTCGGATTACGGAATCATCAACAGCTTCAAGGCTTCCGACGACCGAAAGGTGATCACCTACAAACTCTCGGAAAAGACTATAGTCAGGCAGCTTATCACCGGAACGTGGCTTGAACAGTATGCCGCGGTGAACGCCGAAAACACGGTCAGAGAGTTTTGCGAGAAGCACGGTTATCATTTTGAGATGCTGTGCGACACCGCAGTTCAGGAGATCGTCAACTCCAACAGACATGAGCTTGATCTTGTGTTTACCGTAGAAGATAAATTCTTCGCAATGGAATTCAAAAGCGGCGAAAATTCGCCGGTCTATACCGATTATGTGACTCTTTGTGAGAAAGTCCTGAAATTACCGAAATCTCAATTTTTGATGTTCATTTCGACACTCGGCGACAAGCACGATCTCAGAAAACTGAGAGGAAAATACGGTCTGAGGTTTGCCAATATGAACACCTTCACACAGGAGATAGTCGAAATGCTCAATGAAGCGTTCGGTATCTCCGCAACAGAGTGAGAGAACTCACTCTTTAAAATCAACGCTCCGGCAGATAAACTGTCGGAGCGTTTCGTTTATTCTTTTTTATCCGTCGCGGCAGGCTTTTTTGAAAGCTTGTTCATCACTACGGCAGCCACTACAGCAAAAATGAGTATCGGTAAAACGTACAGATAGCTCAACGGGTCGGTAAGATCGCCCTTATTGCCAAGCAGCGCCCAAAGGACGTTGAGAGGCAGCATGCCGATGTTCGCCGCGATGAAATACTTCATAAAGCTCATTCCCATCGCGCCGAAGATGAGGCTTGAAAGATCGGACGGCAGCATACCGGACGCCTTTACTACCAGTACGATGCCGAACTCGTTTCTCCCGGCGAAGGCGTCGAGCTTCGCGATCTTCGGGAACCGGCGCTTGAGAGAATCGAGCATCCCCGCGCCGGTCAGCTTGCCCAGATAATAAGGCAGGATAAGACTGAGCACCGTGGCTATGAAGTTGACGAGGATCGCCATCCACAGCTTCTCAAAGAAAATACCTGAAACAGCGAATATCAGAGCCGGCGGAAAGATAAGAGCGAAGGATTTTACGACCGAAAAGCCTATTATAATGAGAGCGACCGTGAGCGCTCCGCCGGTGAGCCTGTCGGCGATACTGTCGGCGTTTTTCAGCGATATATCGTACTTTACCATAAGATATATCACGAGCGCCAACATCGCCGCCATAATGACGGTCGACGCTATGCGAAGCGCTTTGATCAGACGGTCGTAGTTACGGCTCCCCTGTTCACTCATCGACTTCTTCAGTCGACTCATCTGCCTGTGCAGGCTGTTCGGCTGCTTCCCCCACCGTAACGTCGGACGCGGGGATGATAGCGGAATCGGCAGAGATGACCGTAAGAGTGACAGCGTCACCGACGTTGAGGAGAACAGCTTCGTTTGTCAGCGACGCGGGAACGTAATAATAGGTGTCGGAACCGGCAAGGCGGATGTAGTAATAAGTCGTGCCGGCAATAACGTTTGAGCGGATATCCGAGATGATTCCGCTGACGACGGAGGAGTCGCCGGGCTCGTCGGTCGTATTATCATCGGGAACATTGATGCTGCCGCTCATGTCGATATTGATGACTACCGGTTCGCTGCGGACGGCAAGCTTGTTGATATAAGCTTTAAGACATTCCTTGAGGTCCGGATCGTCGTCGCCGGGGCTGCGAACGGCGTCGGAATACTGGCTGACGTTGACCATGGAATAACTCTTAACAACGGAGCCCGCGCCCTTGAGCGCCATGAAATATGTAGGCTCATACTTGCCCGTATTTGTCCTGAGCATTATAAGCAGCGGGAAGGTCGCGGTCCATTGTTTATCGGAAACGATATCCTGCGCGGACTTCTGCGCCGCCGCCTCGGTCGCGCCGGAAACCGAATAGAAGTAAGCGTCCTTCGACCGCTGATTGATGATGACGAAACCGAGGATGGACTCGTCGCTGTTGGCGCTGGTAACTCCGGTGTACATGTAAACGTCGTTGCCGTCGGCAAGATAATTGTAGCCGCTGGTAGTGAGCTTGACGTTTTCCTGACCGATGTAATAGTTGATGAAACCGTTGCTGTATTTACCGATATAGTTATACTGGTTATTAAGCAGCGGAGCGTCGAAAACCTGGTCGATCCATTCGAGATTCCTGCCGTCATTGCCTAAGCCGGCTTTTATCTCGTCAAGACCGTAATCGACACATTCGCCCGTATAAGCGTCAACAACGATGATGCCGATTATATCGTCACCGCCGAGAAGACCGATGGTCTTGTCGCGATGCTCGACGATCCAGTAAGGATGCCCTTCTTCATCTATCTCAAAGCTCTGATTGCCAAGCAGCCAGGTGGGATAGCTGAAACGGACCACGCGAAGGAGATATTTGCCGAAATGCTCGGAAACGGTGTACTTGATGCCCTGTTCCGTCTTGACGAACTCGGCCTGCTGCGTGTTCATATTGACGGTAACGTAGCCGGGAAATCCGTTGCGCGTCTGCTTGAGCCACTTGAAGATATCGCCGTATTTGAGCGGGAAGACCCTGTACGGCAGATTTTTATAGTTGATCTGAGTGGAAAAACTGTCCGCGATGTTGAACTGCGACTCGAGTCCGAGAGACGCGAGCGTACCGAGAGTCTTGTCGGCAAGCTTCTCAGCGGCGACGGCGTCGATCATCGGGACCTTATTGAAATCGCTGATGGAATCGATGAAGGTTATATTCCGAACAGCATCGCCCGCGGAATCTACCGTTTCCGTATCCTTTATATCAAGCAGCCTGCTGTACGCTTTCGCCCTGAAAAGAGGAGCGCCGACAAGGTAACCTACGACAAGGATAAGACCGAGTATTGCGGCAACGATCATACAAACGAGAGAATGCCGCTTGACGTAAGGAACGTATTCGGGCTTGGTGAAAACGCCGCTTGTGAGCGCGGTCATAAATACGTAGGCCACGAGCATTACCGCTATCCAGCCGTAGAACTTGGTGTCCTTCAGGTTGAAGGCGGGAAGTAGGAAGTAGTAAGATACGAGCCCCGCGATAACGGTAACAACGAGGCTTATGACGATCTTAAGAGGAGCCTTCTCCGGCGGGATATAGATCTCCTTGGAGCTCTTTCCGCCCTTCTTGGAAAAATCGACCTGGATGGGTTCCATTATAAATCTCCTTTATTTGTGTTTATAGCGTTACGGAAGCAGCCTTGAAGCCGACATTCTCGCATAATTGACGTCCGGTCTGAAACCCTCGGCGTACTTTACGCCGCATTGATAGCCCCGGGCTTTGGAGCAGGTCTTTGCCATATCAAGAAAATCAATACCGTCGTGATCGAGCATCCACTGAGTCTGCGACTTATGGCAGGCAAGAGCTCTCAGTTTTATATCGATATAATCGGTTATATCGACGTATTCCGTCGGAATAAAGCCCACGCCGGTAAGATTGTCCATCATATAGATAGGAGCGGAAGGAGCCGGAGGATCGGGACAATCGGGATCGAAATGGCCGACCGATGCGGCAAAGGAAGCGCGAAAAACCGAGCGATACGTTTCGTTATGGTCGCTGTGGTAATCACGGTCGCTGTGAGTGATGACAAGATCCGGAGCGAAACCGCGGATAATACGCGCAAGTTCAAGTATCACTTTTTCATTCTGCGGATCGACGTGCAGATCGTCTGCGCCTGCAAAGAAAAACTCTGCTCCTATGATATCAGCAGCGTTCTTTGCCTCCTCAAGACGGATGCGGGCAAGGTCGTCGGGAGCGATCTCCTCATGCCCGAGATTGCCGTTGGACACGACGCAAACTCCGACCTTGTCGCCCCGCGCGGCGAATTTTGCAAGCGTTCCGTAGCAATTGATCTCAAGGTCGTCCGGATGAGCGCCGATTGCGAGGATTTTCATATGGCACACTTCCTTTATCTTATTACTTTTTACCGTAAGATGAATTGAGCTCGACAGTAAGATTAAAAACGGGCGCGCCGGGACGCGAGTCTTTATCGGCGCAGAAATAGCCCTGACGCATGAACTGGAAAACGTCGCCCTCGCTGACGTCGGAAAGGGACTTGTCTATGCGGCAGCCCTTGATGATCTTAAGCGAATCTTCGGCTACGCAACTAAGATAATCGTCACCGGGATCCTCTTCGGTGAAGAGCCTGCCGTAAAGGCGGACTTCAGCCTCGACGCTGTCGCGCGCGCTGACCCAGTGGATCGTTCCCCTGACCTTCCTGCCGTCGGGCGTGTTGCCGCCGCGGGTCTCGGGATCGTAAACGGCATGAACGGCAACGATATTGCCGTATTCGTCCTCGTCATAAGAAGTGCAGGTGACGCAGTACGCGCCCTTGAGACGGACCTCGTTGCCGGGATAGAGCCTGTAATACTTCTTTGGAGGCTCTTTCATGAAATCGCCGCGCTCGATGTAAAGCTCCCTGCCGAAACTCACGGCAGATTCTCCCATTTCCGGATGATCGGGATGGCGCTCAACGTTGAGCGTTTCGATAACGTCGGGTTCGTAATTATCGATGATCAGCTTAATGGGGTCGATGACTGCCATCGCGCGCGGCGCGGTATCGCCGAGTTCGTCGCGCATGCAGGATTCAAGAAGACTGAAATCAACGATGCTGTAAGCCTTGGCTATGCCGGCCTTCGCTACGAAGCTGCGAATAGCCGCGGGCGGGCAGCCGCGCCTTCTCAGGCCGCAGAGAGTGACCATCCTCGGATCGTCCCATCCGCTGACTATTCCGCGTTCGACGAGTTCCAGGCATTTTCTCTTACTTGTAACGCAGTAATTGAGGTTGAGCCTGGCGAACTCTATCTGGCGAGGCGGCTCGTTGAAGCCAATATTATCGACGAACCAATTGTAAAGTGGACGGTGATTCTCGAACTCGAGCGAACAGAGAGAAAACGTGACTCCCTCCCGGGCGTCGGACAGCGGATGAGCGAAATCGTACATCGGATAGATGCACCATTTGCTCCCCGTGCGGTGATGATCGACGTGCGCGATACGGTACATAACCGGGTCGCGCATATTAAAGTTCGGCGACGCCATATCTATCTTTGCCCTGAGCACTTTCGCGCCGTCGGGGAACTCCCCGGCTCTCATTCTCCCGAACAGGTCGAGGTTTTCGTCGATACCGCGATCGGCGAATTCGCTGCGGCGGCCGGGCTCGGTCAGCGTTCCGCGCATTTCGCGCATCTGTGTCGGAGTGATATCGTCCACGTAAGCGAGACCCTTTTTGATAAGAGTAATCGCGCAGTCGTACAGAAAATCAAAATAATCGGAGGCGTAATACTCGTTCGCCCATTCAAAACCGAGCCACTCGATATCCTTCTTTATGGCATCGGCGTACTCGGTATCCTCTTTGGACGGGTTTGTATCGTCAAAACGAAGATTGCATACGCCGTCATACTTGTCGGCGGTGCCGAAATCTATGCATATGGCTTTTGCGTGACCGATATGAAGATAGCCGTTCGGCTCAGGCGGAAAGCGCGTCTGCACGTGAGATTTAACTCCGGACGCAAGGTCCTCGTCGATAAAATCATGAATAAAATTTGCGGGCAGGAAGTTTTCACCCATAAGCTTTCAATACCTCAATCCTTGCTTGAATTCCTCTGTTTTATCCTCTGAGATATTTCCCTTATTGATATTCAGAGATAAGATCTGCGCGGCCTTCGAGTAGTCCGCTGTCATAAAGTCGCCGGCGATAACGTTTGCCTGATCGAGATAATAGGGATTACGGGCGATACCGTCTGTAAATTTGCCGAAATATGGGATAAGATCTCTGTTAAGACGGCGGGGAGTGGTCGCGCCGACGTGAGTTCCGAGGTTTGGAGTCTGTTGAGTCTGGAACCAGTAAATACCGTCGGTATGCTCTTTGTCAAATAAAGTGAGCGCGTGTTCGGGAAAATCGGAGGTCTTCATGCCGTATATCTTTTTGTCCCAGGGGAAGATATAGTCGCAGGCAACGCTGTGATCGTAATTATGATTATAATTATAAAGAAGAAAACGCTTGCCCGAACGCCTGATGTCGCCCATAGTGACTTCCGAAATACTGTTAAATTCCGTAAGAGCGTATTTTTCCGGGGACATGTATTCTTTGATGAAGGCGTTCATTTTACCGATCTCGGGTGAATGAGTGACCTTGAAGGGACCTATATTCTGATCGTAATACTCCCTTATATCAAAGATAAAAAACTCTGTCGGCGCTTCTTCTATCATACGCTGTATGTCTTCGGCAGCAAGCTCGAAATCATAACCCTTTGATATGCCGTGACACATCACTATCCTGCCGCGACGGGTAGACGTACGGATACAGAAATGCCTGACGCCGTATTTGTACTGCTCGTAAAGCGTGCCGTCCTGGCAGCAAGCCATAGCCGTCATGCCGCGAGTACCTGCGTTGTGCGCGCCGGGGATAACGGCGGAACAAAGCCTCACGTCATCGCGAAGATAACTCATCCAGCGGTCATAGATCATCAATTTGCCTCTTTATATTATATTTAATACAGTATATATTCTAATTCCTCGAATGTCAAGAAGAGAACATCCGCGATCTTAAACAAAAGAATAAAATAAGAACTGTTTTGAAAAGAATTATTAATAAATCTTGTATTTTTTTTATTTCTGTGTTATAAACAAGTGAAACGATCACGGATTTGAGGGACAGAATATGAAAATCGACGATAAGAACCCGGCGGATCTGCGGGAAGAGACCGTAGCCGAGGAAAGACCGAAAAAGATAAATAAAGTCCACCTGATCGTTATAACCGTCGCGACTGTACTTATCATACTTCTTTCCCTTCTCGCCTACCGTCTGCTGTCGGACATAAACAGCGAAAATGAGATACCGACGGCTTCGTACAGTTTCGAGCTTCCTGCTGACAATACGCCCGATCATTGACGCAATACAAACAAGACCGTGTACGCTCCTATGGCGAACACGGTCTTGTGTTTCGGATAAATCCGACGGTCGGGATTCAGCGATTGGCTCTTATTTCCTTGAAGCACTCATCACAATAAACGTCGCGGCCGGGGGTGGGCTCGAACCGAACCTTGCATTCCTTGCCGCATCTGGAGCAGACTGCGTCAAAAAGCGGCTTGTTTGCAGACTTGCGGGCAGTGCGGCACTCTTTGCAGCGGGTGGGCTCATGCTCAAAGCCCTTCTCTGCGTAAAATTCCTGCTCGCCGGCGCTGAAAACAAATTCTTTGCCGCAATCCTTGCAGATGAGTGTTTTGTCCTGGTACATGATGATAAACCTCACTTCAGTTGTTGACGGAAAACAGACCGTCGAATTGCCTCCGGACGGATTTTCACCGACATCTTTGATAACAACGCTTTGCTTTTAAGCTACTCAGGCAGCTTCCGCATAGAATACTTACACGAAAGCAAATTTAATATAGTATATCAGCGTATAAAAGTCAACAAAATTTTAATGTATGTTCATATAATACCGAAACTGTGAATCAAATATATATAATTGACTCCGAATAACGGATTGACGGACGAGGCTCACTCAACGGGTGAGAGTTCCATATGCGCGTCGCAGATCATAAACTGAGGATATCGTTCCGAGGTAAACACCGTAGGCGCCTCATCGGAACTAATAAGCCAATCGAGGAAATCACAATACGCGTTGCAGAAATCGTTGTGTTCCTGATATTTGACAAACCAGGCCGTATCAGGAAGCAGGCAGGTCGAAGCGTCGATCTCGCCGTCGGGACTGAGGTACTTCCCATCGGCTGATTCAAGCGATGTTCCGACAGGCGCGCAGGTCGCTCCGAAACTCATATACTTTGTGTCTATGAGAAAGTCGCTTGTGTTGCAGCTGTCCTTATAGACCGGTATCTGACGGATGCCGTAGCCGCAAACAGACATTATTTCGACGCCGGAATCCCTTGCGGATCTGAGCGTATCGGCGAGCTTGCCTCTGACTTCATACTGATAATAGTCTGTCTTTTCAAACAGCGCGGAGTATTCGGCTGCGTTGCCGAGAAGATTCTGTTTCGCGTCCTCGTAATACTCGTCGGGAACGAATGACCAGAAGCCCGGATATGTTCCGAAAAGAGGCACGAGGCAGCTGTCATAGAACGCATCCTTATTATTCTCAAGAAATACTCCGACCTTATCAAGCAGTTTTGCAAGAACGCCGGTCTTATACATACCCTCAAATAAGCCGGTGAGAACCGCAAGCGAATTATTCTGTCTGAAGTAGCCGCGAATGAAATCCATGAATTCATCGGCTTTTCCTATGGCGTATATTTCGCGGTTCATCATTTTGCCGACAAGAGTGATACCGTTGAAAGCGGCGCTCATGAAAAGGAGTTTTGAAACGCTTTCATGACCGTATCTTGTAAGATAGGAAGCGACAACGTTATTGCCCTCGCTGTGAGCAACGATGATGACCTTGGAATGTCCGGTCGTCTTTTTGATCTGCTCAATGTATTCGTTCAGTCCGTCGGCGGCGGCGACTGGATCGAGACGCCAGTCATACTTGAACTGATAATCTCCGGTATTCAAAGCGGCTCGTCTTGTGAACGAATAATAGGAATTGCGATGAGTATCCACGTCAGCCGGAGACGACGATTCGAGTATCAGCTCGTTTACGCTGTCGCCGTTGCTGTCAACTTTGAGCTTTCCGACAAGAACGTCAAGACCTTTGGAAATATACTTTACGGCAAGATCGTCTTTTTTTATCTCTACGCAGCCTATACCGAAAACGAGATACGGCAGTGAAAACAGAATGGAAGACAGAGAAAGAGGATAAAGAGATACCGTCCTCCCGAAGCAGTCTTTAGTGTAAAGCATGCTGCCGAATCCGCGAACGGTAACGAC
>JAFRXS010000048.1 GCA_017443405.1 Clostridia bacterium | reverse complement strand
GGAGATGGACAGGGCACTTTACGCCGCTCAGGCGAAGAATTTCGTCGACAAGCTCGAAAACGGCAAGGAGAGCTTCATCTCCCAGAACGCGACCAATCTCTCCGGCGGTCAGAAGCAGCGCATAGCGATTGCAAGGGCGCTGATAAAGGACGCGGACATCTGCATTTTCGACGACAGCTTCAGCGCGCTCGACCTCGCAACGGACGCGAGGCTCCGCGCCGAGATAAAGAAGAACTACTCTCACGCGAACATAATCCTCGTCGCGCAACGCGTCGGCACGGTCATCGGAGCGGACAGGATCATCGTCCTCAACAAGGGCGAGGTCGCCGGCATAGGCAAACACGCCGAGCTGATGGAGACCTGCGAGGTATACCGCGAGATAGTCGAGACCCAGCTCGATCCCGAGGAGGCGGCGGTATGAAAAAGAACACAAAAGAAAGCCTCCGCGCTCAGATAAACGACACGAACGCCGCCGTCAGGGAGAAACGCCGTCAGAGGTACGCCTCCTACCGCAAGAAGGGCAACAGCGAAGCGGGCGAAAAACCGTCCGATTTCAAGGGGACGCTCAGAAGGCTGCTCAGCCTTCTGGCAAAATACAAATTCTCCGTCGCGGCGGTCCTCATCTGCGCGGCGGCGGGAACGCTGATGAATGTAGTTTCGCCGGACATCATGGGCGATATCATCAGCATGTTCAGCGATCAGCTCGACGTCAAGCTCACGGGCGGCGCGATGGACCTCGGTCCGATCAAACTCGAACTGCTGAAGGTCTTCGGGCTCTATTTCGGCTTCGCCTTCCTTGAGTTCCTGCAGACCTTCATCCTCGTCGGCGTGACGCAGAAGCTCGTCTGCAACCTCAGGGAATCGATCAACAACAAGCTGTCGCGTCTGCCGCTGAGCTTTTTCGACCGTTTCACAAAGGGCGAGATACTCTCGAAGATAGTCAACGACTGCGAGAATATCAGCTCGCGGCTCCAGTCAAATTTCACTTCGGTCCTCACGTCGGTGATACAGGTCTCGGCTGTTCTGGTCATCATGTTCATGCGCAACTGGCTGCTTGCGATAGTGACGATCTGCCTCGTGCCGATAAGCTACTTCATCACCCGCGCCGTCGCGAAACGCTCAAAGGTGCTGTTCCGCGAGCACTGGGACATGCTCGGTGAGATGAACGGCCACATCGAGGAGATGTATACCGGTCACAACATCGTGCGCATCTTCGGCCACGAAAAGGAGGCGGACGAGGAGTTCACCGACATAGCGGAGGGGCTTTACAACGTCACGTGGAAGGCGAACTTCGTGTCGGGACTCGCAAAGCCGCTGCTCAACTTCTTCTCGAACATAAACTACGTGACCATCTGCCTGCTCGGCGCGCTGCTGATAACCGGCAGGCTCGCGTTCGGAGCCGAGGCGGATATCGGTCTCATCATAAAATTCATCTCCTTCTCCGGTCTTTTCACCGGCCCGATAAACAATATCGCCGCGACGATAAGCACCTTCCAGTCGACGCTCGCTTCGGCGGAGAGGGTCTTCGGCGTGCTTGACGAGCCGGAGGCCGTGCCCGACAGCGGCGACGCCGAGCTCCCCGCCGCGCGCGGGCTTGTCGAGTTCGATCACGTTTCGTTCCGCTATCTGCCCGACGTGCCGCTGATAGAGGACCTCGACCTCACGATACTTCCCGGTCAGACGGCGGCGATAGTCGGTCCGACGGGCGCGGGCAAGACGACGATAGTCAACCTGCTGATGCGCTTCTACGACGTGACCGGCGGCGAGATAAGGCTCGACGGCGTGAACATAAACGACGTCCCGCGCGGCGAGCTGCGCTCCCGCTTCGGCATGGTGCTTCAGGACACCTGGCTGTTCAAGGGCACGATAAGGGAGAATATCGCCTACGGCAGGGACGGCGCGACCGAGGAAGAGATAGTTGCCGCCGCGAAGGCCGCGTTCATAGACGAATACATAATGTCGCTCAAGGACGGCTACGACACGGTCCTTGAGGAGGACGGAACGAACCTTTCGCAGGGGCAGCGGCAGCTGCTCACGATAGCCCGCGCGCTACTCTGCGACCCGCCTCTTCTCATCCTCGACGAGGCGACGAGCTCCGTCGACACCCGCACGGAAGCGAAGATACAGACCGCGATGCAGACGCTTATGGACGGCAGGACCTGCTTCGTCATAGCGCACAGGCTTTCAACGATAAAGAACGCCGACACGATAATAGTCATGCGGCGCGGCTCCATAGTCGAGCAGGGCACGCACGATGAGCTCATGGCGAAGGACGGCTTCTACGCCATGCTGCGCAACAGTCAGTATCAGGACGGCATACCGCCGGAGGATATCGAATGAACGTAAGAATAGTGACTGCTTCGGGAAAGGGCGGGGCCGGCAAATCGACCATCACCGCCTTTCTGGCGCACGCTCTGGCGAACGCCGGCAAAAAAGTCCTGCTCATCGACGCCGACGCCTCCCTGCCGAGTCTCGACGTGCTGCTCGGTCTGCGCGAGCAGGTCCTCTGGAACTGGGCGGACGTCATGGAGGAGCGCATAGACATATACTCCGCTCTTGTGCACAGCGGGGATATCGACCTCCTGCCCGCCCCCGGCGCCCCCGTCGAAGGCGGAAGCATAGCGAAGTTGATCGAGCCGATCGAGGACGATTACGACTTCATTTTCGCGGACGCTCCCGCGGGACTCGGCGAGGGGCTTTTCAGAGCGGCGGAATGCGCCGACAGGGCCCTCATCGTCACGACCTCGGACACTCTCGGCGTTCGCGCCGCCTTCCGCACGGCGGAGTGTCTTGAGCAGCGCGGTATACGCCAGAGCAGACTGATAATCAACCGTTTCCGCAAAAAAGAGACCGCGAAGGGCATCCTCGCGGACATCGACTCGATAATCGACGATTCGGCCGTACGCCTCATCGGCATCGTCCCGGAGGATTTCGCGCTCTCGCTCGCGGCTATCGCCGGTGACCCGATAAAGGAAAACTCCGTTTCTGCGCAGGCGTTCGACCGTATAGCGCACAGACTCCTCGGCGAGAACGTGCCCCTGAACTTCAAAGGTATGAAATAAGACCGCGCAGGTCACAGCGACAAACACAAAACCGCCCGACGGCGAAACGCCGGGCGGTTTTTTCAAACAACGTATCCTCGCTTTATGGATGGACCCTATTCGGTTTTTGCCGGCGCCGTTTCTAATTTCGCTGCGACACGAAGTATCATCCTCGCCTCAACAGCGGTGATAGAACCCGTGCCGGAGAGGTCGGCTGCAGCGAGCGCGTCGCCGTTAAGAGCATCAAGTTTCGCGGCGGCTCTGAGGGCAAGCCTCGCGTCGTCGGCGGTCACTGCGGCGTCGCCGTTTATATCGCCGGGCATATACGTATAGGACGTGTCGAAATTTAGCGTGACGTCGGCATTGTCGAAAACGGCGATGAAGCCGAAAATCCCGGGACCGAATCTCCTCGCGTACTCCGCTTTCAGGTTGACGGAAACGGTGTCGCCAAAGCCCCGGACGATATAGTTCGACGGGTCGACCTCGGTATCGAAGACGAGTTTTTGAAATATCTCAGGACCGAAGGAAAAATCGTCGTTCCCCGTGATGACGACGGAAAGATCGCTTTTCCCGTCCCACGGCTCTTCGGGCATGGTTTTTCCGTCCCACGGACCGTCGACGCCTGACATGAATATGAGGTCCTTTGTGATCGTTGCTTTTTCGGTCACAACGAACAGCCGCAGACCGATGCGTGCCTTTTCGAACTCCGCGTGGAAATAAAACGCCTTTCCGTTTTTAAGCGTCTTGAGATATTCCTCTTTAAGCGTCACGACTGTCCTGCCGTCGGCGTCGGAGGTCACGGTATAATAGGCTTTATCTAGCTCCGCTCCGCCGGTCTCAAGAGATACGAATTCATCCGCTTTCATCAACAGATCGAAATCTGGACTCAATTTGAGCGTCGCGGAAGTGTCGCCCGCTCCCCTCCAGACATCGAACGGGATCCAAGCGTCCGTTACGGTCGCTTTCGTCCCATCGGCGGAAACTGAAGGGAGCAGCGAAATCGCAAGCATGATTGCGACAAGCGCAAATATGATCTTTTTCATGGTGATACCTCCTTAATATCAGCATAATCAGCCAATAAAAGATTGCACTAGACACAGAAATAGCCGGATACACTACGGCGCTTCCGTTGTCCGTTCAACAGAGTAGTCTATCGGCGCCGTAGTATCGACTTCCGGATCGTAATAGACAAGTGTCGTCCCGCTCTTTGCCTCCTCCTCTATCGTTATCTGTTTGTCATCCATTTCAAATTCAGAATCAAATCTCTCTATCGGCGCGTAGGTCAGGTCTTCATTCTCGTAACCCTCAAGGCACTCGCAGTAAACCCTGAACGCCCAATCTCTCTGATCGCCGACAAGCAGGGCGTTGATATCGGTTTTTGTATCCGATCCCAGAGTGTACGCTTTTTGCAAATAAATACCACTCGGGTAAACTCTCAGATACAGCACGTAATAGTATCCAGCCCTCAGTTGCGGCGCACTTTGGATCATCTTTTTTCCGTCTATCGAAATCCCTCCGTAGTCCAAAACAGGGATCGATGTGTCCATTCTGAAATGCCCTTTTATATTAGAACAATTCCGAATAAGGTATTGAGTGTACGGTGTAGCCCGGAGTTTAAGACCGTCGTAACCGACATCCCGGTACACTGTCCCGTCGATCGCGTCGATATGCGCCACAAGAATATGATCGCAGTACCCGGACATCAACTGTTTGTCATTATCGTTAAAAAGCGGCAACACATCATCCGGAGAATCGACCGGAAGCTCGGAATAGTTGTCGGGCAAGGGGAACAGCTTATCGCTGTAAGCGCGTACAGTGAAAAACCTGTATAATGTGAACGCGGCTATAGCAGTGACAGCAATGACCGATACGATCATAATAACGGTTCTCTTGTATGATTTGATATCAGCTTCAAAGAAAAACTCCGCGCCGCCTTCCTCCCTCCGGCATCCGTATCGGAACTTATGGAGTTCCGATATCTTCCGGCACAGATCGAGCCCCACGCCGCGCATACGGCCGGTGATCCTATCGGCGCCGAAAGACGGCGTCCGGATGGACTTGTCGTCAACAGGCAGATCTGTTTGGTTGTACACGGAAAAGCCGGCTCGTTTCCCATTTCGATACGTTTTTATCCTGACGCAGCAGCCGGGCTCCGTGTATTTGAGCGCGTTGGAGAGATAATTATCTATGACGATGTCGGTGAGCCGGGCGTCGGCGCGGATAAATAGGTCATCGGTGAAGTCCGTCCCGGCTGCGATCCCCTTTTCCTCAAAAAGCGGGAGATACTCCTCCGCCTTTCGCCTCGCAGCGTCCGAGAGGGAGAATTCCGTTTTATCCAGCCTTTGTCTGTCGGGACAGTAACTGTTTTTAAGGAACAGATCGACTGTGCTTCTCAGTTTTTCACCGCAGCCCGATATAAGCTCCAGGAATTTGTCTTTTTCCTCCTGCGATGAAGCCGAAGACGCGCACTCCGTCAGATTGACGATCTCAGCCACCGGCGTTTTGATCTCGTGCGCTATTCCGTTCATGTAATAGAAACGGATTTTTTCAAGCCGGTCATCTTTTCTGCGATATGCAATGAAAACAACGACCGCAACGATCTGTATGACAATAAAGATCGCTGTCATTTCAACCAGCAGGAACAAAAAGTCATCGTTCTCGAACAAAGCTTTCAGCGGAGAAAGCTTGAATTCCACGTACAGAGCGGTCGGGGTACCGTTTATGATACAGTAATAAGCATAACGGACCGAGGAATTGTTTTCGGAGCTTCGGGACCAACGCGGCGTTTGAAGCTCCGAAATTTGACGAAAAGCCGGCTTCGAGATGTCGACGTATCCCCTGAGTTTTTCCTCATCCCTATAGCCGTTTTTTTCGAACCTGTCTTTTGAGGACATCACCGCGACTGTTCCCCGCGGGTCGACAACGACCGCCGTTTTTTCATAGGGTATAGTTTCGATCTCGGAGGACAATTTCTCAAGGAAGCGTTCCGGGTCTTCAAGCCCGTTAAGCCTGTCAAAGACGGCCTTGCTGTCATAATTATTTTCCACACGGGTCATGAATTCATTTTTCACCGCAAAGACGCCGTTCTGCGCGACGATCGACAAAACGGACAAAAAAGCGACTATAAGCAGTATCTCTGTAACGACCGGCAATCTGCGCGTGTTCATAAAACTCACCCCTCAAAACGGTATCCGGCGTTTTTCACGGTTGAGATCGCCTTTCCGCAGCGACCGAGCGAACGCCGCAGCTTTTTGACGTAAGTATCTACTATGCGGTCGCTTCCGGGGAAACCGTAGCCCCAGACGTCGTCGATTATACGCGACCTTGACAGGACCGCGCCGGGATGCGTAAAGAAATACAAAAGCAGATCGTACTCCTTCCCCTGAAGCGGGACGGCAGTGTCTCCGAAAATGAACGCCATCTTCTCCGTATCCAAAGAATAATTGCCGACGGTGATCTTACGGTCGTTCTCGCTTTCACCTCTATACCGGGCGATGATCCGCTCGCATTTTTCATACAGTACGGACAGATGATAGGGCTTCACTATATAATCGCAGGCGCCGCTTTCATATCCTTCGAGATAATCATTCTCGCTTCCCATCGCAGTAAGGAACAGGACCGGAGTATTGCACAGTCTTTTGATCTCCCGGCAGACCTCGAATCCATTCATTCCAGGCATGAGCACGTCGAGAACGATCAAATCGAAGCTTGCCGTTTCAAGCTTATTCAGAGCGTCCTCTCCGCAAGACGCGGTAACTATACGAACGCCTTTGTTCGAGAAGTACGCCTCCGCGGTCATACGAAGGATCGCGTCGTCGTCGACGAATAAGATCGAATCCACCTGATTTCCCCTCCTGTGATCTTATCATAGCATCTGTAGGTGTATCCTGTATGAATCTCCGAAAATACCGCCCGACGGTAAGCCGTCAGGCGGTTTTTGATTGTAGTAGATATTCAGTTTCCGTAAACCTTGTCGAGTATCGCGGTCGTCTTGACCGCCTCGTCGCCGTCGACGGCGAAGGGCCGGTCCTCTATGACGGAATCATAGAAATCCCTTATAAGCGCCGCATGTCCGGAACCCCAGTAGGATTTGGATCCGCCCGGCCTGTCGACGTCGAAGACCCGGTCCGGCGCGCCTTGCTCGCGGATGACGAATTTTTCGCCTATCGAGACCGTTCCGCGCTCGAGAGCGACGTCTATCTCGACCGGATAGTTCGCCCCGGCATTGAGCGTCGCATACATGGCGGCGGTCGCACCGTTCGCGAATTCAAGGTACAGGTCGGCGGTATCCTCGGTCTCGACGACGCCGGACAGCTTTTTGGCCGAAATGCTCGCGCTGACCTCCGCGACCTCGGACGACGCGAACCACCTGACGAGATCGAGCGTGTGGATAGCCTGATTTATAAGCACTCCGCCGCCCTCTGTCGCCTTTTTGCCGCGCCAGGAGTCCGCGAGGTAATAGTCCGCGCCGCGCTCCCAGTAAACTGCCGCCCTTACGCTCTTTACTGCGCCGAGCCTGCCGGAATCGATGATCTCGCGGCAGCTGACGGAGGCGGGATTGTACCTGTTCTGGAAGCAGATGCCGAGCTTTTTTCCGTTTTTTGCGGCAGCGGCGCGCATCTCATTCGCCTCGCGGACGTTCAGCGCCATCGGCTTCTCGCAAAGGACGTGCTTGCCGGCGTTCAGAGCCTTTACGGCGTAAGGCGCGAGCAGGTAGTGCGGCAGGCAGATGTGAAGAACGTCGAAATCGCCTTCTCGGAGCAGATCGTCGACCGAGTAGAACGCCCTGACGCCGTATTTTTCAGACGCGGCGTCCGCTCTGACCGGCTGATCGTCGCAGACGGCCGAAAGCGTGACGTCGGGCATATCGGATATCGCCGACAGGTGATTGCCCGAAATATTGCCTATGCCGATGACGGCGGCTTTTATGACCGGACTCAAAACGCTCTCCCCTTCAGCCGAGATCGAACGTGAAGTCGAACACCGGCAGCCAGTTGCCCGTCATAAAGTTCCTCGCGCGCAGCTCGACTCTGTCCCCGTAGACCTCCACGACGTAGCCGGTGCCCATGGTCAGCAGATCCAGGCCGTTCGGGGCGGGAGTGCCGAAGCAGGTGAGGTTGATGCAGGTCACGCCGTCGACGTCCTCGACGGACCTGTAATCGGTAAGGATGCCTCTTAAATTCTTCGTGAAGCCACCGTGGATATGACCGGTGATATAGAACACGTTGTCGTAAGAGGTCAGTATCTCCTTGACTGCGTCGTTCTCCTCGCCTATGCCGCCCTCATCTTCGGGGACGTCCTTGTCGAGCGAGAAGGAATACGGCAGACCGTGCGTTCCGTTGAGCGGGGTGTGGCTGAACACGAAGATCGGCATGCCGTCCTGCGACGCCGCCTCCATCTCGGACGCGAGCCAGGCGATCTGCCTGTCGCTGAACGTCGGCGCGACGTGCGTGCTTTCGCTGCCCATGACGATGAAATGATAGCCGTTTATGACCTGAGAGAAATACACCTCGTCTATGTCGCGGTCGGTTATCTCCTTGCTGTATTTGATGAACAGCTCCTTGACGTAGGCGGGGTCGTTGTTGCCGTTTTCGTCGTCGCTCCAGGTGTCGTGGTTGCCTATGACCATGAAGAGGTTATCGGCGGGGTCGAATTTTTCGACTACGCTCTTGAGCTCCTCATACTGCTCAGGCATGCCGTGGTCGGTGTTGTCGCCGTCCATAATGAAGGCGTCGAGCCTGCGTGTCGCGTTCTGCATATCGAGAAGCGCGGCGGAGAGCTCGTCGTCGCGGAAATACTCGCCCTTGAGGTGGATATCGGATACGACGGCGAAGCTCAGCTTCACATCGTCGCACTTGGGCGCGAGCGCGCCGAGGGGGTGCAGACCGATCGGCGAAAGCAGCGCGGTCAGCGCCGCCATGATCGCTACAAGGATACGTTTGAAAAACAGTATCATATCTTATCTCCTTTTCGTATGTTCAGCCGTTATCAGCGGCGGATATCCTGTCTTCTGTTTTTCTCGTCACGTTCTTTATCCATTTGTCGCCGGTATTCAGCCTGACGGCGGCGATGATCCACTTAAAGAACTGATCGCAGCGCGTGCAGAAATACACGACCGTGAACGGAGAGCCGAGAACGAGCGCGGAGATGAAGGTCGCGGGAACGACCGCGAGCCAGCCGCAGAGCATATCGACGATAAAGACGAATCTCGTGTCGCCCGCTCCCCTGTTGATCCCGGTGAAGCAGGACGCGTGATACGCCGTGCCCGCTATGGAAACGGAGCCGACGGCGAGGAACTTCACGGCGAGAGCCCTGACCTCGTCGGAAACCCCGGTATAGAACGCGACCGGGATACGGCGGATAAGGAACAGAACGGTCGCGAGGACCGCGCCCGCCGCGGCGAAAAGTATCTGTATCGTCCTTGAATAGAGGACGGTCTTTTTCTTATCGCCCTCGCCGACGGACTTGCCGACCGTGACGCAGGCGCCGCCCGCCATACCGGTCGTGAACGCGAAGCAGAGGGACATTATCGTTTCGGTAATGCTGTGAGCCGAGACCATCACGGGCCCGAGCCTGCCGACAGCCATCGACTTGACCGAGCCGACGAGCCCCCACTGCATATCTCCGATTATCACCGGCAGACCGAACTTGATAAAGTCGCGGAAAAGGGCTTTGTCTCTGGCGAAAAGGTCCTTAAAGCGGAACGACACGCGTTTTTCGACGCGGAAGAGATAGACGAGAGCGAACGAGAATTCTATCACCCTCGCTATGACGGTCGCCGCGGCGGCGCCGTTGACGCCGTAAGCCGGGAAACCGAAATGCCCGAAAATCAGCGCGTAGTTGAAAAAAAGATTGGAAACGAAAGATACGAGAGTCAGATAGAGGGTGATCCTTACTATCTCGACCGCGCGCAGCACAGACGCTATGACCTGCGACAGCGTGGAAAATATGTAGCTCAGGCACACTATCCTGAGGTACCCGGAACCGACGGCTATCATCTGCTCGTCCGTCACGAATATCCGCATGCATGCGCCGGGGAAGATAAAGACGACGGCGGACACCGCGAACATCACGAAAAACGCGAAACGCAGAACGACAGCGAACAGGCGCTTGATCGCGGGCATATCCCCGCCGCCCCAGTACTGGGCTATCATCAGGGCGGATGCGCCGCCTATACCGCGAATGAAGTAATCGAGGAAGACCGTGAGCTGGTTCGCCATCGCCACAGAGGAGAGCGCGGTGTCCCCAAGCGATGAGACCATTATATTATCCAGCATGTTCACGCCGACGCTCAGAAGCGCCTGGAGCGCGACCGGCGCGGACAGCCTGAACAGGTCGTAATAGAACCGGCGGTCTCTGACGAGCGTCATCCGATACTCTCTATGAAGGCGCCGAGAGCCTTTGACAGATTTTCGGCTACGGCGCGGTGACCGTCGCGCAGAGGATGCAGCGGCTCGGGCGATATCCAGCCGTCGGTGTCGACGAACAGTATCGGGCAGCCGGTCTCTTTCTCGTAGCGCGAGGCTATCTCCTTGAGCTTGCCCGTCCAGCAGCCGATGAACGGCGGCAGTATCACGAGCCTTGACGACGGATGGAGCCGCCTTATCTCGTCGAGCAGCATGATATATCTTTCCTCAAAATCCGGCCTGCCTCTGTCGTTCGTGCCGATGTTGATAACGATCAGATCCGGGTCGGGATAGGTCGCCTCCGCGCCGTCGAAGCAGTAGGGATACGACGTGACCGTGTCGGGCGAATCCGCCGAGCCGCCATGCGTGACGCCGTCGCCCCCGTGGGCGAGGAAAAACGGACGCAGGCCGAGCTTTTCGGCGGTAAGCCAGGCGTAGGTGGCGGTGACGTCGTCGACGTAGACGCGGTTCGCGCCGTCCGTGCGCCAGGGCACGAAACAACCGGTGTCTATCAGCACGCCCTCGGTTATCGAGTCGCCGACGAATTCGACGGTCATGCGCTCGTCGGGCAGGGGCTCGATCAGGGAGTCGCAGTAAACGCCCTTGAAGGCGACGACGGAATCGAGCGGAAGGTACCACCTGTGGCGGAACTCGTCAGCGCTCTTGAATATCACGCGGACGCTGTGGACGGCGTCCTTATCGCCGTCCTCGCTGCCTACGCGTATGAATTCCTCGACGCCGGCCTCGACGCGCGGGCAGCCGTCGACCTCGAAATAAAGGTGCGGGTAGGCCGCGCAGGTCCTGCTCGTGTCGAACGCGAGGACGCAGGCTCCGCCGGAATAGCGGAATTCGAAATACGAGCCGCACTGCGTCGTGCTCATCGTCCCGCAGTAGGGCGCGAACCTTCCGGTATAGCGTATCTGCGGACTGTCATATCTGTAAAATTCCATATTAACGGTTCCGTCTTTCTTTTAAGTCAAAGTATTGATGAAGCGGTCGAACGCGGCGACGCCTGCTTCGTCGCGTTTGAACACGCCGCAGTTTTCGAGTATGCTCGTGAACACGTAGCCGACCTCGTCGTGAAGCACGCCTTCGATATTGTCCTTATCAAGACGCGGATATTTATTCAGTATCATCTCCGCCCAGTCGGCGTGTTTTGCTATGGCTTCGCTGCCGCGCAGGTCGCCGCCCGAAAGCATAACGTCGCGCAGCTCCGCAAGCTCTGTATTGAGCCTTGACGGCAGTACGGCGAGGCCCATGACCTCGATGAGACCGATGTTTTCCTTTTTGAGATGATGATACTGCGGATGGGCGTGGTAGAGACCGTCGGGACATTCGTCGGTCGTGATATTGTTGCGAAGGACGATATCCAGCTCGTAATCGGCGCCGCGTCTGCGGGCGATGGGAGTGACCGTGGAGTGACGGACGCCGTCGTCGGTGACGCCGAAGATGAACGCGGACTCGTCCGTATAGGTCCGCCACGCGGTCATTATCTTTTCGGCGAGGTCCGCGATTCTGACCCTGTCCGCGCCCGCAAGGCGGATGACGGACATCGGCCAGCGCACGGTGCCCGCGCGGACGTCGTCGAAGCCGGGGAATGATATCTCCTTTTCGACGGGAGCCTTCGCCATCGCGAATTCATATCTGCCGCCCTGGAAATGCTCGTGGGTGAGAATCGAGCCGCCGACTATCGGCAGATCGGTGTTCGAGCCGACGAAATAGTGCGGGACCAGCGTGATGAAATCGAGCAGCTTGTCGATCGCGGCGCGGTCGACGGACATCGGGACGTGCTTCGTGTCGAAGAGTATGCAGTGCTCGTTGTAATAGACGTAGGGCGAATACTGCAGCATCCAGTCGTCGCCGCAGAGCTTGAGCGGGATTATCCTGTGATTGTCCCTCGCCGGGTGGTCGAGCCTGCCGGCGTAGCCCTCGTTCTCAAGGCAGAGCATGCAGGCGGGGTATTTCACGTCGCCGCTCTGCGCCTTGCGGGCGGCGGCTATCGCCGTGGGGTCCTTTTCGGGCTTGGAGAGGTTGACGGTTATATCTATGCCGCCGTATGGCGTCTGCGTGACCCATTTAAGGTCCTTCGCGACGCGGTAGGTCCTGATATAATCCGTCGCTCGCGAAAAAGCGTAATAATAATCGGTCGCCCGTTCGGGTGATACCGCGTACTCGGCGCGGAATCTCGCTATGACCTCGGACGGACGGGGCATGAGGCAATCCATGAGTTTGGAATCGAAAAGGTCGCGTTCGACGACGCTGTCGCCGATTATGCCCTGAGCCGCCGCGTAGTCGAGCAGTGTTTTGAGCAGGTACTCGAGCGGGATATCGGCTCCCGTCTCGCCGTCGCAGGGGATATAGGTGTCAATTTTGAGCTCGCGCAGCAGCCTGTTGCGGCTGTAAACGCGGTCTTCCGTGGCACACAGACCGTTTTTGATCCCGTAAAGAACAAGATTTTCAACAGCGGCGCAAATATTCATTGGGTACTCCTTAAACTGACTTACTGTATAAAAAATCTTCTATCGCGCGGCGGGAGGCGTTTACTCTCCCCTGCGCGCCTTCGTCTTTCCCGCCCCCGCGGCCGTTGAGCGCGGCGTTGAGAGAACGGGAGAGCTCGCGGCAGCCGCCGGAGCGCGAACAGACGGCGTACATATAGCCGCTTCCGTCGTCCCCGGAAAAGACGGCTCCCCTGCCGTGTTTCTCCGCGAGCATATCGGCGAAACGCATGACGTCGGCGGGCGCGAGTCCGTCCGCGAAAACGAACGGAACGGCTCCCGTCTGCGCGCCCTCGCACATAAGAGCGAAATTGCGGTCTTTCAGATCGCGGACTTCCCTTTTGAGCTCGTCGATCTTAGAGTTCAGTGCGGCGACGCCGTCCGCGGTCTCATCCTCCTTGAGGGACATGAGCGAGGCGGCGCGGGAAAGCTCGCGATTCTTGAAATAATAATCCTCAAAGGCGTCCTTGCCGGCTTTCAGCAGTATCCTCGTGCCGCCGCGGCACGGCGCCGTGCGGACAGCCATCAGCAGCCCCGCCTGCCCCGCCCGGGACAGATGCGTGCCGCAGCACGCGCAGACGTCCGCGCCCTCAACCCTGACTATCCGGACCGGACCGTCTATCTCCTTTTTGGAACGGAAATCAAGCCCCGCGAGCTCATCTTCGGAGGGATAATAACAGGTGACGGCGGCGTCCGACATTATGACTCCGTTCGCCTTCACAAGGATATTACGGAGCATTTCGTCGGTCAGCGGGATATCGAGATCGACCGTCACGCCCTCCGAGCCCATGTGGAAGCCGACGTTTTCGGCTCCGTAAAGCGAGTGCGCGCAGCCGGAAAAGATATGCTCCGCGGTGTGCGCGCGCATATTGGCGAGCCTGCGCTCCCCGTCGACCCGGGCGGCGACCCTGCCGCTTACGGGACCGGAACAGATATGGACCACGTCGTCTCCGCGGCTGACGGTATCGAGCACTCTCACGCCGCCGATGACGCCGGTATCTCCCGGCTGACCTCCGCCCTCCGGGTAGAACGCCGTCCTGTCGAGGACCGCCTCGAACTTATCCCCCGACGACGCGCAGGAGACGACCCGCGCGTCGAACGCGAACAGATAAGCGTCCCGGTAATAGAGCTTATCGGTCATCAGTCGCCGTAGGAGAACGCCTTGCCCTTCCTGACGTTGTAAACGGCGGGAAGAGTGTCGATATCGCCGGTGATAAGGGCCGCTTCGACCTTCGCGACGTTGGTATTCTTGAAGACATCGCCGTTCCCGATGTAGTCGCCGGTGTTGTAGGCGAAAACGGGGACGTTCGCGCTGCTGTGGCCGCTCTTTGTGAAAACGTATTCGCCGTCCTCGAGCGTGATGCCGCCCGTTTCGTGGTCGGCGGTGATGATGATGGCGGTGTTGCCGTCCTCCTCGGCGTATTCAAGGACCTCGCTTATCGTTTTGTCGAACTCGACGAGAGCGTCGGTCATGCCGTCGCCGTCGTTGGAGTGCGAGCGTTTGTCGATGTGCGCGCCCTCTATCATGAGGAAGAAGCCGTTATCGTTGTTCTCGCTGAGAAGCTCGATCGCCTTCATCGCCATCTCCTCGAGCTGCACGACGCCGGCGTCCTCGGGCGAGGTCCTCCACGTTTCGCCGCCGAACTGACCGATGCTCTTTTCGTCCGGATCGAGAGCGTTCATGCTCTCGCGGTCGGTGACGAGCTTCTTGCCGGATGCCGCGACGAGGTCGGCGGTCATGGTCGAGCTGACGGCGCCCCAGATAAGGTCGATTTCGGACGCGGCCTGCTGCACGGATATATCCGCGCTGTTGCCCCTGTCGGACGTGTGCACGCTGAAGGACGCGGGCGTCGCGCCGTCGGTGCTGTCGGTCGTGACAATACCCGTCTTCATGCCCTTTTCAATGGCGATATCGGTAACGATATACGGCCTCGCGAGCTTGCCGTCCCTGTCATAGCCGAAGGTCGCGAGCGAGCGGTTCTGCGTGATTATGCCGCAGGAAAGAGCCGTTCCGCCGGCGGCGCTGTCGGTCGTGGTGCACCAAAGGCTGTTGGTCTCCGACTCGGCGCACACGGGGAAACGCTCCATATTGAGCTTTTCGATGCCGCGTTCTGCTTTTGTCTTTTCAAGGTGATTGAAGCCCATGCCGTCGCCGATGAACATGATGACGTTCTTTACGGTGTGCCCGTCGCCCGTCATATCGACCGGCGCGACGAAGACGCCCAATCCGCTGAGGAACAGCGCGAAAACGGCTACAGCCGTGACGAGCCATCTGAAAAACATCTGAAAACGTGATCTCAACATGAAATGCCTCCGAAAAAATATATTCGTTATTATAAATAAAGATTTAATTGATTGTATCATATCGTGATAAAAAAAGCAACAAAAAAAGCGGCCCGAAGGCCGCTGAAAATGAGTATTAGTCGTTTTCGGTGATGGATTTGATGAAGCCCTGGATCATCTTGACGATATTCTCGATCGCCTCGATAAAACTGGCAATGAACTGTTCAAAACCTTCAAACATAACAGACCTCCTGATGAAATAGTGATAGGCAACTGCCTGAATGAAACGCCGTCTGCTTCCGCCGCGTCAGATCGGCTGCCGTCAGATAATGAGCAGCGCTCCTGCCTGACTGCCGTACGGACCGCAGAAAAGCAAATTAGGCGAAGGTGTAAGTCACCTCGCCCTTAGCGATAGCGACGATCTCTCTGATGGCGGCAATGATCAACTTGATGGCGTTGATGAAAGACGCAAGAAATTCCTGCATAGATTTCCACTCCTCTCCTAACTGATTCAATGCTATTATACACGATTTTCCGGCAAAATCAAGCTATTTGTCCGATTAACCGCGCCTGAGGATAAAAATTAACAAAACCGCAACCGCGCTGCGATAATCGCGGCAAAATTCAGCACGCCGTCGTGTTCGGTCTGAACAGTATGCGGTCCGGCGGTATCTCGCAGCCCCTGTCGATCGACGGGTCGGCCTTGCCCGAGATCACGAACTTCTGCGGGCGGAAATTATGGGGGACCTTCTCCGCTTCGCGTTTTATGACCTCGGCGTCGCCGGCGTAATTCTCGTCGTTCTTCGTCAGCTTGTAGTTATAGTAGTTGACGGACGCGTAGTAGAATTCCCGAACCGCCTTGCGGACCTCGAGCTTTCTGCCGCCGCACACGGCTTCTTCCGGCAGAGCCTCTATCTCCTGTGCGACGCCGTCGAGGTCCATCCGCTTGATCTTAAGGACCGTCCGGGCGATACGCTGATGCATGTCGTCGAAATAGCGCAGGAAGATCGGGTACTCGTTCGCTCTCTCCGTCCCGGCGAGCCACGACAGCATATTGATGAAAGCGTAGATGGGCATGCTGTTGCAGACCGAGGTGTACGAGGGCAGGTTGCGGGTAATCGCGGTGACGCTGCGGGCGGCGTTGGCGAAAGCCCTTATCTTGGAGTCGGGCGCGTTGACCGCTCTCTTGTAAAGATGGGAGGCATTCTTGTCGTCGCGGTTCCTGAAAAGGATAGGCGCGGCGCAGTTGACGATGAACGCCGACTCGTCAAGATCGGACAGCCTCGCGAGCCTCGTTTCGTACTCGTAGACGAGCCTCGTGCGCAGCTTCTGATTGAGGTATCTGCTCTCTTTTTCCTCGTACATCCCCGCCATATGCATTATACACATGAGCGAAAGATACGGCGGAAGATAAGAAATGCGCTCCCCCGCTTTCAGCAGGCTGAACACCGTATTGCGGAACGCGGGACGCTCGACCGGAAGAGAAAGCACCTCCTGCGTCTCGGCGATCTCCTCTGAGAGGATGCGCATGACGTCGAATCTCATCGGCTGGCCGATAAGCTTCTTCACCTTTTCACGGTTCGCGTCGAGGTGATCCCTGTCGCCGAGGCAGGTCATCAGCAGCGAGCGCAGGCGCAGGGCGGGGAACAGCGAGAGGATGAACTCGCAGTCCTCGTCCTCCGGGCGGCCTTCGAGAGCGGTGAAGAAATCGGCGAGGTTGCCGCTCGCCGCGCCGTAGCACAGCTCGGCGAACGCCTCGTCCCCGTCGGCGGGACGGCCGGCGCAGACTGCGCATACGCGCTCAAGCGTCTGCCTGTGCCCGTCCGTGAGCGCGACCTCGGAGCGCGACGCCGATCTTATCGCCATCATCGGGTCGTCGACGCGCGTCCTCGCCTTTTTGGCGTCAAACTCGCTGCCCTTCGACCTGAGATAGCCGCACATCAGCGCGAATCTCAGCGCGGCGCCGTAGAACGCGTCTTCGTCCTCCGCGCAGTAAAGGAGGTTGAGAAGAGCGGAGAACAGAAGCTTTTCGGTCTGTTCGTCGCGCTCCAGCAGGAACACGAGGTCCGCTATGCACGAATAGACCGCGCCGCAGGTCGCGAAACGCTTGCCCGCCAGGGTCATGAGGGCTTCGCAGATGCGGCCGGCTCCGCCCTCGGTCATCGCGGTGAGCCGCGCCGCTTCGGTAACGAAGGTGATGTCCGCGTGGCTGTCGAACACATCGAAAAGGCTCAGCACAGCCGCGGCGGACTCCGTGTTTTCGCCGGACTTATAATCGCGGTAGGCGTCGCAGACCGCGAGGAAGGCCTTGTCCTCGCTCCCTGCGCCCGCGGCGAGCAGATTGTCCGCCGCGCCGGTATTGCCCGAAAGCGCGGCGTCCGCGAGCAGGGCCGCCGCCCCGTAGGGATAGTCCTTGAAAAGACCGTCGCCGTACAGGGAGAGATAGTCGGTGTAGAAGCCGTAGGTGCAGGCGAGCTTAAGCGCGGCGGAATAAGTCTTAACGCTGTTGCCGCCGACGCGGAAAAGACGGTCGATGAGCTTTGCGGCGGCGACCTTTTCGCCCGCAGAGGACATATCGGGCTCGGGCAGCATGAACCTCACGGCGTGTACGACGCTGTGCGCGATCTTCTTACGGCTGCCGCTCTCCTGTTCGGCAAGCCCGAACAGCCTTACGGAGGTAAAGATCATGAGCTGCCAGAGCTTGTTGGAAACGGTGAACGCCAGAAGGTCGAGCAGATCGTTCTCGGAGCTGCGCAGATAGTACATAAGCACGCCGCGCAGCATGGCTGGAATGTCGCGCGCCTTTTCAAGCAGCAGCGCGATATAACCCTCGTTCGAGCGGGAATAACGTATCGTGTGTATCAGCGCCGCCGCCTGGTTGCGTGTGAGGAACACCGAGCTTTCGGACGCTTTTTTCGCGACAGTCACCTGTTTGGGGTCGGGCTTTCCGGTCTGCGAGGACTTGCGCAGTTTTTCGCACGCGCTGTCGGGATCGGACCCGGCGGAGCACATGTACATCCGGAACTGCTGATAGTCCTTGAGTCCGGCTTCGGGCTCGTTCGCCGCGCCTGAGGAAACGAGCTTCGCGCCCGCCCCGGGAGTGCTCGCCTTGGGACGCACTCCACTGACCTTGGGCTTTTTGAAGAGGGCAGGCAGCTTCAAAGGAGCGACCTCCGCGAACGCGGAACGGGCTTCGCTCTTTGCCGGACCGGCCTTTTCTGCGGCGGCGTCGCGGATGATTTGGATATCGACGGAGTTTTTCACCGCGTCGGGGAAGTTTTTGAGGCAGGCGTCCGCTACGGAAACGCAGGCGGAACTGTCGCCCACGGCGAACAGCGCGGCAGCGTAGTAAAGCAGCAGTTCGGGTCCGACGTCGAGTACGGACTTATAGGCGGTGAACAGATAAACGGTCTCGAAATAACCGCCGGCGCGGTATACGCCGCGGATAAGATCGACGACCTTATCCTTGTCCGCCTTCTCGGCGACCGCCAGAGCCCTGAAATATACGGTGAGAGGATAAGACTCTCCGAACACGTCGGAAAGAGCGTCGCCGATATCGGACAGTTCACCCGTAGGCTCGTATTTTTTCTGTTCCTCGAGACGGGCGATGAGCTTATCGCTCCCGCCGGACTCGCCCTGAGTCCTGACTGCCGTCACGGCGTCGTCGAAACGCCCTTCGACCGCCGCCTTCTCAACGTCGGTCATGCGGGGCTCGGCGGATATGACGGCGTTCAGCTTTTTTTCACCGAGGACAGCCGCCGCGGCGGCGTCGCCGCAGGCAGACAGCTCTTCGCCGCGGAATTTGACGGCGGAGAGCTTCGCGGGGTCAAAGCCCGGAGTGGACTTGCGGTGCGCGGCGGGCTTTTCGGTCTGCTCGGGGCGCGGCTGCTCTTTTTCGGGCGCCGGCTTCGCAGGGGCGTCGTTCTGTTTCTTATCGGATCCCGCCTGTTCGCCCTCGGGACGCTTCGCGTTTTTGTCCGCTTTGTGCCTCTCTGCGGCGTCCCCGGCTTTGACAGGTCCGGTCTGCCGGGCGGGCGCGGTCAGTGGGACCGTCGCAGGTTCGGTCACGGGCTCGGCCCTGACCGTCATCCTCGGCGACAGGGGCTTCATGCGCCTGCCGTCGCGCAGTACGGCGGAGATATCGCCGTATTCGACGAAAACCGCGCCGGACTTAGTGAGCAGGACGGCGTAGCGGCGGAATATTCCCGTAAGTACGCCGTCGATATTCCTGCCCGGGCAGACAAAGCTTATCTCCCTGTTGAAATTGAAAATGAGTATGCGGATTATATCGTCCGTCGCCATAGGCGAGAACGGCTCTATCCCGTCGACCGCCTCAAGATCGTATCTCTTCTCGCCCTCCGTCGTACCGATGATGACGGTCTGGGAAAGGAAATCAAAATCGGCGAGCTGCCCCTGGCTGACGTCGGAGCCGCAGGTTATGATGACCCGCGAGCCTTTTGAGCTGCGGTAGATATCGTAAAATCGGGAAAGTTCCATTTGCCCCTCCCCTTAAAGCACGAGATCCTCGACGGATCTGTTGGCGACTCCGCAGATATAGAAGAAATCGCCGCGGTTCTGAGGATCCTTGCCGGCTATTTCGGATATAAGATCCGCGCTGTTGTAATTGCGCTGTGTCGTCTTTATCTTGTTGTCGAGCAGATACTTGACGTAGCATGCCGCGCGATAGAGATAATCGTCTGCGGCTTCCGCGAAGGGACCGTCTTCAAGGCCGGCAGCTGCTGCAGCGGCCTCGTTCCACCTTCCGGACGAAGCATACAGGACCGTACGGAACACGTCCGCGCGTTCGCCGTCGAACATACGGAATACGGACACGATCTCGTCCTCGCCGCAGTTCATCACGATCCACGAAATAACGTTGATCAGATTTGCCGCGGGCAGCTCGCCGATGAGTTCGGCGCACCTGGCAGACCCGAGCCTCAGACCGCAGGAGAAGACCAGCGCCTCGATCTGTGAACGCAGCTTGCGGTAGGTCTTCTTGGGCATCTGCTGCCCGGCGAGAGCGTCGGACGCCTTGATGCCGAGCTCGAGGCTCTCGCGGTAATTCCTGCCGCGGAAAACGTAGGTCGCGCATTTGATGAAATAATCGGCTCGGGTCCGCTCGCCGGACATGTCGAAGAGATCGTCGGCGAAGCGGACGATGGCGCCGCTGCCGATATCCTGAACGAATTCGTTCTCATACTCGACGTTCAGACGGATATTGAATCCCGCGCAGAGACGGCAGTAAAGACCGATGACGCGGATAAGCGCCGCCTTGAGCTTTTCGTCGTTCAGGGCAAGGCGTTTGACGATATCGAACGTGTTCCTTGACTCGAACGCGACAGCGGCGACAGCCGCTTCCGTCCCGTCTTCCGGGGTGAAAGACGAGAGCGCGTCGGACGTGACGCCGAAAAGGTACTGCGCCTGATCGGAGCAATACTTCGCGCAGGCGGGATCAGCGACGCGTGCGCGGATGAGGCTGCGGATGAACGCGCCCGCCCTGAACGGTATCATCTTTTTCTGATACTCGTCGGGAACGAAGCCGATGCCCGCCGCGAATCTCAGGTAATCGCACCAGTCGCCGAAAACGAACGCGTAGGCAAGGCTGAGATATACGCCTTCCGGGACGCTACCGTCGTTCGCGGAGCGCTCGCAGTCCTCGGCGATCATCTTGAGCATGCTGCCCGACTGCGCGTCCATAAGGTCGGAATACAGACCCGCGACGCTGTCATAAGGCTCGGACAGGAGCCCGGCTATGCGCTCGGGGACCTCGGGGTAATTCTTCGCTTTGATGATATAGAGCAGATAGATGAGCTTGCGAAGGGTGACGGAAGTCTCCGTCCCCGCCGGGAGACCGGAGCAAAGCGCGCTGAACGCGTCGAACAGCGCGAGGTCGCGCTCGAGCCCGTCCGGAGCGCAGCGGCTAAGCCGGATGACCTGACGGCGCACCGGTATACTGTCGGGTATTATCCCGCTAATACGGACGAACAGATCGTAAGTCCGCGCGCAGTCGCCGGAAAGCTCCGCCCTCACGACTGCCTTGTCGCAGGCGTTCCCGAAACCGTCGCGGCTGTCGCACTCGCAGTCGAGGAACAGCCCGATGGCGTCGTCCGCATACCGCGCTTCCATGCCGCCGGACAGGACCGCCCGCAGAAGCCTGACGCCCGAAGGAGCGCCGTCGCCGTCCGCGAACACGGAAAGTATGCGCGCGGCTTCGGCGGAGTCGCCGCGCTTCATCAGCGACGCCGCGGCGACGCACGCAGCGTACGGGCTGCGGGAGAGGACGTCCTCCCCTATGCGCTTCGCGGTATCCGCTTCAAGACCGCAGGCGGCGGAAAGCGCCGCGGCGATATTGATATGCATGCTCTCCTGATTCTTGACGGGGATGAAATCCTCACTGAGGAGAGAGTCTATAAGACGGGCGGCGAGTCCGGCGTGTTTCCCGCCGGCGAAATAGCCCGCGGAGATCAGCACGGCGACGTTCTGCAGCGCCTTGTAGGGATTGAAGCCCTCCTCCGGATCGGCGATTATGTCCGCGGCGCTGAACGCCTTGAAATCGTCGAAGCCCCTGTCCGCCGCCACCTTCATGACGGCGAGATGGTCGGTCTTGCGGGAGGCGATGCGGTAAGCGAGCGAAAGACGGACGCCGACGGGCATCGAGGCGCACTTTTTAAGAAGCGCCCCGGCGTAAACGGCGTTCTCGGGATGACGCAGAGCGGCGAGGGACAGAGCGTCCGCGTCCTGCTGCGTAAGCTCCGCAGCTTCGAGCGCGCGCTTCACTTCCCCGCTTTCATCCTCCGCCGCGGCGTGTCTTTTTTTGAAGATACCGCCGAAAAAACCGCCATTGCTTTCCTCCGTTTCCCCCGCGGGCGCGTCATCAAGCTTATATTCCCTGCGCTCCTTTGGGTCCTTTCCCGCAAAAGCGTTTTCAAGTATCGAAAAATTGCAGCTCCCGCCGCAGCTCTTATCCTCGCTGATCAGATCGAGAACGGCTTTTTTCACGTGAGAGCCGGACATGAGCGTTTCTTCGGCTTCTTCGGTTTCTTCGGATCCTTCGGTCTCTTCGATCTCCTCCGGTTCTTTGACCGCTTCCGGCTCCGACGCAGGGGCGACCTCCCCTGCGGGGACGGTGGCCGTTTCCGCGGCTTCGGCTTCGACCGTTCCGGGAGCTTCTTCGGCTGCTTCGGAGGCTTCTTCCTCCGTTATTTCATCCGCTTCCGCGCTTCCGGAGACTTTCTCCGCTTCCGCGGCGGCGGCCGTTTCGACCGTTTCTTCGACCGGCCCGGCGGCGGGCTCAGCCTCGGCTTCGGCAGTATCGGGGGCTTCTTCCTCCGTTATTTCATCAGCTTCCGCGGTTCCGGCGGCCTCCGCGGTTTCCTCGACCGTTATCTCATCCGCTTCCGCCGTTTCGGCTGCTTCCTCCGCTTCTTCGGTCACTACCGCTTCGACCGGCTCGGCGGCGGGCTCCGGCCCGGCGTCATCAGCCTCGGGGACTTCCTCCTCCGCGGGTACGCTCGCGGCAGTATCATTTATCTCCGCGGCGGGAGCTTCCGTTACTGTCTCCGCTTCCGCGGGCGCGGGAGCTTCTTCCGGCTCCCCGGACGGGTCGGTTTCATGCTCCGAGGGCCTTGCTTCTTTCGCCGGAGCTTTTTCCGGTCCGGCGGCTGCCCTGCGCTCGAGCAGCGACGCTCTCAGCGCGGCGGGATCGATCCTCCCGTAGCGGGGGATATCGGTTTTCTTTATCGCCGGCACGGGGGCCGCGGGGGCTTCCTTTTTCTCCGGTTTTTTCTCCGGTTCTTTTTCCGGTTCTTTTTCCGGTTCGGCTGCCGGAGCCTCTTTCACGGGCTCGGGCTTCTTTTCTTCTTCCGGCTCCGCGGCGGGCTCTTCTTCTTTTTCCCCGGCGGTTTCCGTCTCTGCCGCGGCGGGCTCTTCCGCGACGGCGGCAGGCTCTTCTTCCCCGCGCGCCGCTTCGGGGGCGGGCTCCTCTTTGACTTCTTCCGTCTTTGCCGCGGGCGAGGCTTCGGGGGCGGGCTTTACCTTGATGACCTCGATCGGCTCGTCGGGCACTGCCGCGGAAACGCTTTGAAGCTGAAGACTCTCGACCGAGTCGGCGGTCTGCACGTCGACCCTTTCGTTGGTGATGCCGACGACGGTGCCCTTTACGGTCCTTCCCGCGAGCTCGAACGTGACGCTCTTATTGAACGACGCGAGGACTATCGGGAGCAGCCTGTCCTTTTCCATCGGCTGGAAGAGATCGATGGAGCCGATATCGTCGACCGATACCTCCTTGGTGCCGTCCCTGAGAGTGAAGATGACGTTGCGGGTCATGAAATCGAAACCCGTCAGCACCGCGGGAAAGTCGCCGTTGACCGTTTTTACGTAGGTCTTTTTGCCCAGCGCCTGTACGTACGCCGAATGAAATTCCTTAAGATCCATGTTTACCTCCTGAAATAAAAATTGAAAGAATGATCACGGTACTCCCCGTCTGCCGTCCGCGCCGCGTGATTTTGACCGGAAAGAGAGAATGTGTTTGCTATTGAGCGGCGAACGTTCGCGCAAAAGAGAATATACCTTATTTAATATAAACTTTTATAAGCGCCGTGTCAATCAAAAAAAAATAAATGCGGTATTGAAAAGAGGCGCTGTATTGTGTATAATCATTATCAGCAATCATAATGCTTTTGCCGTCGTCGCGGGTCCCCTCCCGTCGCGGCAGTAACGAAATCCAACGAAAAAGGAATGATAAGCATGGTATCAGCCGGTGATTTTCGTAACGGCGTAACTTTCGAGATGGACGGAGAAGTCTGGCAGATAATCGAGTTCCAGCACGTCAAACCCGGCAAGGGCGCGGCGTTCGTCAGGACAAAACTCCGCAACGTCATCCGCGGCAGCGTGGTCGACAAGACCTTCAGCCCGACCGACAAGTTCCCCACCGCGTTCATCGAGCGCAAGGAGATGGAGTTCTCGTACAACGACGGCGATCTCTACTATTTCATGGATCCCGACTCCTATGAGATGGTCCCCGTAGGCAAGGATCAGCTCAGCGACAACTTCAAGTTCGTCAAGGAGAACATGGCGTGCATGCTCCTGTCCTACAAGGGCAATGTTTTCGGCGTAGAGCCCCCGAACTTCGTGACGCTCACGGTCACCAAGACCGAGCCCGGCTTCAAGGGCAACACCGCCACCAACACTCTCAAGCCCGCCACTCTCGAAACGGGCGCGGAGATCCGCGTTCCCCTGTTCATCGACGAGGGCGAGGCCATCCAGGTCGACACCCGCACGGGTGAGTACATGTCCCGCGCCTGATCGCGGACTGTTCCGGTTTCTCATTTTCTCATTTCAGAGAGAGAGGGTATTATTATGGACATCAAAGAAAAAGCTGCTTATCTCAAAGGACTTGCCGACGGTCTCGATCTCGGCGACAGCAAGGAAGCCAAAGTCATAAACGGTCTTCTCGACCTCGTCTCCGAAATGGCGGAGCAGATCGGCGATCTTCAGGAATATACCGAAGCGATCGACGGCGATCTTTCCGACCTTGAGGACAGCGTCTACGACGAGGACGACGAGTGCTGCGACGACTGTGACTGCTGCCCCGACGCCTACGAGATCGACTGCCCCAAGTGCGGCTCGACGGTCTACGTCTGCGAGGATGATCTTCTTGACGGTGAAGCCATAGAGTGCCCCGTCTGCGGCGAGGATATCACGACCGTCGTCGACGAGCTTTTCGGCGACGACGAGGATGAAGACGAGGACGACGAGGACTGAGCTCTCCCCCTCGATCAAAATGAAAACACCGATCCACATCGACATTTTTCAGGCGCTGAAAGGTGTCGGTGGGGGTCGTTTTCTTTCCCGGCGCGCCCCTACGGGCGGCGAAGCCAATATCAAAACGGCAAGGAGACCGGAGATATGAAAAAGATCAGGATAGGCATAGCGGGCACGCGCGGTCTTTCGACGATACAGGGATTAAGATCCATTCCCGACGTCGAGATAACGGCGATGTGCGACCTTGACGAGGGGCATCTGAAGGACGCCTCCGAGAGGATAGGCGGGGACGTCAAGACCTTCCGCGTGTTCGACGATATGCTCGAGACGGATATCGACGCCGTCATAATAGCCACGCCCATGCAGTGCCACGTGCCTCAGGCGATAGCCGCCATGGAGGCGGGCAAGCACGTGATGAGCGAGGTCACCGCAGGCGTGACGATGGACGAGCTGTGGTGGCTCTGCGAAACGACGGAAAAATACCGCCGTATATACATGTACGCCGAGAACTACATCTACGCGCCGAAGGTGCAGCTCGTGCGCAAGCTCGTCGAGGCGGGATATTTCGGCGAAACGTATTACGCGGAGGGCGCCTACCTCCACGATATAAGGGACCTGGCGGTCTATCCGGACGGCAAGACCTCGTGGCGTTCCTACTGGCAGCTGGGCAAGAGGGGCAACTTCTACCCGACGCACAGCATAGGGCCCGTCATGCAGTGGTTCCCGGGCGACAGGATAACCGAAATAAGCACGTTCAGCCCGGGCATACGAAACAGCGTCGGCCTCAGGCAGGACAGCGGCACGACCACGATGTGCCGCACCGAAAAGGGCAATCTGCTCTCTATCAGGACGGACTGCGTCTCACCGCGTCCGCACAATATGGACAATTACCTGCTTCAGGGCACAAAGGGGATATTCCAGTCGTCGCAGTACGGCAAGGGCAATCTCGCGGGCGACCTCGACCGGGTGTCGTTCACCGACTCCGAAGAGAAATGCGGCGGCATGGACTGGGAGGACCTGATGAAATACTCGGACCTGCTGCCCGACCGCTACAAAAACGCGACGCCCGAACAGCGCAAAGCGGGGCACGACGGCGGAGACTTCTTCATCGTCAAGGATTTCATCGACGCCCTGAAGGAGGAACGTCAGCCCGAGCTGGACGTTTACAAAGCGTGCGAATGGACGGCCGTCGGTCTGCTCTCCGAGCTCTCCGTGACCAACGGCGGCAGGACGATGGAAGTGCCGAATTTCAGGAAGAACACGCCCGTCGGCGAGATGTTCACAAAGTTGTGATATCGCGGCATTTTCCGTCACAGATTGTTTTTTGATTTTTATCTTGATTTTCACGCCGATACATGTTAATATCAAGAAAAAAAGGAGGATACACCATGGCTTACGTTATTTCCGATGATTGCATTTCCTGCGGCAGCTGCGCGGACGAGTGCCCTGTCGGCGCCATCAAGGCCGGCGACACCAAGTATGAGATCGACGCGGATCTCTGCATCGATTGCGGTACTTGCGCGGGCGTTTGCCCCGTTTCCGCCCCTCAGGGCTGATTTCGGCATAAACCGAACGCCCTGTCCCGGGCATTCTGCCCGACGGAGGGGCGAGCGCGATCCGAACCCGGGAGGGTCCGGGTCTTTTTTTGACTTTTCATTTTTCCGGAGGGTCTATGTTTCCGATGAACCGGGAGGTCCTTTCCGGCTGCGAGGCTGTCGCTCTCGGAGCCGTGAGAGCCGGAGTGAATTTCATATCCGCGTGCCCCGACAAAGCGTCGGACGGCATAATCGACGCCGTTTCAAAAGCGGACTCCGCCGTCTGCGCGCTTGATTCGCGCACCGGCAAATCCGCCGCGGGAGTCGCCGCGGGAGCCTGCGCCGCGGGCTGCAGGACGATGGTCATTCTCAACCGCGAGGGCCTGTCCGACGCCGCCGCTCCCCTGTCTATGCTCGCCTCCGCGCAGTCCGCCGGGGGCTTTGTGGTCGTGTCCGTCGACGAGGATATCTATCAGTTCTCCTCCGACAGTCCCGATCCCCGGAAATTCGCCGGTTTCGCCGGCATACCGGTACTTGAGCCGTCCGATCCGGAGAGCGCCTATCTGCTGACCGCCGCCGCCTTCGATATATCCGAACGGTTCCGCGTCCCCGTGATGCTCAGAGCGACGAGAAGGGTCATAAGGGGCAGCTCGACTGTCGGAACGCTGCCGCTGCTCGCGAGGCATATACCCGGGGGCTTCAACGCCGGGGCTCTGCCCGACCCCGTTTTTCACGGCGAGGCGGCGCCTGCCGCGGAAAAGCTCAGGGAGATAGCGGAGGAATTCGACCGTCAGCCCTTCAACAGCGTTTCGGGCTCGGGACGCGTCGGACTCGTCCTTTGCGGGGCGGCGGGCGCGGCGGCTCTGTCCTGCCTGCCTGCGGACGCGGACGTACGCGTCCTGCGTCTTTCGTCGTGTTTCCCGCTTCCCGAAAAGACGGTCGCAAAATTCCTCGACGGTCTCGACAGGGCGCTTTGCGTCGAATACGGCGCGCCCGTCATCGAGGAACAGCTGCTCATGACCGCGGGCAGACTGCGCTGCGGAGCCGAGATACACGGCAGGCTCGACGGTGCTCTCCCGAGCCCCGACGACCCCGGCGAACTCAAAAAACGCGTCCTCGACTTTACCGGCGTTTCCGGATATACCGAAGACGCTTCCGCCCCGGCGGACGAAAAAAAGCCCGCGCTCTGCCCGGGCTGTCCGCACAGGGCTTCCCTTTCCGCAGTCAAAGAGGCGACAAAGGGAAGAAAAACGGTCTTCTGCGGAGATATAGGCTGTTCCGCGCTCGGCAGATACGAACCCGTCGGCATACCGGACGTCACGCTTTGCTCCGGCGCCTCCGCGAGCGTCGCGAGGGGCATAAAAAAAGCGCTCCCCGGCGCGACGGTTTTCGCCTTCATCGGCGACCATACGCTGCTGTCCGGCGGAGCCGCGGGCGTCACGGAGGCGATAACGAACGGCTCAGATATGATCGTCTGCGTTCTCGACAACTCCTCCCCCGCGCTCTCCTCGTCCGACAGCGGCAGAGCTCCCGACGCGACAGCGGTCGCCGATATCCTCCGCTCTCTCGGCGCGGTATGGGTTGGCGAGGCGGACCCGCTCGACCTCGCCGCCACGAAAAAGACCGTCGCGGCAGCCCTCGAGAAGAGCGGACCGCGGGCGATAGTTTTCACCTCGCCCTGCGCGAGGACCTTGCAGAAAAAGGCGGCATGCTCGGTCGACCCCGTAAAATGCGTAAAATGCGGCAGATGCGCTCAGTTCACCGGCTGTCCCGCCGTCCGAGCGGAGACGGGCTCGGCCGCGGAGATCGACCGGTCGGCGTGCGCCGGCTGCGGACTGTGCGCGTATTACTGCCCGGTCGGAGCGATCTCCCTTCCGAAAGGCGGTGAGCGTCAGTGACGAAAAGCGTGATGATCACGGGAACGGACGCCGCCGTCTGTTCCGCCGTCGCCGTGCTTCTTATGCGGGCGGGGACGAACAGAGGCATGTTCGTCCATTCCACGGGCGACTCGGGCAGAGGTCTGCGCGGCTGCGAATGCAGGACGGACGTCAAGCTCTCCGACCGCAGGATAATCTCGCCCGTCGTTT
>JAFRXS010000047.1 GCA_017443405.1 Clostridia bacterium | reverse complement strand
TCGCCCAGGAAGATCGAGATGATCGCAGGGGGCGCCTCGTTCGCGCCGAGGCGGTGATCGTTGCCCGCGGTCGCGACGGAGAGCCTCAGAAGATCCTGATAATCGTCGACCGCCTTGATGACCGCGCAGAGGAACAGCAGGAACTGCGCGTTCTCATAGGGCGTTTCGCCGGGAGACAGGAGGTTGACGCCCGTGTCGGTCGCTATCGACCAGTTGTTGTGCTTGCCGCTGCCGTTCACGCCGGCAAAGGGCTTTTCGTGGAGCAGGCAGACAAGACCGTGCCTCTCGGCGACCTTCTGCATGACCTCCATCATAAGCTGGTTCTGATCCGTGGCGTGGTTGGTCGTGGTATAGATGGGGGCGAGCTCGTGCTGCGCGGGAGCGACCTCGTTATGCTCCGTCTTGGCGTAGATGCCGAGCCTCCACAGCTCCCTGTTGAGATCGTCCATGAACTCCTGGACCCCGGGCTTGATGACGCCGAAATAATGGTCGTCCATCTCCTGCCCCTTGGGCGGCTTCGCGCCGAACAGCGTCCTGCCGGTGAACTCAAGGTCCGGACGGCGCGCGTACATTTCCTTCGTGATAAGGAAATACTCCTGCTCCGAGCCGACGGACGTGACGACTCTTTTGACCGTGTTGTTGCCGAACAGACGGAGTATCCTCAACGCCTGTTTGTTGAGCGCCTCCATCGAGCGCAGCAGCGGGGTCTTTTTATCGAGCGCCTCGCCGCCGTAGGAGCAGAACGCCGTAGGGATGCACAGCGTCTTGCCCTTGATGAACGCGTAGGAGGTCGGGTCCCACGCGGTGTAGCCGCGCGCCTCGAAGGTCGCCCTGATGCCGCCCGACGGGAAGCTCGATGCGTCCGGCTCGCCCTTGATGAGCTCCTTGCCGGAGAACTCCATGATCACGCCGCCGTCGGGGGCGCGCTCGATGAAGGAGTCGTGTTTTTCGGCGGTGACGCCGGTCAGCGGCTGGAACCAGTGCGTGAAATGAGTCGCGCCCTTGGCGACAGCCCAGTCCTTCATCGCGCCCGCGACGACGTCCGCTATCGCGGGCTCGAGCCTCGCGCCCTCTTCGATCGTCTTTTTCAAGGAAGCGTAGACCTTTCCGGGCAGCATCGCCTTCATGGTCCTGTCGTCGAACACCATCTCACCGAAATACTCCGGTACAGTTTTTTTGATCTCGGTTTCCATTGTTTTCCCTCCGTATAATGATGTGTTATTATTCTACGTCCTGCAGCGCGGCGTAATCCTCTTCGCCCGTGCGGATCTTGACTACCTTGCCTACGTTGTAAACGAAGATCTTGCCGTCGCCGATATGGCCCGTGTAAAGCGCCCTCTTGGCGGCGTCGATGACCCTGTCTACGGGTATCTTACTGACGACTACCTCGACCTTGATCTTGGGAAGAAGCGTCGTATCGACCTCGACTCCGCGGTATCTGTCGCCCGCGCCCTTCTGTATGCCGCAGCCCATGACCTGCGTGACGGTCATGCCCGTGACCCCGAGATCGTTCATCGCCTTCTTGAGATGATCGTATCTCGACAGCTTCGCTATGATCACGACCTTATGCATACCGGTGTCGAACTCCGGCGCTGCCCGCGCCGCGTCGACCTTCACCGCCGCGTTGCGCACGGCGGGCGACGCCGCGTCGTAATCGCGGACGCCGAGGTCGGTGTTCTCGTTCTCCTGCATGATCGTACCGGTCACGTCCATTATGCTGAAGCCCGAATACGCGCTGGCGAGTCCGTGCTCGGTCGAGTCCAGACCAGTGAGCTCCTCCTCCTCGGAGGCTCTGAGGCCAACGGTCTTCTTGATGATGAAGAAGGTCGCCGTTATCGTGACAGCCGTCCACGCCGCCGTCGCGAGCATCCCCGCAAGCTGTACGCCGAGCAGCCTGAAGCCGCCGCCGTAGAACAGACCGGTCATCCGCGCGCCCGCGGAGTCGGCTATCGCGTAGCCGGGGACCGTGTCGACCGAGAACAGGCCGACCGCCGCCGTGCCCCATATGCCGTTGAACATGTGCACCGCGACCGCTCCGACGGGATCGTCTACCCGGAGCTTGTTGTCGAGCAGCCAGACGGCGAAGATCACGAGCGCTCCGGCGACCGCGCCTATCACCGAGGCGCCCAGGGCGTCGACGCTGTCGCAGGACGCCGTTATCGCCACGAGTCCCGCAAGAGAAGCGTTAAGACACATGGAAACGTCCGGCTTGCCGTATTTGATCCAGGTGACGATCATGCACACGACTGTCGCGACCGCGGGCGCTATAGTCGTTGACGCGAATATCGTGCCGAGCTGCCCGATATCCGTCGCCGCCGCGCCGTTGAAGCCGTACCAGCCGAACCAGAGGATGAACACGCCCAGAGCGCCGAGCGGGATATTGTGACCGGGGAACGCGTTGACCTTTGTGACCTTGCCGCCGGCGTCCCTGACGAATTTACCGATCCTGGGGCCGAGCATCGCCGCGCCGATCAGGGCGCTGATGCCGCCGACCATGTGTATGCAGTTGGAGCCGGCGAAATCGTGGAAGCCCATGCGGGCAAGCCAGCCTCCGCCCCAGGTCCAGTGCGCCTCGATCGGATAGATGACCGCCGAAATGACGGCGGAATAGATGCAGTAAGACTTGAATTTCGTCCTTTCCGCCATCGCGCCCGAAACGATAGTAGCCGTCGTGGCGCAGAAAACGAGATTGAAGACGAAATTCGACCAGTCGAAACTCTCGTAATCAGTGAATATCCCGAGCGTCGGGAGCCCGAGAAAACCGCCCAGCGCGTCCTCCCCGAGGAACAGACCGAAACCGATGAGGATGAACACCACGGTCCCGATACAGAAATCCATCAGGTTCTTCATGATGATATTGCCGGCGTTTTTCGCTCTCGCGAAGCCGCATTCGACCATCGCGAAGCCCGCCTGCATCCAGAAGACAAGAGCCGCTCCGATCAGGAACCAGACCCCGAAGATCTGTTCGCTGAGTGATGACAACAGCTCATCCATAACCAACTCCTCCTTTACGTCAAAGTAGTGTATCCCATAAGGAACTCATCGACCTCCGCCGCGCAGCGCCTGCCCTCGGCGACAGCCCAGACGACCAGGGACTGGCCCCTGCGCATGTCGCCGGCGCAGAACACGCCGCCGACGGACGTCGCGTAGCCCCCGGGCGCCGTTTCGGCAGTCCCTCTTTTCGTAAGGGCGACGCCCGAAGCTTCGGCGATATACTCTTCGCAGCCGACGAAGCCCGCCGCCGTAATGAGCAGATCGCAGGCGATCTCCTTTTCGGTCCCAGGTATCTGCTCGGGACCGTGTTCGCCGAACCTGACCATTACGGTCCTGACGGCCTTGAGCTTCCCGTCCGCGGCGATAAGCTCCTTTACCGTTGTCTCAAATACCCGCGGGTCGCTGCCGAAGACCGCAGCCGCCTCGCGCTGACCGTAGTCCGTTTTGAGGACCTTCGGCCACTGCGGCCACGGATTATCCGCCGTACGCCGCTCGGGCGGTTTCGGCGTCATCTCGAGCTGGACGACGCTCTTGCAGCCCTGCCTTATACAGGTCGCCACGCAGTCGTTGCCGGTATCGCCGCCGCCGACTATCACGACGTTCCTGCCCCGGGCGTTGAGCCCGGGAGGTGCATCGCCTCCCTTCAGCAGGGCGACGGTCGACGCCTTGAGGTAATCGACGGCGAAGCACGCCTCGCCGCACCGGTCGAGCCCTTCGACGTTCAGGCTCCTCGGCTTTTTCGCTCCGCAGCACAGGACCACGGCGTCGTGTTCCTTACGGAGCTCCGCGAAATCCGCGCCGCCTCCTACGTCGCAGCCCGTCCTGAATACTACGCCCTCCGCCTCCATCAGTTTTTGCCGTCTGACTATCACCGATTTGTCGAGCTTCATATTCGGTATGCCGTACATCAGCAATCCGCCTATGCGGTCCTCGCGCTCGTACACGGTCACACAGTGCCCGCGCCGGTTGAGCTGATCCGCGACGGCGAGCCCGGCGGGTCCGGAGCCGACGACCGCCACCTTCTTCCCGCTTCGCAAAGCGGGCGTCCGGGGCTTCATCAAACCGTCGGAGAAGGCCTTTTCTATCAGGAAAAGCTCGTTGTCGCGCACCGTCACAGGGTCGCCGTCCATTCCGTTTATGCACGCCTTCTCGCACAGCGCCGGGCAGACCCTGCCGGTGAATTCCGGGAAGTTCGACGTTTTGAGCAGCCGCGCGAGCGCGTGCCCGAAGTGCCCCTTGTAGATCTCGTCGTTCCACTCCGGAATGAGATTGTGCAGCGGACAGCCCGTCACCATGCCGCAGAGCTTCATCGCGCTCTGGCACATCGGCACCCCGCAGTCCATGCATCTGCCCGCCTGGCAGCGTCTGTCGTCTTCGTCGAGTCCGCGGCGGAACTCGCCGTAATCCTTTATTCTTTCAGCTTCCGGGGCTTCGGCGTTCTCCCGGCGCCTGTATTTTAGAAAACCTGTCGTCTTTCCCACCGTTCTCACCCCGCTGTCGCCTGCATGAACGCCTCGTAGACAGCGTCTTTACGGCTCATGCCCTTTGCTTCGTTGGCCGAGATCAGCCCGAGCATCTTCCTGTATTCGACCGGAATTATCCTTTTGAAATCCGGGATATATCTGTCGGGATCGGATAGGATCCGGAGCGCCTTTTCGGAGCCGGTGCATCTCGCGTAATCCCCGAGTATCGACATCAGTTCCTCCCTGTCCGCTTCGTCCGTCAGCTCCTCGATCTCTATGAGCGACGTGTTCGTTTTCATATACAGGCAGTGATCCCCGTCAAGTATATAGGCGACGCCTCCGCTCATCCCCGCGGCGAAATTCTTGCCGATCCCGCCCAGGATGACAGCCTTGCCGCCGGTCATATACTCAAGGCCGTGATCGCCGCAGCCCTCGCAGACGGCGACCGCGCCGGAGTTCCTGACCATGAAGCGCTCGCCGGCGATACCGTTGATATACGCCTTGCCGCCGGTCGCTCCGTAGAGGGCGACGTTGCCTATGATGACGTTCTCATCCGCCCTGTATTTCGCGCCGCGCGGAGGAACGACGATGAGCTTGCCGCCCGAGAGCCCCTTGCCGAAGCCGTCGTTGGCGTCGCCCTCGAGCTTCAGCGTCAGTCCCGCCGGGATGAACGCTCCGAAGCTTTGTCCCGCGCCTCCGCTCATTTCGACGACGACGCTGTCCTCGGGGAGCGATGAGCCGAACCGTTTCGTGATCTCTGAGCCGAGCATCGTTCCGGCGGTCCGGTCGGCGCTTGTGAGCGGTACCGGGCCGATACGCAGGACGCCTTTTGAGTCCCAGCGGCCGAACTCCGGCAGCAGGACTCTTGCGTCAAGGGTATTCTCAAGATGGAAATCGTAGACCTGCGCGGGATCGAAGCGGCGCGCCCCCGTTCCGGCGAAGGTATCCCCGATGATCCCTCTCATATCGACTTTTTCCGCCCGTTTCGTTATCTGTTTGTCCTTGACCTTGAGCAGGTCGCTTCTGCCGACCATATCGGAAAACCGCCTGAACCCCAGCTCCGCCATGATTTCCCTGACCTCTTCGGCTATGAAGAGCATGAAATTCATGACGTGCTCGGGCTTGCCCGCGAACCTTTTGCGCAGAAGCTCGTTCTGGCAGGCTATGCCCACGGGGCAGGTATCACGGTTGCAGGCGCGCATCATCATGCAGCCCATGCTGACCAGCGGAGCGGTCGCGAAGCCGAATTCCTCCGCCCCGAGCAAAGCGGCGATGACCACGTCGCGTCCGCTCATGAGCTTACCGTCGGTCTCGATGACCACCCGCTCGCGCAGTCCGTTTTCGATAAGGCTGCGCTGCGTTTCCGCGAGCCCGAGCTCCCAGGGCAGTCCGGCGTTGTGTATCGAGCTTTGCGGCGCAGCGCCGGTCCCGCCGTCGTAGCCGGAGATCAGTATGACCTGAGCCCCCGCCTTCGCGACTCCGCAGGCTACCGTCCCCACGCCCGCCTCGGAAACGAGCTTGACGGATATCCTCGCCTGCCTGTTCGCGTTCTTGAGGTCGTAGATGAGCTGCGCCAGGTCCTCTATCGAATATATGTCGTGGTGCGGAGGCGGAGAGATGAGGGCGACTCCCGGGGTCGAGTATCTGCGCTCGGCTATCCACGGATAGACCTTTTTGCCGGGCAGGTGACCGCCCTCGCCGGGCTTCGCGCCCTGCGCCATCTTTATCTGTATCTCCTCGGCGTTGCCCAGATACTCGCTCGTCACGCCGAACCTGCCGGACGCGACCTGTTTTATCTTGCTGTTTTTTTCGGTACCGAAACGCGCCGGGTCCTCGCCGCCCTCGCCCGTGTTGGACTTCGCGCCGAGACGGTTCATCGCCGCCGCGAGAGTTTCGTGCGCCTCCTTCGAGATCGAGCCGTAGGACATCGCTCCGGTCTTGAAGCGTTTGACTATCTCGCCGGCGCTTTCGACCTCGTCAAGAGGCACGCTGCCGCCGTCCGTCCTGAAATCGAGGAGCTCCCTTAGCGTATGCGGCGTGTCGTCGTCCACAAGCGAGGTGTATTTGCGAAACAGCGGGTAGCTGTTTTCCCTCACGGCTCTCTGCAGCGTCACGATCGTCTGCGGGGAATACATATGGTCCTCCTTGTCCGCGCCGCTCCTGAGGGCGTGGAAGCCGGTGCTGTCGAGCGAAGTGTCGACCGCGAGCCCCATCGGGTCGAACGCCCTGTCGTGTCTGTAAAGCACGCCCTCGGCGATTTCATCGATCCCTATGCCGCCGACGCGGCTGACCGTCCCCGTGAAGTATCTGTCGATAAGATCCGGAGCGAGACCGACGGCCTCGAATATCTTGGCGGACTGATAGGACTGCAGCGTGGAGATGCCCATCTTGGCGGCGGTTTTGACTATCCCGTGCAGCAGCGCGCTGTTATAGTCGTCGATGGCGGTATGGTAGTCCTTGTCGAGTATCTTAAGGTCAATGAGCTCGACTATGCATTCGTGCGCGAGATACGGATCGACCGCCCTCGCCCCGAATCCCAGCAGCGCCGCGACCTGGTGAACGTCCCTCGGCTCGCCGCTTTCGATGATGAGAGAAACGGCCGTCCGCTTCCTCGTCTCCACAAGATGCTGCTCCACCGCCGACACGGCAAGAAGCGACGGGATCGGCACGTGGTTCTCGTCGACGCCCCTGTCCGAAAGGATGACGATGTTCACGCCCTTGCGGCAGATGCCGTCGACCGCGACAAGCAGTCTTTCTATCGCCTTTTCGAGCGATGTGTTCTTGTAGTAGAGTATCGAAACGACTCCGCTTCTGAGCCCGTCGCGGTCGAGCGCCTTGATTTTAAGCAGATCGACTTCGGTGAGTATCGGATCGTTTATCTGCAGCACGCGGCAGTTTTCGCCCGACGGCTTCAGGAGGTTGCCGTCCGAACCGATATATACCGCGGTATCGGTGACTATCTCCTCCCTGACCGAATCTATCGGCGGATTGGTCACCTGCGCGAAAACCTGCTTGAAATACGAGAACAGCGGCTGATGCTTCTCCGACAGCACGGCGAGCGGTATGTCCGTCCCCATCGACGCCGTCGCTTCCGTCCCCTTTTCCGCCATGGGAAGGATCTCGTTCTTGACGTCCTCGTAGGTGTATCCGAACACCTTATAGAGCCTGTCGCGCATGTCCTGCGTGTGTACCGGGATCTTTTTGTTGGGGATGCTAAGCTCCGACAGCCGCATGAGATTGAGAGAAAGCCACTCGCCGTAGGGGTGCTCGCCCGCGTAGAGCGACTTGCACTCCCCGTCGGATATTATCCTTTTTCGCGCCGTATCGACGAGCAGCATCCTGCCCGGCCCCAGGCGCGACTTTTTGACGGTATGAGCGGGGTCCGGCTCGAGAGCGCCAGTTTCGGAGGAAAGAATCAGGCGTCCGTCGTCGGTCACGCAGTATCTCGCAGGCCTCAGACCGTTGCGGTCAAGCGTCGCGCCGGCGATCTCTCCGTCGGTGAAAAGTATCGCCGCCGGACCGTCCCAGGACTCCATCATCGTGGCGTAATAATGATAGAAATCCGCCTTGCGTTTATCCATATACGGGTCGTTTCTCCACGGCTCCGGCACCGTCATCATGACGGCAAGGGGCAGGGGTATCCCGTTCATCATGAAGAACTCGAGCGTATTGTCCAGCATCGCGGAATCCGATCCCGTTTTGCTGATGACCGGGAATATCTTTTCTGCGTCCTCCTCGAGCTGCGGGGAATACAGCGTCTCCTCGCGCGCGAGCATGCGGTCGTAGTTGCCCCTGATGGTGTTGATCTCGCCGTTATGGGCTATAAGGCGGTAAGGATGCGCCCTCTCCCACGACGGCGTCGTGTTGGTCGAAAAACGCGAATGCACTATAGCTATCGCGGACTTGAAATCCTCGTCCTCCAGATCGGGGTAGAACGCGCGGAGCTGCCCGACGAGGAACATGCCCTTGTAGACCACCGTTCTCGACGAGAGCGAATTGATGTAGACGTCGTCCGCGCTCTGCTCGAATTCCCTGCGGCAGACGTAGAGCCTGCGGTCGAACGCCTGTCCCTTTTCGCAGTCATCGGGCTTTTCGACGAAGCACTGCTTTATGCACGGCATAGCGTCAAGCGCTCTTTTGCCGAGTATCTCCGGATTTGTCGGGACGTCCCTCCATCCGAGGAGCCTGAGTCCGTTTTTTTCGCAGATGACTCCGAAAAGGCGTTCGGACAGCCTCCTTTTCCGCGTTTCGCGGGGCAGAAAGAACATCCCCACGCCGTATTCGCCCTCGCCGTCGACCGCGACGCCCGCGTCTTTCGCGGCTTTTTTGAAGAACGTATGCGGCACCTGCAGAAGGATGCCGACTCCGTCGCCCACCTCGCCGCTCGCATCCTTGCCGGCGCGGTGGTCGAGTCTCTCGACGATGCTCAGCGCGTCGCTGACCGTCCTGTGTTCTTTTTTGCCGTCTATATTCACTATAAGACCCACGCCGCAGGCGTCGCGGGCGCCGTGGAGCCCGTCGTAGCTTTTTTTAAGATATTCTCTGTCATACTGTTTCATGGGATGCCTCCCGGCGGAACGTAGCTTTTCTTACGTCGGACATTATACATCCTTGACAATAAGAAATAAAATACATATAATATCGGGGTAATGATACCGAAAAAGCATAATAAAAGGAGCCCTTATCATGGATCTGCGTCAAATCAGGTATTTTCTGGCCGTCGCCGAGGAGGGGAATATCACGAGAGCGTCGGAAAAGCTGCATATCTCCCAGCCGCCGCTGAGCCGGGCGCTGATGGACCTTGAGGAAGAGCTCGGCTGCACCCTGCTGATAAGGGGCAAAAGAAACGTCACGCTGACGCAGGAGGGGATCGCCCTCCGGAGACGGGGCAGGCAGCTGCTGGCTCTGACGGATATCGCGAGCTCCGAGGTCAAGGGCATAAAGCAGGGCGTGAGCGGCACGCTTTATATCGGCCACGTCGACGCGGGCGGACCGACGCTCGTCGCGCGCTGGATCGAGTCGTTCAAAAAGGAATATCCCGGCGTGACCTACAATCTCTGGTGCGGCACGGTCGACGACCTGACCGACCGCCTGAAAGCGGGACTCATCGATTTCGCGGTCACCATGTCCCCGACGAACAACGACCTGCTCGACTCGGTCAAGGTGTTCTCCGAGCACTGGGTCGCCCTTATCCCCGCCGTACATCCCCTGGCGGCGAACGGCAAAGAGACCGTCACCGTCGGTGAGCTGGCGGACGACGATCTGATAATATCCTCAAGAAAATCACGCGAGGAGGAGATACGCGACTGGTTTGAGACAACGGGCAAGGAACCGCGCTTCGTCGTCAAGACCGCCCACTCGTCAAACGCGTCGAGGCTCGTCGAGCGCGGCATAGGCGTAGCCCTGTTCCCCGCCTCCGTGGCGGACAGCATACCCGCGGGAACAAACGTGGTCATAAAGAGCCTTTCGCCCGAGGTAAAGCTCAGCTACCGCCTGTCGTGGGACAAAGAAAAACCCCTGAGCGCGCTCGCCGGCAAATTCGTCGACCACGTCAGGGAACTGTACGAGATACAATAACCGGAACGCTTTATCCGCGGGCTGTTTTTGTCACCGAGTCCGGTCCGGGCGCTTTCCTCGTATGATCTCAAAATAATAAAAGTCCGCTTTTTAAGTTGATTTTGTCCGACGGTTATATTATAATCAATATGTATACATATATTTAAATCAGGAAGAAAGGAAACCGATGAAAAACGTATACATGGTACAGGCATCGACCACATACGGCGGCGACATATTCAAGGCCGCCTATCTGCCGTACGCGGCCGGTCTGCTTGTAGCCAGCGCCTGGGAGGACGAGAAGGTCCGGGAGGCATACGCCTTCAAACGTTTCGTCTTTACCCGGGAGGTTACGGACGAGGCCGTCGCGTCTTTCGAGACGCCGGCCGTTATCGGTTTTTCCAATTATATCTGGAACACGCGTTACAATCTTGCCCTCGCGAGAAAGACAAAGGAAAGATTTCCGGATTGCGTCATCATCTTCGGCGGTCACAACGTACCGCCCGACGACAGCTTTTTAAGACAATACCCTTTCATTGATTTCCTTATCCACGCCGAAGGAGAGGACGCGTTCCGTTCACTTCTGCTGGAGCTGCTCAAAGATGATCCCGATTTCCGCGGCATAAACAATCTGAGCTTCCGCAGCGGCGACGGCTTCGTCACCACACAGCAGGTCGTGCAGGAACGCGTCGACTACCCGTCGCCCTATCTGACGGGGGTGTTCGACAGCATACTGGAAGAACATCCCGACATGCAGCTGGACGCCATTCTTGAGACCTCCCGGGGCTGTCCGCGCCGCTGCGCCTACTGCGACTGGGGCTGCACAGCGTCAAAGGTCAGGCTGTTCCCCATGGAGCGAGTCCTTGCCGAGATCGACTGGTTCGCCGAGCACAAGGTAGCGTTCCTGTGGGGAGCCGACGCAAATTTCGGCGCGTACGAGCGCGACGAGGAGATAACCCGGCATCTTATCGAGGTCAGGGAAAAGTACGGCTACCCGGAGCGCCTGCGCACGAACTACGCCAAAAACAACCCGGACCGCGTATTCCGCATCAACCGCATGCTTGAAAAGGACGGGATAACAAAGGAAGGCGCGACGCTGTCCTTCCAGAGCCTTAATCCCGAAACGCTCAAGGCCATCGGGAGAAAGAACATGACTCTCGACCAGCTCAGAGAGCAGATAGCCCTGTACCGTTCGGCGGGGGTATCCACCTATTCGGAGCTTATCCTCGGTCTGCCGTTGGAAACATACGAGAGTTTCTGCCGCGGTCTGGGGCTTCTGCTTGAAAACGGGCAGCACCGCTTCATAAGCGTATACAACTGCGAGCTGCTGCCGAATTCTCCGATGGCGCAGCCCGAATACATGAAAAAATACGGCATCCGGACGGCGAACGTCATTTTTCTGACGGCTCATTCAAAAACGGATTCCGAGATAACCGAGCGGTCGAATTACGTGGTCGCCACGAATACGATGTCGGAAGAGCAGTGGGTGGACGCAAACATCTTCGCCTGCTTCGAAAAGTCCATGCATCACAACGGCATGCTGCGCAGTCTCGCCATCTATGCCTTCTATGAAAAACATATACGCTACGAGGATTTCTACAACGTTGTCATCGATTTCGCGAAGCACAGCAGGGAACACGTCGTCAATAACGGATACGAAGTCTTATTGCGTTTTTACAATACTGTCCTGAGAGAGGAGCCCATGATCCTCTACACCAACGACGTCTACGGGAATATATCATGGGAGCCCAACGCGACCCCGTTCATGGACGTGATATACCGACTTGACGAGTATTACGCGGCGATGCGCCCGCTGTTCCTATCGATGGGCATTGAAGAAGACGTCCTTGACGAGCTGTACGGTTATCAGCGCTGCATACTCAAAAGACCGCTCAAAAACCACTTCTCCCGCGAATTCTCTTATGACTGGCACCGGTATTTTACCGACGCTATAGAAGGCAATTACGCTCCTCCGCAAAAAAAAGCGAACAGGATCCGCGTAGACAACGAAAAAACGACGGAGAGCTGGCCGGAATACGCGCGCGACGCGGCGTGGTTCGGCAAAGACGGACGAATGTTCAACCCCGGCATCACCGTGGAATATACAGGCGGTTAAAAAATGGCGGTATTCAAGAACGTGACGCTCATGATGGGCGCGGTCGACGAAACGGATTCCCTGCGGGAAACGGTCCTCGGCGTACTGGATATCTGCGATCACCGCGATCTGCGCGAGATCATCATCGGCTATTCACAGCACATAACGCCCGGGTGCAAAGCGGTCGTGGACGAGCTGGCGGCGATGGAGTCCGACGTTCCCGTCGTCACCTTCATGCAGCGCAAAAAGGGCATATCCGCCCTGACCGAGATGATCGATATCGCCCGCGGCAGCCACTGCATACTGATGGCGTCGGACATGGCTCTGGACCTCGGCTGCGTTGCCGGTATGATAGCCGGCGCGAAACGTGACGGCGACACCGTAGTGTCCGCGTCACGCTGGCTCCGCGGCTGTTCATTCCACGGATACAATACGGTGAGACGTCTGCTCAACTTTGCCGCGCAGCAGTTTTTAAAGCTCCTGTTCCGTGTAAAGATGACGGATTTCACGATACCGTACCAGATCGTCCCGACCGAACTTTATCAGTCGATCGCATGGGAGAGCGAAGGTTTCCCGATACTGATCGAAATGGTGCTAAAGCCTCTGCGGCTCGGCTACAGTTTCGTCGAGATCCCCACAGACTGCTACTCCCGCAAGCAGGGAAAGTCAAAAAACTCCTTCCGGCAGACTGCGCTCTATCTCAAGACCGCGCTGCATATCCGTTTCATGAAAAAGCGCGATATGCTGAAAAAGGATTCGATCCTCTATCAAAGGTTCTATGGCTGACGAAAAGAAACGGAACATCTATATGCTGCAGGTGAATTATCCCTACGGCAACACGGCGCACCTGCCCTACACGGCCGCCGCCCTGATGTCCTATGCCATGAACGACGAAGCGGTGAGCAGCCGCTTCGAACTGAAAGATATTTTTTTCCTGCGTGAGCCTCCTGAGCAGCTGATCGAAAAAATAGAGGACCCGTCGGTCGTCGGCTTCTCCTCCTACATCTGGAATTTCGAATACAACAAGTATATCGCCCGCCGGATCAAGGAGCGCTTTCCCGACTGCGTGACGGTCTTCGGCGGCCATCACGTAACTCCCGGCGGCGGGCTCCTTGAGGAATGCCCGTATATAGATTATCTCATCCACGGCGAGGGCGAGGAGGCGTTCCGCCGTCTGCTGCTCTGTACCGCGGGGATCGGCTGTGTCGAAGATATCGGCGGTATCTCTTACCGCGGCGCCCGCGGCGTCGTCACGACTCCCGGCTCTCCCCTCGGAACCGGCGACACGATCGACTATCCTTCTCCCTACCTGACGGGGTACTTCGATAAGATACTCGCCGAGAATAAAGACAAGGTCTTCATGGCGCTTATCGAAACCACGCGCGGGTGTCCGAATTCGTGCACATATTGCGACTGGAGCAATATGAAATCCCGAATCCGCAAATTCCCGCTTGAACGCGTTTTCAGCGAGATACGCTGGATAAGCGAGCACAGAATTTTCGGTATGGGCTCCGCCGATTCCAATTTCGGCATATTCGAGAGGGACGAGCAGATAACCGACTACATCATTGAGATGTACCTGAAAAACGGTTTTCCGAAAGGCTACCAGACGTCATACGCGAAGAACAGTAACGACAGGATCTTCCGAATAGGCTGCGCCCTGGAAAAATACAGTCTGAGTAAGGGCATCACGCTCTCATTCCAGTCCATGAGCGATGAGGTGCTCGCCAATATCGGCAGAAAAAACATCTCCGTAGAGCATTACAAGGAGCTTATGGAGATGTACAACGCGGCAGGCATCAGCACCTATACCGAGCTGATCCTCGGACTGCCGGGCGAGACCCGCCAGAGTTTCTCGGAGGGCATCGATCGGCTGCTGTGCCTCGGTCAGCACAATTCCATCTACATCCACAACTGCGAATGGCTACCCTGCTCCGTGATGGCTTCGCCGGACTACGTTGAAAAGTATAAGATCCGCACCTCCAGGATCCCGCTTAACCAGCCGCATATCGAGGGAGCGATACCCGACGGTATTACCGAATACTCGAATCTTATCACTTCCACATATTCGATGACGGACCGGGACTGGATATCGATGAACCTGTTCTCGTTCACCGTGCAGTGCTTCCATCACCTGGGACTGTTCCAACTGTTCTCCCTGTTCCTTCACAACGAGTACGGCGTCGGCTACTCCGATTTCTACGAAAGAACGCTCCGGTGGCTGCAAAGTTCCGACAATTCCGCGGCGAAAGCTGTCGCGACCGTAGAAAAACGCCTTAAGGACATCGCGGACGGCGTCCCCGGCACGGAATTTGTGATCGCCGACGACCGCTTCGGAACCGTTCGCTGGCCGTTCGAGGAGTATATCTTCCTCTGCACGGTGTGGGATCTTGACGCGTTTTACGAAGACGCTAAAACGTTTTTGTCGGGATTCTTCGACGACGGCGTACTGTTTGACGAATTGCTGCGTTTTCAGCGCGCTATGATAAAGCGTCCTTTCTACGGTGGAGGCACGGTAGTTTCGGAATATGATTTTGAGAGCTATTTCATAAATACGCTCAAAAACAAACGGGTGCCGCTTGTCAGGAAAAAACACGAAATGAAAATAGACGCCCGTTACTTCGACGATTGGGTAGAGTACGCCAAGATCGTGGCTTGGTTCGGACGTAAGGACAACCGCAGTATCTATCTTGAAGAAAGAGCGGACCGGAACGACAGTAAATAAACGGTTTGTTTCATCGGAGCAGCGAAATGAAGAAGTACGACGTGATAGTCGTCGGCGCGGGTAACGGCGGTCTTGCTGCCGCCGCGGCGCTGGCAAAGGGCGGGAAAAAGGTCGCTCTTTTCGAAAAGAACCGTACCCCCGGAGGCGTCGCGACGTCTTTCCGCCGGGGCAGGTTCGAGTTCGAGGTTTCGCTTCACGAGCTGTGCGGCTTCGGCAGGGACGAAAACCGCTCCGGCAGCGTGAGACAGCTGTTCGATTTTCTCGGCATCTCGGACAGGATCGAATGGGCAGCCGTACCGGAGGCTTACCGTCTTATCACCTACGGCTCGCCCGACCCCATCGACGTCACGATGCCGTTCGGCATACCTCAGTATATCGACGCCATGGAGCGTTACGTGCCGGGAAGCCGGGACACAATAAAAGCCGTGTTCGATCTTGCCGCCGAGTACCTGAAAGCCACCGAGGAACTGGGCAAGGCGAAAAGCCCCGCAGACGCGATCCGCCGACTGCTGCGCCACAGGGATTTCCTTCACACCTGTACGATGAGTCTCGACGACGGTCTTGCCGCCGCTGGTCTTACGGGCAAGGCGGCGGATATATTCAGGGGCTACTGGGCGTATCTCTGCGCAGACGGCAACGACCTCACGTTCATGCACTACCTCAGCATGGTCAATTCATATATTGAAATGAAGTCGGTCATACCCAAATCGCGCAGCCTCGAAATGACTTTGACGCTGGCGGATTGCCTCGAGGAGAACGGCGGAGATCTCTACACCGGGGTCGAGGTAAAAACGGTCCTTGTCGGAGCCGACGGCGTAAGAGGCGTCGTGACGGCGGACGGAAGAGAATACGGCGCCGGCTGCGTGATCTGCGACCTGTCTCCGCACACCGTCTACGGCACCATGATCGACCCGCGCCGCGTAAGCGTGAGTGACACAAAAAAAACCAACGCGCGCGAGCTCGGAGGCAGAGGTTTCTGCGTATTCCTCGGACTGGACCGTTCCTCGTCCGAACTCGGGCTGAACGACTATTCATACTTCATCTATCCGGATATGGATACGGTCAAACAGGTAAGGGATATGGCGTTGCCCGAAACCAACGGCGTACAAAATACGGTCTGTATCAACGCCGCTTATCCCGGGGCGTCCCCCGAGGGGACCTGCATCCTCACCATGACGACGCTGTTCACGTCCGATTTCTGGGACGGAGTAAGCGCGGAGGACTACCACCGCATCAAGGACGGATTCACAGAAAAAATGATAGGAGTCTTCGAGAAGGCGACGGGGACCGACATCCGCGGTCATATCGAAGAGATGGAGATCGCGACGCCCGTCACCTTCGCGCGCTATATGAATTCCCCCGGCGGTTCGATCTACGGCTACAAGGAATCGAATTGGGACAGTATCTTTTCGCACAAGCTGATGGATAAACGGTATTCCGATATCCCGGGGCTGGAATTCGTCGGCGGTTACGGAATGAACCTCAACGGTTATTCCTCAGCTTTCAGCACCGGCTTCGGCAAAGCAAAGTACATCCTCGGCCGCGACAGCCTTACGTGAGGGACAAGATGAAGCATACTGCGTTTTCCCTGATAAGGGACGTAAATGCCATTACCGGCATAAAAAAAGTGCGGGAAGCGCATTTTGAAAGCGCGTCCTCCGCGCCGATAAAGGCGCCCGCCGGAGCCGTCGCGATGGGCGGTGAACTGCATCCGGAGCGTATCTCTCTGACCGTCAGCGAAAGGGAAAACGCCCCGGACGGATCTGTCGCGCTGCGGCTGCGCGGCGACGGCGGCAGACTCCCCGTATTCCGTCCCGGACAGTACATAAACCTGCTCATCGACGGCGCGCTTTGCCCGTTTTTCCTCAGCGGGACGCCCGCAGACGCGCTTTTGGGAGTCTGGGAGATCACCGTCGATCCGACAGGCGATCCCGCCGCGTTTGCGCGCATAGACGCGCTGCGTGAAGGCGACGAACTGCTCTCGGGACCTCCGGTCGGGTATTTCTTCCGTCAGCCGCCGCGCGACGGCGAGACCTGCGCGGTCATCGCCGACGGAACGGGTCTCGGCTGCGCCCTGGCGATGCAAAAAAACGACCGCGCCTCCGCGTACCTCTGCCGCGGCGCGGACGACCTGCCCGCGAAGCAAAACATAATAGCCGACACCGTTTTCATATGCGGTAAGAAGGTTTTCTGCGAATCCGCGTCCGCCGCCTTTGAAGGTCTGAGAACCCGTATACTGTTCACCGACGCTCCCGGGCGCTCCGTCGGGCGGGAACAGTTTCGCTGCACCGTGATCGCCGGCGGCGAAACAAACGGTCTCGACTGTTATTCCGACGAACCGCTTATAAACGCGCTTGAGCGAAACGGCATCCTTCTTTTCAATAAATGCCGTACCGGAGATTGCGCGTTTTGCCGCGCAAAACTCTTACAGGGCCGCGTAACGCATTTTTTCGACTCCGGCGACGGCCGCCGGAATGCCGACGTCAAATTCGGCTTCATCCATCCCTGCCGCGCGTTTCCCGACAGCGACGTTACCCTGAAATACTGAAGTTCCGAGAGGTCTCATGGCAAAAACTCTGTTTGTTTCGGTGCCACAGTGGTATCCGATGAATCCGTATCTATCCGGCGCGGTGCTGGTCGGCCAGTTAAAAGCCGCCGGCTTTGCCGCCGCGTATTACGATCTGAATATAGAGTTTTTCAACGATATCCTGACCCGGAACACAGTTGAAGAGAGCCTTGAAAACGCGAAGCGTCAACTGCCCGCTCTTAGGGAGCTCGTTTCCTCCCTTGACGATCCCGAGAAGAATTTCGCCTCCTACTCAAGAGACGTCCGGACGAAGCTTCTTCGCTTCAGGACCATAAGCGAATTACTTGCCCGGGGCGACGGCTTTATCGGTCGCGTGCTTGACGGAGTTGAGGACGCCGTCCGGGTGATGAAGGACAGAGAGCGTTTTTACGAACCCGAAACTCTGTTCAAGGCGAAGGACCTGCTGGTCGACGCGCTGAAGATAATTTCCCTCCCCTACGCACCGGCAAAGATAATGCTTGACAATTACATATCCGATCCGGTCATGTCCTATTCCTATGCCGACGTCAAGTCGCTGAGCCGCGACCTGGACCGCAATATGTTCATCTCCTATTTCGAGAGAAAACTGCCGGAAATGCCACTGGCCGACTGCGATCTTGTGGGCATCTCCGTAGCTGACCTCAGTCAGCTCGTGCCGGCGCTGACGCTCTCCCGTATGCTCAGGGAGCGCACCGACAAGAAAGTCTGTCTCGGCGGCAATTACATCTACAAGATAATCACCGAGATAAAGGAGACCCCTGAGTTCTTCACCCTTTTCTGTGATTTCGTTTCGGTCGGCGACGGCGAGATCGCCGCAGTCGAGCTTGCGGAATACATGGAGGGAAGAAGGGCGATAGAAGACGTTCACTCCCTGGTCCGGCTCCGGGACGGGCAGGTGACCGCGAACGAACCGGCTCCGCTGCTTGATATGGACGCTCTCTCGTTCCCCGATTTCGACGATTACGATCTCTCGAAATACTTCTCACCGGAAACGGTCCTGCCGGTCCAGCTCGGAAAGGGCTGCTACTGGGGGAAGTGCGCGTTCTGCGATTTCTATACCGGTCAGCAGAAATTCGACATCAAGGGCGTCAGGCACGCCGCCGACGAGGTGGAATACCTGAAAAACCGCTACGGCGTCGATCACTTCATCTTTGTCGACGAGGCCGTGCCGCCGCGCTTCTACGATAAATTCATCGACGAGCTCAACGCCCGCGGCATACGCATACACTTCTATTCGTTCGCAAGGCTCGACCGCGGTTTCACGCGCGGGCTGCTCAAAAAGCTGCACGATTCCGGCGCGGAATACTTCTCCTGGGGGTTTGAAGCGGCTTCGCCGCGTCTGCTGGAGCTGATGAACAAGGGCATCGACCCCGACGTGCGAATGCGCATACTGCGCGACTGCGTAGATATAGGCATGTGGACGCAGTGCACGTTCCTTCTGGGCTATCCCACCGAAACGCCGGAAGAGCTTCAGGCGACGATAGACGTGATCGAGGACCGCATGCTCATCAACAGCTGTACGCCCTCCAACTTCTCGCTCAAGAAAAACGCCATACTGAAAAACGAGCTTGACAAGGTCGGGATCACCGATTACAAATCAAACGGCGATTTCCATGTTTCCTGCAGCTACCATTCGGTGAACACCACGATGGAAAAGGTCAAGCACGACCGCATGACGTTCGAGCGCCGTTTCCTCGCGCAGACGGCGGACTGTCTGTGGAGCCTCGGCTTCACGGATACCGACCATCTGCTGCTTTACCTGTCAAGATACGGCAGGGATTTCGTGCGGGACTACCGTCTGCAGTACAAAAAAGAACAGACGTAGCTCCGGCGCCCGGAAAAACACGGATACCTTCAGATGAAAGAAGAAAAGGAATGAAGAAAGTCTACCTGGTACAGGCCAGCGCCGTTTACGGCGAAAGCGTTAAAAGCGCCTACCTGCCCTATGCGGCGGGCTGCCTTGCCGCGTATGCTTTTGCCGACGAAGCGATCCGCCGGGAATACGAGCTCGGGAGATTCATCTTTACCCGCGAAGATATAGATACTGCCGTCGCCTCGCTCGAAGATCCCTATTTCGTCGGCTTTTCCTCCTACGTCTGGAACATGGAATACAACCGCCGGTTCGCGAAAAAGCTCAAAGAGGTCTATCCCGACGCGATCGTCGCGTTCGGCGGACACAGCGTCCGTCCCGACGGAAGCGACCTCGACACGATACCGGAAGCGGATATCATCATGCACGGCGAGGGCGAAGAGGTTTTCAGATCCCTTCTGCTGGCGTTCGCCTCCGGAGGAGACCTCAGCGAAGTAAACAATATCTCCTACCGGAAAAACGGAGTGACAGTCACGACCGAATACCGCGTGCCGCCGACGATCGAGAACTACCCCTCCCCTTACCTTGAGGGTTATTTCGACGATATCGTCAAAAACTCCGGAATAACGCCCTCGATGATCTGGGAGACAAACCGCGGCTGTCCCAACCGCTGCGCGTTCTGCGACTGGGGCGCGCTCAAATCGCGTATCCGTATGTTTCCGGACAGCCGCATAAGAGCCGAGATCGACTGGATGGTCAAAAACAGGATCGAATTCGTCTACTGCGCCGACGCGAACTTCGGGCTTTTCCCGAGAGACGAAGAGATCACCGACATGATCATAGAGTCGAATAAAAAGTACGGTTATCCGCAGGTATTCAAGACCAATTACACGAAGAACAAGGACGACGTGGTCTTCGATATCAGCACGAAGCTGATGCGCAGCCGCATCGGCAAATCGCCCACGCTCTCGTTCCAGAGCCTGTCTCCCGAGGTGCTTGAAAACATCGGCAGGAGCAATATGGAGCTGGAACACTTCAAGAATCTGATGACCCGATATAACGAGGCGGGGACGCACGTCTATTCCGAGCTGATACTCGGTCTCCCCGGCGAGACCTACGACAGTTTTGCCGACGGGATCTGCACGCTGCTTGACTGCAACCAGCACACCGCGATAGGTATTTATCCCTGCGAACTCCTTCCGAATTCGCTTCTGGGATCGAAAGAATACCGCGAGCGTTTCGATATCCGGACGGTAAAAACAAGCTTCACCCAGTTTCATACCAAGGTTGATAAAAAAGACGTACCGGAACACTCCAACGTCGTCATATCCACCTCCGCGATGGGGATCGAGGGCTGGAAGCGTTCCTGCATATTCGCCGTATTCATTCAGGCGCTGCACAATCTGGCGATGACCAGAGCGGTAGCCATCTACTTAAGGAAAGAAAAAAACGTTTCGTACAGGGATTTCTACGAGTCGCTGATCGACCGGTGCCGCGAACAGGGAGAAAACAGCGTATGCGGGGAGGCTTACCGCAGGATAGCGGAGCTTGTAGACGGAGTCATCGCCGGCAAAAACTCTTTTTCCTGCGTATACGGCGAAGAAGAAAAACTGACCTGGGCATTCGACGAATTCCTGTTTATCTTCCTCATGAAACACGCCGACGCTTTTTACCGCGAGCTTAAAGACTTTGTAGGCCGTTTCGGCACGGATCCCGATATACTGGGCGACCTTCTGCTGTATCAGAAGGAAGTCATGAAGCGTCCCGGTAAAAACGAATTATCCCTGACTCTTTCATACGATCTCTACAATTACTACAAACGCATCTATACGGACCGCTACGCGCCGCCGGAGAAAAAAACGAACCGCCTTTATGCCGTCGACCGCGCCGCCCCGTCCTGGGACGAGTGGGCGCGCATCTGCGTCTGGTACGGCCGCCGAGACGACGCGCAGCTGTTCACAGGAATGAACAACACCGTGGAACAGACGTTCACGGAGAACGGGAAGTAGTCCGGCCGTTATTTCATTCCGTATTTTTTCCTGATCCGGGGATAGAAGTGCGCGTATCGGTAGATCCGAAGGTATTCCGTGCCCGCGCTCCATGTTGAAAGAACGAACGATCTCAACGTGCCGCTTTTTACGCTTTTGAGAGCGCCATAATCCAACACTCTTTTGTGGCTCTGCGTTCCGATTTCGGTGACTGAACACCGTTCAAATGAAAAACTCGACTGATTAATCCCATATCCACATGCCAACGCGATTCTGGAGGGTGTATGGCAAAATCAAGGAGCATCAAACTGAGAGAGCAGAGATTGCTCGCACAAAAAACAAAACGCAAACGAATGCAACGCCGTTTAAGCGTATTTCTTGGCATCTGTATTGTATTAATTCCCGTGTTTATTCTATACCACAATTATTTAGAGGCTGCAGAACGAGAGGACTCTTATGTTTCATTAGATGTCAATAATCCAATATCATTCGGTACATATCCGCAGACCTTGGTTGTTGACAACAGCTTATTACATGAATTATCTTTTCTTCAGCTTGACTGGATTTATTTTAATGATTGTTATTCGGGTAAAGATTTTTACGGCACCATGCAAGAAACCGAATGCATGAAATATGCCGATGTCGAGTATAAGGACAATAAATATCGTGCTGTCGTAATCGAACGATACCGTCCCGAATCGACTCTATCTCCTGCAACATCCGAGGAATCACTTCAGGATGACAACGGATTTGACCTCAATAAGACTTATTGGTTCCTTTTTGAACCAATAAAATGGTATATTGTTAGTCTGGACGATGGTTTTATAGTCAGCGAGAAGATACTTGATGCCATGCCCTATAATAACCGCTTATTCTGGATCGATAGAAATATGGACGGAATACCGAATTCCAACACGGAATTATCTGCCACAGAATGGTTTTTCCTTCCGAGCAATCTTTATAAGACTTGTTCAGTTCGCAAATGGATGAACAATGAATTCTACTCAAAAGCTTTCACAAAAGAGGAGCAAAAACAAGTAAAAAAGAAAGGATATCGTACTGACGAATCGAAAACAAAAAACCAATACGGTCTTTTATCGATGAACTATGATAAGGTTTTTCTTCCGTCATTACGAAGTGTTTCCGAACCAAACAGTTCTATGAAACAGTTTTACCCACATTGGAATGGGAAATTGGAATATGCGCCTATAACAGATTACGCCCGTTGCAGAGGTGCGTTTTCCGAATATGAGCGGAACGGTTATTATTCCTGGCAATGGCTTTGCACCCCGGGCGACGGCGCAGCGGATGTGATCAGCATCAACACGAAATATCAGCTGATCAATGCGGACAGACAGTTTTATTCCTCCTGTTACGTTGGCGGAATTCGCTGCGCAGCTTACTTGAAATATCCTGATAGATTGATTGAACAGACGGAAGTGAACCTTCAATGAGAAATAAAAAATCGTTCCTTTTCGTTTTATTTTTAGGCGTATTACTGCTTCTCTGTTGCGGATTTGTTCTTATGCGGCATGCTATGACTTTCAGTTTTTCGGAATCATACATCGAAGAGAAAAACTCAGATGCGCACTATATTTATTTTGGAAGCTATCCTCAATCACAAGTCAAAGATATAAATCTGATTGAAAAATTAAACAGTCTTCCTTTAGACTGGAAGTCTTATGGTTACTATAATGGAAACGGAACTGTCGGTTCTGCAGTCCAGTCGGATTATATGTGTTTCGCAGACGTCGAATACAGTAATGAAAAATACAGAGCGATTAAACTATCGGACTTTCGTGCGCATCTTTGTCACCAGCAATCGAGCAAAACAACGCAGCAGTCATATGACATTGCATTGAATTCTGTATACTGGTATCGCTATGAACCTATCCGTTGGATAGTATTAAGCTCAGATGATAATCTGCTGTTAAGCGATATGGTTTTAGATTCCCAGCCGATTGAAAATGTCATTTACATTAAACAGCAAAAAAAAGGACTGAATGCGCCGGAATTCTATAAGGACCCTGATTTTAAGATAATTGCCGCAGACTATTATACCAGCGATATACGGCAATGGCTGAATTCAACATTTATAAATTCGGCTTTTTCGGAAGCCGAAACAGAAGGTATCATATATACGGATCTCGGTAATTCCACACCACATAATAATAAAACAAACGCAGAAGACTTCAATGACCGCATCTTTCTTTTGTCTTATGCCGAGGCAACCGATCCTAAAAACGGCTTTTCCTCCAGACCGGAAAAACACGATCAGCTCAGATTGGCATATCCCACGGATTATGCTAAAAGTCAGGGAAACTGGACACATACAAACGGTGCCTGTTATTGGTGGCTTCGTTCGGCAGTAAAAGACAGTACCCCGAAGGGGGCAACATTGAACAGTGCAGTGAATTTTGAGGGTTGTGTTTGCTGCGCATACTATCTTCCATATAGTCCGGACGGTCTTGATACAGGAATAAGACCAGCAGTCAGACTTGTGCAACTTGATGACCTTGTCACCGACATTCCGAATGGAGACAATTAACTAATTATCCGACTAATAGCATTTAATTATACATTAAACCCGATGCCTTTCGCATTGAGCCAAGACATCACACTGGTTAGATATCCGGAACAGCGGTGCGTACCGCTTCCCGGTCTCGTATATCCGTAGGATCATACTACTCAAAAAAGGAAACCGACCGAATGAGAGTATTGCTTATCCACCCCCCGCAGTGGTATCCCGTTTCCCCGTATCTTGCCGCGCCGCTGCTTAAAGCGCAGCTGATGAAGGCGGGATTTGAAGCAACAGCGCTCGATCTCAACGCGCTTTTCTTCAACGATATACTCACGGACGCCCGCGTGGCTGCCGCGGATGAACGCGCCCGCGCCGACCTTGCGGCGCTTTCGGCGGAATGCGAGAAGACGGACGCCGAAAAGGTCCGCGCGGAAGGCACTTATGAAGAAAAGACTAAACTCATAAAGTACCTTTCCCTCAAGAAGTTTTACGCCGAACACGGCGATGAGACGGACTATATCAGGACGCATACAGATTCGGCGGTCCGCGTGATGAAAAACCGGGAAGAGTTTTTTGTTCCCGAGAAGATGGCCCGGGCGATGCATATCCTCCGGCTTGCCCTGCGTGTGCTGTCAATGCCCTTCGCGCCGAACGAGCTGGACCTTGACAATTATTTCGCAAATCCCCTGTTCCCGCTGTCGTGGGACTCTGTTAAGGCTCAGGTGCACGACAGAAGCGTCAATATGTTTTTCGGTTACATGGAGAAGACCGCGAGGCGGATCGCGGAAGAAAACTACGACGCCGTCAGCCTGTCGCTTACGGATCTCAGCCAGCTGATCCCCGTTTTCACTCTGGCTTTTTTCCTCAAAAACAATACGTCCGCGAAGGTGCTGCTCGGCGGCAATTACGCCACGCAGATATGCGCGGATATGATGAAACACGACGAGATCTTTACCGATTACGTCGACTATCTCACTATCGGCGACGGAGAACTCGCGCTTACGGAGCTTTGCGAATATCTTGACGGAAAACGCGATATTCGCGACGTAACCAACCTCGTTTATTTCGACCGAAAAAAGAACGAATGCGTTTCGACCGGTTTTTCCGGGCTGCGTATCGACATGAACGAAACGGCTCCCGCTGATTTTTCAGATTACGATCTTTCGCTTTATCTGACCCCCTCGCCCGTTTTTCCCGTCCAGCTTTCCAAAGGGTGCTACTGGGGGAAATGCAGTTTCTGCGACTACCACTACGGGCAGCAGGGCTACCGCCCGAAAGAGATCGGCAGGATAATAGAAGAACTGAAGTATTATCGCGACAGATTCGGCGCCCGGTACTTCCTGTTTTCAGACGAGTGCATACCGCCCGCGTTCTACAACAGGCTCGCGCTGGCGATCACAGAAGCCGGGCTTGATATAAGATTCTATTCCTTTGCGCGTCTTGAGGACGGCTTCACACCGGAAGTCCTCGGCAACCTGTACCGCGCGGGCGCGAGGCTGTTCATGTGGGGCTACGAATGTGAATCCCTGCGGATAATGCGTCTTATGAATAAGGGTATCGACGCCGAACACCGGATGAAGATCCTTCGGGATTCGCACGAAGCCGGCATCTGGAACAACGGACTTTTCATCTTCGGGTATCCTACGGAAACTCCGGATGAGATCGAAGCCACGATGGCGACCATAAGGAACAACCGCGACATAATCAACAGCGTCACGCTTTCAAACTTCGCGCTGAAGAAGCACTCGCTGCTCAAGGAGGGTATCGGCAACAACGGCGTCCTCAGCTACGAGGAAAACGGCGAATTTTATACCGTTTACCGCGACGAGATCGAGGGCGTGGATATGAAAACGCGAAGAGCGTACCGTCGCGATTTCCAGTTCGCATTTCTCGACGAAAACGCATATTCACTCTTTCCCGTTGTCTTTTCTGATTTCGATCACCTGCTCCTCTATCTTGACGAATTCGGGCGCGACCGGGTCCGCTTTTACCGCTCGGAAGATCGCGTAGCTCCCGAATTCAGATAAGGACGACCGCAAAAACCTCCTGCGATACCGTTTTCCGTATCGCAGGAGGTTTTTGCATATATTCTTTGCCCCTTTATCAGGGATCGGTCACGGTAATATCGTCCTTGTATGAAGCCCAGCCCATATGCCCGTACCAGATAACGTATTTCCCGAAGTGCTTCCAGTCGGGCGACGGAGCCGTGTCCCTCATAACGAGCCTGTGCCGTTTCTTTTTGAGCGGGTGGACGTTGTTGACGTATACGTCCGACAGGAAACCGTGGACGTCATAGTCAAGGTCGACTGTCCTCTCCGCTTCGCGGGGTTTGCGCAGGATGCCCTCCTGATAAGCCAGCAGATCCCCGAAAACGTCTTTTTCGATGCAGAACGATTCAAGATACGGTCGTATTTCCCGGTAGAACCCGTCGATATCCTCAAGAAGATTAAGGACTATGTATTCGTGCGGGTTCCAGATAACGTCCCCGGTTTGTTTTACCTGCAGCTTATACTTGCTGCCGCCGACGCTCTGCTGAAGAGCGTCTTTTCTGACTTCTTCGACGACCTTTGCCAGAACGAGCCCGGGGCGTTTTTCACAGTAATCGATGATGCCGTCGTAGAACCGCTCATAGGGTATGCCTTTGTGATAATAAAGGTATACAGCGAAGGCGCGCAGAAGACCGTTCCCGTGAAACGCTTTCGCGACGCTGAAAAACACGTTGGCGCGTATCCACTTGTCCCGCGGCATGTCGGCGGTCTCGGTGATGATGGTATTGTATTCCGGCACGTTGAATTCCACGTCCTCAAAATGCGGGCGCACGATCTCCGTTCTGACCGTCTTGATGCCGTATTTTTCGATGACTTCCGGCCTGCCGAGATGCGCGTTGGGAAGAACGATGCAGGCGTAGACCTCGAACACAAAATGCTGCCCGATCTCAAACAGCTTGCCGATACCGGAGATGAAGCTTTCGTAGGTCTCGCCCGGCAGACCGAGTATCAGCTCCGAATAGGTCTTCATCTTTTCGGTGTTGTATTTGGTGAGCAGATTTTTATAGAACTCTATATCGGCGTTCGTCCTGCCGATGTTCTTTAATACGACGGGCGAAAGGCTCTGAAAAGACAGCGTCGCGCCGATGCGGTCGAACTCGCATTCCTTGAACTTCTTAACTATCGCGAAAACGTTTTCAAAATTGTTCTTCGCGTAGTTCACACGCATCTTTTCGGGATATCCGGTCGCCTTTTTTGTCTTTACAAGTTCATCGGCCAGCTCAAGGTCGCGGCGGAACATACCGAAATTTGCGTCCGCGCCCCAGACGAACGCTATCTTATGCTCGCCGAACCACCTGATCTCCGCTTTGACTCTTTCTATCGGGAACTGACGGACCTTTGACTGAAGCAGACCCCAGTCGCAGTAGGCGCACCTGTTCGGACAGCCGCGTGACGTCTCAAGTATCGCGTTGAACGTAATATCCGGGTGCTGTTCGAGGATGGGGTCTAACCATCCGTCGAGATACGGCGACGGAAACGACTCAATAGGTCCCGGACAGGCGTAAGCGGTCCGGACCGGTCCTTTTCCGGGATCCCTGTAAGAGATATTGGCAACGCCGCCGAGAGGCAGACCGAGAAGAAGCGCGTCGAAAAGGTCCCGCAGAACGTCCTCCCCTTCACCGTGACAGAGCACGTCAATATACGGATACTCTTCCAGGAACGAAAAATCGTCGGGAATATTATGCCCGCCGAAAACGATCACGCATTCCGGCCATTTCTCCTTGATGCCGGCGGCGAGCAGCTTATTGTACTCGGTGTTCCAGCAATAGTTGGTAAATGCGACAAGGAACGGCCGTTCCATACGGCGCAGGACGGTCTCGGTGTTTTCACGAAGGAAAATGAATTCCTTGAATTCGCAGTTTCTTCTTACCGTTTCGCTTCTCCATACGGACGCGGCAAGAATACCCGCCGTATACGGCAGGTAGGCGTTACGGGCGCCGAGCGTCGCGGCGACGTCGACCTGAACGAAATATACGTTTTTCACCCGATCCTCCTCCTGCCGTCACGAAAGATCCGCCGCGGCGCACACGGCTTTCCGTGAACGGGTCGAACGGTTTTTCTGATATTTAATTATACAAAAATCAGTCGCTTTGTCAATCGAGGAAATAATTACGGTCTGCTTTGTTGCTTTTCGGCGCAAATTGTTGTAAAATGAGTATGGATATTATTATTGGTGCTGTCGGTCGGAAACCATACCGTCCGGGCGCAAACTGCGGACTTACGGCAATGAAAAAAAACGTATATCTCGTTCAGGTGAACGTAACTTACAGCGATTATATCGCCTACCTGCCTTACGCGGCGGGCTGTATCGCCGCGTACGTTTTTTCAGATCCGGCAGTCAATGAGATATACGCTCTCGGAGATATCCTTTACATGCGCAAGCAGTTATCGGAGGCGCTCGAAGAGGTCCGCGATCCTGCCGTAGTGGGTTTCTCCTGTTACGTATGGAACATGGAGTACAACAAGAAGCTGGCGCGCTTGATCAAGGAACGCTATCCGGACTGTCTGATAGTTTTCGGCGGGCACAATATCCCGTTCAACACGGAGCTTCTTGAGACGGAACCATATATCGACGTTCTGATGCACGGCGAGGGCGAGTTCTGCTTCAAAGAATTCCTTCTCGCTGCGGACCGCGGCGGGATAGCCTCGGTGCGCGACATATCCTACCGCGACGGCGACCGCTGCGTCACGACTCCCAAGCGGGACAAGTGCTTCCCGCTTGACGAGCTTCCCTCCCCGTATCTTGCCGGTCTTTTCGACAGGATGCTCACCGACTATCCGCAGATCAACTTTCAGGGGACGTTGGAGACGAACCGCGGCTGCCCCTACACCTGCGCGTTCTGCGACTGGTGTTTTTCCGAGCGTCTGCGCTTTTTCCCGATGGAAAAGGTCAAGGCCGAGATCGACTGGATGAGCGAGCACAAGATCCCGTACTGCTACTGCGCCGATTCGAATTTCGGCATCGCGAAACGCGATCTTGAGATCGCGCGGTACGTTGTCGACCGGCATAACGCGACAGGCTACCCCCAGATATTCAAGCCCTGTTACGCGAAGAACAGCGACGACCTCGTATTCGAGATAGGCACGCTTTTAAACGCGAACGGAGCGGACAAGGGCGTGACGCTCGCTTATCAGTCAATGGACCCCGCCGTGCTTGAAAACATCGGCAGGAAAAACCTGAACATGCAGTATTATACCGAGCTCAACGCCCGCTATTCTGCGGTCGGCATCCCGACCTATACCGAGCTGATACTCGGCCTGCCGGGCGAGACCTATGAGAGCTTCTGTCACGGGCTTTGCTCGCTGCTCGAAGCGGGTCAGCACAACTCGATGACGGTTTATACCTGCCAGGTCTACTGCAACGCGCCGCTCGCTCAGCCGGAATACCGGGACAAATTCGGAATACGCTGGGAGCGTCAGCCGCTCCACGGCATCCACTATCCCGCGAATTTCAACGGCGTTCAGGAATATTACGACGTTGTTGTCGAAACGAAAGACATGTCAAAGGCGGACTGGGTGAGGGCCAATATGTTCTCCGTCACCCTTCAGAGCTTCCACCATCTCGGCCTGCTGCGCTGCGTGGCGCTCTACGCCAGGCATGAACTGGGGATCTCCTATTTCGATTTTTACAACCGTCTGCTCGACTACATCTTTTCCGACGAAAGCCGGTATATTTGCTCGCTGTTCCGGATGATCGAGCATAAGACCTTCGATACGGAGCATTCCGACTGGTGCTATCAGAACGATATCTTCAGCAAGGTGGGCTGGTACTTCGAGGAGGGCGTCTTCCTGGACCTCGCCTACAACTTCGATACCTTCCGCCGAGAGATCGCCGATTTCGTCGGCTCCCTCGGCATCCCCAGAGAGATTTGCGGCGAGCTGTTCGGTTATCAGTGCGCGATCATCCGTCAGCCGGGGCAGGCTACCGTCACGGTCGACAGTGCCTACGACTTTTATACGTATTTTGAAAACATCTACGAAAACAGATACGCGCCGCTCGAGAAAAAGCGAACGGTCCTTAAGATCGAAACGGAAAAGAAGATCGACCGCTGGGACGTCTACGCCAGGGAGATAATCTGGTTCGGCAAACGCCGCAGCGCAACGCTGCTGACGAATCCCCGCGAGCACAGGGAGCTGACCTATCCGTCCTGTACGCAGTGACATGCGACCGACGATCATTTGCTGCCGGGTGAAATGTATATGAAAAAAGCAATCGGCATAATTATCCCGCTGATATGCCTGGTCCTGAGTTTTCTTCCGAACATCTCGGCGCAGGAGACCGCGCCGGGAGTCATCGAGGTCGATATCAGGATCCTTTCCTCGGATTACAGGGCTTTGACCTCTTCACGGGAAAAGGCCCCGTATACCGTAACCGTTTCCGCAGACGGCGCGGAAGCGGATATTGCGACTGTAAACATCCGCGGCAACTCATCCAGGGACTTCGGTCTGGCGTCGCCGACAAAGCGGATCCCTTTTGAGGTGAAGTTCTCCGAGGTCAGGCCTTTCGGAGGCATCGAAAACAAGTCCGTAAAATTCATCAACAGTTTCTACCCTTACCGGATGATCGCAGAATACCTGGCGCTTGACCTGTTCGACTACGCGGAGATACCGACGCCCGCTCATTCGCTTGCGTTCATCCGCTTCAATGACGTCGATTTCGGGCTGTACATCGCGGTAGAGGATATAAACAAGACCTTTTTAAAAAAACGGTATCCCGAGCCGCTGAACTCAGCCTACAAATCCACCATAGACGAAGAAAAACGCGAGAAGTGCATCGATTCAAAATGGTTCGGTCACCTGTTCGAAAAGGTTTCCGGGGATACCGAGATCGACAGGCTTCAGGAGCTCATCGGAGCGCTTGACCGCGGCGAAGGATATGGAGAACTCATCAACGTCGACGAATGGCTCAGATACTTCGCCTGCGTGGCGGTGACCGGCGCGGACGGTTCGATCCTTACCGAGCAGAACAACTATGCGTTATATGACAACAACGGCAGATACGATCTGATCCCGTGGGACCTCAGCGAAGCTTTTTCAGGCCGGAAGATGCCGGACAGCATCGACCGGTATTACAGCCGGCGGAAAGAAGAGGACCCCGCCCCGCTGTTCGATCTGCTTATGCAAAATCAGTCATACAAAGAACAGTACCTTGCCTATATCCGCGAATTTACTGAAGATTTTCTGAATCCTACGGCGATAAACGCGAGGTACGACGCTCTTCTCGACGCGATCTCCCCGTATCTGCCGAGAGATCATTCCATCCTGCTCAACTATGATAACGCGCTTTCGGATCTGCGCTCGGATTCCCCCGATACATATTCCAATCTGCGCTACATGCTCGGCGAGTATTACGGAAACATCAAGGCGCAGCTTGACGGCAGAGCCGTGTCTTTCCCTGTTAATCCTAAATTTGCGGATTACTATGAATATTCTTATGCAGAGATAATGACCACCGCCGTATCTTACTCCCCCCTGCTGGATTCGAAACTGCCCGGACGGATCGCTCGCAAAGGCGTATCCCTCTCGGGACCGGCAACTGTCGGGAATTACGTCTGGCTGATCCTGCTTGCTGCGGCCGCGGCGATCGGCGTTATCGCCGGATCGGTCTCACGTAAAAGAAAAATCGGGAACGCGGTCGGATCTATCACCGGTTTTTCTCTTCGGTCGAGCATAAAACAGTCGCTTGCGGGGCACAACGTGATGCTCGGCATTTTCCTGTTCATTCTCGTGTACGAATGTATATTTGCGTGGCAGTTCGGGGACTGGAAAGCCGGAGAATACGCCTATGCCTATCACGCGCTGGATTACAGCTTCGGATTCTGTTCACGGCTCCTGCCCGGCGCGATAACTTCCTTTTTATTCGGCGAAGCCTCTCCGTCGAAAGTGACCGCGCTTGAAACGGTACTGCTGCTGTCGGTATTCGCGGCGCTTTCCCGTTTGCTGGAAAAGCTGTATTACCGGGTCGACGCGAAGGAACGTCCGTACGCGATTTTACTGATGTTTTTCTTTATTACCGGTCCGTGCTCATTCGGCATCTACGTCAAGGAGCTCGGCATGCTCGACGCGTGGTGGCTTTACTGCGCCGTCGCGGTCTTCTTCCTCCTGGGCAAAAAAAAGCTCAGGCCGCTGATCCCGGTTTTCGCTTTTCTTCTGCCGATGATCTATTATTCATCCGTTCTCTGCTTCGCGCCGTTCATCGTCATCATACTCCTGTATGAAGCCACCCTCGAAGACGAGTCGAAAGACAGACGCAGACTGTTCGCCCTCGCGTGTGTATTTGCCGTCGTCTCCGTCGGCTTGACGGCGTATTTTGTCGCTTTCAGCCGAAACGGCATAAAAATGACTCCGGATGAGTTTTTCTCTCTGCTGAAGATAAGGGGATGTTCCGGAGACCTGGACGAGATCTACAGGGTTATGTTCAACGTTCCGCCGGTCGAAAGCGGGATCGACAACGGAACGGAAGCCGACATCCTGAATCAACTGGGCGTCAATTCCCTGCTGACGGCGCAGATCGTTATCAGGCTCAGGCAGCATCTGACGATCTTCCTTGAAAGCACAAAAACCAGATATATCGTCCTGGCTTACGCGTTAGTTCTGGTCAGCCCCGTTTTGGCTCTTATGATGTCATGCTTCCGATACAAGCTGAAAACCGGCAAAAACAGAATGCAAAAATTCGTTTTCTTCTGTATGGCAGCGCTGTTTTTCTTTATCAATCTGTCATGCCTGTTCGTTTCAACGGATAACGTCAAGTGGCTGGCGCACGCCTTCACTCTCTCCTTCGCCTGTTTATTGTTTGTCCTGTACCGCGAGCCGCGGATACTCGGGAAAAAGATCATACCGGCGCTTCGGCGCATACCTCTCCCGGTCCTGATTTGCTACTGCGTCATTTATGCCGCCGCGGTTTTTCATCCGTACACCTGACGGAATCGATAACGCCTATAACGATTTAAGGAATGAAAACGATGGACCGTAAAAAGCAGTATATCATCCTGTGTCCTTTGCTTGTGATATTCTGGATGTTTCCGCTTATCGGCAACGCGCTGACCGCGGACGCGTATTTTTTCCGCTGCGCGGCCGTATATCTTCTGTTCCTGGTCGCGGCGCTGCTTTGCCGGCTGCTTCCGAACCGTCACGGGGCGCTCATCAGCGCCCCGGCGGTCTGCGCGGCGTCCTGCGCGCTGCTGCCCTCAGCAGTGTTCTCCGTCTTTCCCGTCATCCTGCTGTGCTGCTGGCTGCGCTGTTACCGGGAATATGAAAAAGGAAATACGGTCACGGTATATTTTGAAGCCGTCACGGATCTTATCTATGTTTATCTCGTCGCGACGGTGATACGGCTGATACGTTCCGGGTTTTCCTTTGTCGGTATCTCCGGGAAGAACTACAGCGCGATCTCCGATTTTTGTCTGATGGCCCTTGTTTTTGTGTTTTTCATCTCCGTTTTTATTGCCGATAAAGGGCAAAAACCGCAAAAGAACGGCGGATCGAAAGGAAAAAAGGAAAGGTCCGGCCGCGCCGAAAGGCGAATGGTCGGCGTGATTCCGGTCAGGATATCGAGCCGCACGTTCTGGGGGCTGACCGCTCTTGTTCTTGCCGCGTGCCTGCTGCAGTATACGAACAGCGCTCTCGTTCCCGAATCGAATCTTCATTTCAGAAGCGGATTCCGGCTGCTGTTTTTCCCTTGGATGGTTCTGCTGTTCCTTGCGCTTGAAACGTTTCTGCCGGACGCCGACGCTTGGAAGCGCATGTTCCGCAGGTGATCTTATCCCTCGAAACCGGTTTTCCCGATTTCAGTTTTAAAACAAACAGCCGGGCGTCGGATCGCGGCGCCTGGCTGTTTTTGTATGATCGGGACTCCCCGCCGTTTTATTCGCGGGATACTTTTATTCGGTCAAAGCAGACCGTATTTCTTCCTGGTCCGGGGGTGGAAATAGACGTCGAAGAAGAACCTCGAGAAAAGCAGGACCAATTCGGTCAGCGTCAGGATGCGGCAGCGGAAGTCAAGGAAAGACAGCCGTCTGAAAACGGTCTGGATATGCTTGAACAGCAGATCGAATTTTTTTGTTTCCTCCTTTTTTCCGTACTCTTTTTTAAAGATGGCTTTCCACAGAAAATAGGACTGGACTACGTTCAGTTCTCTGTTCGGGATCTCCGAATAATTATCGGTCCTGGAAACGAAAAAATCGATCCTCCGGTAGTCCGACAGTTTTTTGAACTGATGCTTCATGAGTCCGTCGCGTATTGCCGCTTTTCCCATTTCTGTGTTTGGCGGGATACAGAATCTGAGCAGGGAGTTCTGTGTTGAATGAATGCGCAGGGCGAGATCAACCGTTTCCCGGAACTGCTCTTCAGTTTCGTGAGGAAGACCGATAATAAAGTTCGCGAGAGAGATCAGCCCCGCATCCTCGCACCAGCGGAAGGTGGGTTCGATCTTATCGTAGGGGATCGCCTTCTTCATGATACGCAGCTGCTCCTCGCTGCCGCTTTCAACCCCGAAATCGACCCATCGGCACCCGCTTTGATATACGCGGCGGAATTCTTCAGGTCCCAGCAGACCGATGCGAGTCTGGAACCCCCAGTGAAAATCCAGCCCCGAAGCGTCGAACGCGTCGCAGACTTCATAGAGCTGCTGTTTATTAAAAAAGCAGAGCTCGTCTGAAAAATACATTCCGTTCACGCCGTATTGCCTGACGAGCACCTCCGCCTCGCGCATAAACTGATCCAGGGAGCGCCGGCGGTAGCGGCAGCGATGCGAGACCGAGTTGGCGCAAAACGTACACTTCGCCGGGCATCCCTTTGAAAGGTAAACGTAGACGAGATTGTCGCAGCCGTACAGATACTGCCGATAGGCGGGAACGTCCACAAGCGAAAAATCAAGGTCCGGCAGAGTCGTGAGATCGAGGAATTCCCTGTCGGGCGCGCGGACGCTTTTGCCGTCTTTCATGTAAACGAGTCCGGGGCATCCGTCAAGCGACTGTCCGGCTTCAAGGCGCTGCATGATCTCCAGCCACGTCCCCTCGCCCTCCGATAGGCTGACGTAATCGGCGTGGCCGCTCTCGACCATCATACCGGAATCCACCATGTCGCAGAAAGGGCCGCCCCAGACAACGGTCTTCCCCAAACGGTGGAGCTTCTTTGAAATATGCACCGCTCCGTCAAGATGCTTGACGGAACAAAGGGAAATACCTACGATATCCGGTTTGAATTCTTCGCAGGCCTTGACAACATCAGTGTGCGAAACGGACAGATCGCATATCCTCGCCTCATGACCGTTGGCGTTGAGATAGGTAGAGATTGAAAGAAGCCCTAGCGGCAGAGAGACCGCGTGGATCAGATCCCGGCTATAGGGCATAATGAAAAGAGCTTTCATCTCGTAACCTCGTCAACCGTCCGGTGAAGCAGACGATACTTTCGCCTATCCTGTGCGTTAAGCGTGGTCGTCGGTTTTTTGACCGACAAAACACGATTATAAATCATTTATATTATATCATAGGACAGCAGTATCTGTCAAACAATATCTCCGCGTCCCGCAAAAAACGGCGAACGGTCCCCTTACCGTCCGGAGACCGCGTTACGGATGCGCCCCGCCATGCGCGGCGGACCGCACCGCGGGTTCGCCTGCGTATTATAAACGTTTTCAATGATTTTTTAAAAATAGTTTTCAGCGGGAAAAAAGTGTGCTATAATGCATAATAAGGTTTTATTTCGCTATTATTATCCAAACACTATAAAACTCGAACCGGAACAACAAAGATCCGAAAGGGGTATTCCATGGCAAGACAAAAAATACCGACTGTCTCGATGGCCGAGGCGACGGTCGACAAGCTCTACGAGGAGCTTTCGCACCGCATAAACGCCGTTTCCACGAGTTCATGCCCGATCGACATAGCCCTGGGCTTCGTCAGGCTCTGTCACGCGCAGTCCTGCGGCAAGTGCACGCCCTGCCGCGTAGGGCTCGGTCAGCTCGCGACGCTCATCGAAAGCGTGCTTGACGGCGAAGCGACGGAGGAGACCGTCGATCTTATCGAAAAGACCGCCGAGTCCGTGTATCTGACGGCGGACTGCGCCATCGGATACGCCGCGGCGAATATGGTGCTCACGGGCGTCAGGGGCTTCCGCGAGGACTACATCTCGCACATCGAAACGGGCAGATGCACCTGCTCGTTCAGCCGCGCCGTGCCGTGCGTTTCCGGCTGCCCCGCCAACGTCGACATCCCCGGCTATATCGCTCTCGCTCTCGAAGGAAGGGCGGACGACGCCATAAGGGTGATCCGCAAGGACAATCCCTTCCCGACCGCGTGTGCCCTCATCTGCGAGCATCCCTGCGAGAATTACTGCAGGCGCAGGATGATCGACGGGCCGATGAACATACGCGGCCTCAAGCATTACGTCTGCGACAAGGCGCCCGACGTGCCGGCGCCGGAGTGTCAGCCGTCGACGGGCAAAAAGGTCGCCGTCATCGGCGGCGGTCCGAGCGGTCTGACCTGCGCGTATTTCCTCGAGCTCATGGGGCATCAGGTCACCGTTTTCGAGGAGAAAAAGCAGCTCGGCGGCATGCTGCGCTACGGCATCCCGAACTACCGTCTGCCGAGGAAGAGGCTGCAGGGCGATATCGACTGCATCCTTTCGACCGGCGTCGAGGCGAGGCTCAACACGAAGATCGACTCCCCCGAGGAGATAAAAAAGATCAGGGAAGAGTACGACGCCGTGTTCATCGCGATCGGCGCGCATAAGGACAAAAAGCTCGGCCTTGAGAACGAGGACGCCGAGGGCGTCGTTTCGGCGGTCGATATACTCAGAGGCATCGGCGACGGCATTTTCCCCGACCACACCGGCAAGAAGGTCGTCGTCATCGGCGGCGGCAACGTCGCGATGGACTGCACGAGGACCGCCATCAGGGCAAACGCCGACAAGGTCAGCGTCGTTTACCGCAGAAGGATAGTCGACATGACCGCTCTCGAGGAGGAGATCACGGGAGCGCAGGCGGAGGGCGCCGAGATACTCGAGCTCGTCGCGCCGTCGAGGATAGAAAAGGACGAAAACGGCCATATCAGGGGGCTTTGGGTCAAGCAGCAGATGATCAGCAGATTCAACCGCGGCAGGCCCGCGCCCAAGGACGCCGGTGAAGAAGAATACATGATCCCCTGCGATCTTCTCATCGTCGCCGTAGGTCAGGCTATCGAGAGCGACCGCTTCGCCGAATACGGCGTGCCGAGAAAGTGGGATCAGATCGACGCGGACGATTACACGCAGGTCCTCGGAATGGACGGCGTCTTTGCCGGCGGCGACTGCGCGACCGGCCCCGCCACCGTCATAAGGGCGATCGCTGCGGGCAAGGCTGCTGCCGCGAATATCGACGAATACCTCGGCTTCAGGCATACGATCTCAAGCGGAGTCACTATCCCCGAAGCGGAAGTGAGGGACAGGATCCCCTGCGGAAGAGTCAACATGCGCGAAAAAGAGGCGTGCGAGCGCAACAAGAACTTCGACCCGTTCGAATACGTCATGACGGATAAAGAGGCGGAGCAGGAGGCCGCGCGCTGTCTGCGCTGCGACCACTTCGGCTTCGGCTGCTTCAGAGGAGGGAGGATCGAAAAATGGTGAACCTTACTATCAACGGTAAAAAGATCTGCGTCGAAGACGGCACGACCATTCTTCGCGCCGCCGAGCAGAACGGGATCGCGATCCCCACTCTGTGCTACCTCAAGGATATAAACGAGATCGGCGCATGTCGTATCTGCGTCGTGGAGATCGAGGGCATGGACCGCCTCGCCGCCTCCTGCAACAACGTAGTCCGCGAGGGAATGACGGTCTATACCCACTCGCCGAAGGTGCTCGCCGCGCGCAAGGCGACGCTCGAGCTCATACTTTCCGAGCACGATTACTCGTGCGCGACCTGCGTGCGCAACGGCAACTGTCAGCTTCAGAGCCTCGCGGAGGAATTCGGCCTGACGGCGGACGTTTACAGGAAGGTCATCAAAAAAGTATCGTGGGACAGGAGCTTCCCGCTCATCCGCGACAATGAAAAGTGCATCAAATGCATGCGCTGCATACAGGTCTGCGACAAGATACAGTCGCTCGGCGTGTGGGATATCTGCGGAACGAGCGCGAGAACGACCGTCGACGTCAAGGAAGGTCTTTCCATCGACAAGGCGGACTGCTCGCTCTGCGGTCAGTGCATAACGCACTGCCCCGTCGGCGCGCTGCACGAGAGGGACGACAAGGACGCGCTCCTCAAGGCGCTCGGCAGCAGGGACAAGGTCAAGATAGTCCAGGTCGCGCCCGCGGTCAGAGCCGCGTGGGGCGAGGAGCTCGGTCTGAAGCCCGAAGAAGCGACTATGCAGAAGATGGGCGAGGCTCTAAGGCAGCTCGGCTTCGACTACGTGTTCGATACCAACTTCTCGGCGGACCTTACGATCATGGAGGAGGGCAGCGAGTTCCTGCAGAGGTTCAAAAACAGGGACGCTCACAAATTCCCGATGTTCACCTCCTGCTGCCCGGGCTGGGTGCGTTTCATAAAGACGCAGTATCCCGATATGGTGCCGCAGCTTTCGACGGCAAAGAGCCCGCAGCAGATGTTCGGCGCCGCGGTCAAGAGCTATTTCGCGGAAAAGATCGGCAAGTCCCCCAAGGACATTATAAGCGTCTCGGTCATGCCCTGCGTCGCGAAAAAGGCGGAAGCGGCTTACGAAACGATGACGACCGACGAAAGGGGCCGCGACGTCGACATAGTCATCACGACGCGCGAGCTCGTAAAGATGATCAAGTCGGCGAATATCGACGTCGCAAAGCTTAAGGACAAGCCGCTCGACGACCCGATGAGCGACGGGACCGGCGCCGCGGTCATCTTCGGCACGACCGGCGGCGTCATGGAGGCGGCGCTTCGCTCGGCTTACTTCCTTGCGACGGGCAGGAACCCCGATCCGGACGCTTTCAGGGCGGTCAGGGGCTATCACAAGGGCTGGAACGAAGCCGAATTCGATCTCGGCGGAGCGAAGGTCCGCTGCGCGGTGGCGAGCGGCCTCGGCAACACGAGAGCGCTCATTGAGGCAATCAGGCGAGGCGAGGCCGAATACGATTTCGTCGAGATCATGGCGTGCCCCGGCGGCTGCGCGGGCGGCGGCGGTCAGCCCATCCGCGGCTTCGAGATGTTCGAGGAACGCGGCGCGAGACTTCGCAGGCTCGACGTGAACAACCCGATAAGATTCTCTCACGAGAACCCGTCCGTCGGCAAGCTCTACGATGAATATCTCAAAGCGCCTTTGGGCGAGAAATCGCACCACCTGCTCCACACCGACCACCTCGGGTGGAAGATCTGAACCTTTACGAACCCACGACAATACGCCCCGCCGCTGCCGCGGCGGGGCTGTTATATCGCCGGTTTTACAAACCGTGTTTTCGATACAAAAAAAGCGATATGATCCCTGCGCGGCGTCCCCCGCGGTCCGTTCGGTCTGCAGCGCGGGGGAATGAGCCTCCGGCTAAAGAGGGATGAGATATGACGAAAAAACTGTTATTTCAGGCGATAGGCAAGTTCGCCGCCGGTCTGCTTATCTTCGGCGCGCTTCTTTTCGTCCCGGCGGGGACGCTCCGGTATCCCGCCGGCTGGCTGCTTATCGGCATACTTTTCGCGCCGATGTTCATCGCGGGCATAGTCCTTAGGGTAAGGGGAGTTGAACACAAAACGGTTTTTCAGAGCATCTTTTCCCCAATACTGCCTCATCTGCCTTGATAATACGACAGTATTATCTGCGGCAGCTTCGTTGTCTTAAAAAAAATCTGCCTCTGAAAAACTGCTTCGCACCTTTGGACAAGGTATTGTTGAGCTATTATGTGCTCTGAAGACGCCGCTTTGCTGTCGCAAAGCAAGGATGAAGAGCGCGAAAGAGCCAAAAAGACCCGGCCAAAGGCGATTCGGGTTCGACTCCCCTTACCCTATGATCAAAAACCCGGGACTTCTTGAAAAAAGACTGGACGCGACAGAGGATGAAGCGGAGCAGAAGACCGTTCTCGCGCTCAGCGCGCTGATGTTCGTTTCGGCGTTCGTCGCCGCGGGGCTCTGCTTCCGCTTCGATCGGTTTCTTCTGCCGTGGTGGGCGTCTGCCACCGGCGCGGCCGTGTTCCTCCTCGTCTACGCCATGTACGCCGAGGTCTTAAGGGAAAACACGTACCTGTCGAGAACGGTCGGCGTCGCGGAGGATCAGAAGGTCATAGACACGGGGCTTTACGGCGTAGTCCGTCATCCGATGTATACCGCTACGCTTATCCTGTTCCCTTCGATGGGTATAGTCCTCGGCTCCCCCATCTCGTTCTTTATCCTGCTCTTATATATCCCGATAATCGTGAAACGCATCAAAAACGAGGAAAAGGTCCTCACCGAAGGTCTTGAAGGCTACGCGGAATATAAGACCCGGGTGAGATACAAGCTCATCCCGTTCGTATGGTAAAGGTGGTAAACAAATGACGGGAATAGCTCTCGTTCGGCTCACCGGGGACGACAGAGAGCGGTTCATCAAAGACAACCAGGAGGCGTTCTATTTCGGCGCGCTCGAGGAATTCGGGCGCAGAGACGATCACTTTGAGGAAGACGGCGAGATAATATCGCGGGAAACGATCGAAAAGGTGATAGAATAAAAACGGGCGGGGAACGGCAGGCTCCCCGCCCGTTTTGAGGGTATTCGGAACTGATAAACCTTGCTTAGGGTAAGGGGAGTCGAACCCGAATCGCCTTTGGCCGGGTCTTTTTGGCTCTTTCGCGCTCTTCATCCTTGCTTTGCGTCAGCAAAGCGGCGTCTTCAGAGCACAAAATAGCTCAACAATACCTTGTCCAAAGGTGCGACGCAGTTTTTCAGAGGCAGATTTTTTTCAAGACAACGAAGCTGCCGCAGATAATACTGTCGTATTATCAAGGCAGATGAGGCAGTATTGGGGAAAAGATGCTCTGAAAAACCGTTTTGTGTTCGACTCCCCTTACCCTACACCGCGAAGTTCGCTTCGTGAACATTTGCCCCGATGCCCGTACCGCCGCGGAGAATCCGATCGGGGATCGCGCCCGTCCTTTTGCGTTCCCCGAGGTTCTCGCAAAAACTGATGATATCGACCGCAAACGCTTTTGACCGGATTTTGATTGTATCACCCTTAATTATTCCGTATCAGGCAATGCAATTCATGATCACATCTATCATGATTTCTTTTTCTTCAGGTCGGGATTCGGCGATCATGATCGTCAATGCCACAAGCGTATGATCGTCGATAAGCTTTTCTCCATCACCAAACAGGACGCCGTTCTTATCAAGGAAATAAAGGAACATCGCAGCGGCGATTCTTTTATTGCCGTCTGCGAAACT
>JAFRXS010000046.1 GCA_017443405.1 Clostridia bacterium | reverse complement strand
GTGCGTTTTGAAAAGCTCAATCAGAATCTCGGGTTGATCCCCGCGGCGATTTCCGGCGTCATGAACGTGACGGTCCTCATCCTCGGCGTATGGCTCGCTATGACGGGCAGCTTTACGCCCGGTATGATCTTCGCGTTTCAGGGTTTTCTCGCTTCTTTCATCGCTCCCGCGGGCGAACTGATCTCCGCCGGACAGACGATGCAGGAAATGAGAACATCGATGGAGCGCATCGAGGACGTCATGGAATATCCAATTGATCCGGTCTTTACCGAGAGCGAAAAGCAAAAAACGGACGGCGAAACGGACGGGGACTTTGACAAGCTCTCCGGCGCGATCCGGATGAAAAACGTGACATTCGGATATTCGCGGCTTGAGGCCCCGCTTATAGAGAATTTTGACCTTGACCTGAAGCGGGGACAGCGCGTGGCCTTCGTCGGAACGTCGGGCTGCGGCAAGTCCACGCTGTCAAAGCTCATTTCAGGTCTTTATCAGCCGTGGAGCGGCGAGATCCTTTTCGACGGCAAGCCGATAAACGAAATAGACCGAAGCGTGTTCACGGGATCGGTCGCCGTCGTCGATCAGGATATCATCCTGTTCGAGGACACTATAGCGAATAATATAAAAATGTGGGACAATTCCATCGAGGATTTCGAGATGATCATGGCGGCGCGCGACGCGCAGATCCACGAGGACGTCATGCAGCGCGAGGGCGGCTATCAGTACAGGCTGACCGAAGGCGGCAAGGACTTTTCGGGCGGTCAGCGTCAGAGGCTCGAGATCGCGCGCGTTCTGGCGCAGGATCCCACTATCGTCATACTTGACGAAGCGACCAGCGCCCTCGACGCGAAGACCGAATACGAGGTCGTAAAGTCCATCAAGGACCGCGGCATCACCTGTATCGTGATCGCGCACAGACTGTCGACGATACGTGACTGCGACGAGATCGTCGTTCTGGATCACGGCAAGGTCGTCGAGCGCGGCACTCACGACGAGCTGATCGCTCTTGACGGAGCGTATAAACAGCTCGTGACTTCGGAATGAGGGGGCGACGGAATGGGCTGGTTTGATGAACAAATAAGAAACAGAAAAAAAGCGGATCAAGCGGTATTCGAAGAGTCGTTCGAACAGATGGCAAGCTCCGTTATGGGACGGCGCATGAGCCGTGCTCTCAACGACGACAGACAGATCACCGCCGACGCCATCGGCGATATTCTGAAATACTATCACGTCGCTCCGCAGGAAGTGCCGGAAACGATCACGGATATGAACGAGGTGCTGGAATTCCTGCTCCGTCCCTCCGGATTTATGCGCCGCACGGTCGAACTGGAAGGCGCCTGGTACCGTGACGCGATAGGAGCGATGCTCGGTAAAAGACGCGACGACGGCAGCGTCGTAGCGCTGATACCAACGGGAATAAACAGCTACTCCTTCTACGACAGAAAGCTCGGCAAAACGGTGCGGATCAACCGCAAGAACCGGGATTTGATCGAACGCGAGGCGATCGCTTTTTATAAGCCGTTCCCGCTTGCCAAGATGACTGTCGCAAGTCTTATCAAATATATTATTCAGCAAATATCGATATCAGACGTCATACCGCTTGTGCTCGCGATGCTCGCGGTCACCGGGATCGGTCTTCTGACGCCGTGGCTGAACAATTATTTGTTTTCGTTCGTTATAACGTCCGGCAGCGCGTCCGTTCTTATCGGCACGGCGATATTTATGGTCAGCGCGTCGCTTTCCATTCTCCTCTTTTCGTCTGTGCGCAGTCTGCTGATCACGCGTATCGGAACGAAGCTCAATCTGTCGGTCGAGGCGGCGACGATGATGCGCATCCTCTCTCTTCCTCCGGATTTCTTCAAGGATTACAGCGCCGGCGAGCTGTCGAACAGAGCCGGCTACATAAACGGACTTTGCAGTCAGATCGTCAGTATGTTTCTGACGACGGGCATGGCGTCCGTATTTTCCATCGCCTACGTTTATCAGATATTCAGATACGCGCCCGCGCTCGTCGCGCCCGCGCTAATCATCACGCTTCTTACGATAACGATCACCGTTATTCAGATTTTTGCGCAGATGAGGATAACCCGTCAGCGTATGGAACAAGCGAGCAAGGAAATGGGTCTTTCCTATCAGCTTATATCCGGAATACAGAAAATCAAGCTTTCGGGCGCCGAGCAGAGAGCGTTTGCCAAGTGGGGCAAGTTGTATGCAAAAGGCGCGAAACTGCTTTACGATCCGCCTTTGTTCCTGAAGCTTTCCTCTGTCATCACACTTGCCGTTTCGCTGATCGGCACGATGGTAATGTATACGCTCGCGATAAAAACGCAGGTCTCGGTCTCGGAGTATTACGCGTTCAATTCCGCTTACGGTATGGTCAGCAGCGCATTCATGGCGCTCGCCGGTATCGCGACGGGACTTGCGATGATCCGTCCGACGCTTGAAATGGCAAAGCCGATCATGGAAGCGGAGCCGGAGATCTCTTTTGACAAACAGGTCGTAACGCGCCTGTCCGGCGGGATCGAACTGAACAACGTCTCGTTCCGCTATACGGACGATATGCCGCCCGTGCTCGACGATCTGTCCCTCAAGATCCGTCCGGGTCAGTACGTTGCGGTCGTCGGCAAGACCGGCTGCGGAAAGTC
>JAFRXS010000045.1 GCA_017443405.1 Clostridia bacterium | reverse complement strand
GGGGAGTTGAACACAAAACGGTTTTTCAGAGCATCTTTTCCCCAATACTGCCTCATCTGCCTTGATAATACTGACGCAAAGCAAGGATGAAGAGCGCGAAAGAGCCAAAAAGACCCGGCCAAAGGCGATTCGGGTTCGACTACCCTTACCCTATACTCCGAAAAGCGTTTTCGCCGCCTGACGCGACTCCGAAATCACGTACCCCGGGTCGACGCCCTTGACCTCCGCTATCCTTTCGACCGCGTACTTTATGAAGGTCGAATCGTTTCTCCTGCCGCGGTACGGCTCGGGAGCCATATACGGGCAGTCGGTCTCGAGAAGGAGCCTGTCGAAAGGCACGACCTCCAGCACCTCGAGGACCTTTTTGGCCTTTTTGAAAGTGACCGCTCCGCCGAAACCGAGATACATCCCGATCGAAAGGACGTCCTTCGCCATCTCGACGCTGCCCGAAAAGCTGTGCAGCACGCCCTTGGGTCTGTATTTTTTCAGAAGCTCAAGCGTCTCGCCGTGGGCCTCGCGGTCGTGGACGATGACCGGCAGGTCGAGCTGCACCGCCATTTTCAGCTGGCGCTCGAATATCTCGCGCTGCAGCTCGTTCGGGATGTCCCAGTGATGATCCAGCCCTATCTCGCCAACCGCGACCGCCCTCTCCCGCTGGAGCAGCGAGGTCAGCGCCGCGAAATCGCCGGGCTGTATCTTTTCGCACTCCTCGGGATGGATGCCGCACGCGGCGTAGACGAACGGGTACTTTTCGGCGAGGGCGAGGCTCACGGCGGAGGTCTTTACGTCCGTCCCGCAGTTGACGACCCCGCAGACGCCCCTTTCGGGCAGGGAGGAAAGCAGCTCGTCCCTGTCCGAGTCGAAAGCCGCGTCGTCATAGTGCGCGTGCGTGTCGAAGATAAGGTTGCCGTCCATCTTCCGATTTCCCGTCAGTTGCCGAACATCTTCGAGATAAGATGCCTGATAAGACTGAACAGGCTCTTGATGTAATCGGCGAGCGCCTTGAAGTAGCTCGTCGTCCAGCCCTCGGTCGCGGTGTTGCTCTCATCCGCGGGGATGAGCTCGTCGTTTTCGCGGTCGTAGACCGTGAAACGCGGGTAGGCGGGATCGCTGTAGACGTCGACCTCGCCGTCCTCGGAGAAGAACCACATTATCAGCCTGTTTATACAGCCCGGGAACTCGATGTGCCCGATGCCCTTGATGACCCATGTCGTATCGGGGAACAGGCAGGTGGACACGTCTACCTGATGGTCGGGAGAGATGCAGTCCCCCTTGCCGGCGACGCGGCGCGCCTCGACGTATTTCTTATCGAGAACGCCGTTCTGCTTCGCGCAGGTGGCGCCGTAGGTGGTCTCCGTAAGCGGGGAGAAACCGTCGCCCAGCTCGTTCTGCCTCTTGCCGTCGAACGGAACGTTCTGATAACCGTATTTCGCGATGACGCAGATCTTCAGTCCTTCGCTTTCCATGCGCTTGAGCATTTCGGGAGCGGCTTTCTGTATCTCCCTGTAAGCGTCTATCTTCTCAATGAGCCCCGCGTACTCCTCTTCCCTGCCGGCGAAGACGAGTTCCTTCGCATCGTCGTAGCAGTCGTCGCTTAGCAGCCCCCAGAACGCCGGGTAGGTGCCGTAGGTATAGAGTACGACGTCGGGGACTATCTCGTCGTAGAGCCTTCCCCAGACGAGGTTCGCGGCTCCCTGGGCGATCAGGGCGGCGGGGTCGTTCTTCGCCGCCGCGAGCGTGGCTCTGATATAGCTGTCTATATAAACGTCGCCGGTGGAGATGTCCGTCGTGCCGGGATAGTCGCTGAGGTAGCGGTCTATGGCGGCGAGATCGACGTGCGCGTCGCCGGTGAACAGCGCGTCAAGAGCGGCAACGCCGTTGGCGGCGGTGGTGTAGCTGACGTAGGAGCGGACCTTCGAGCAGCCGTATTTGTAGAGATACGCCTGAACGATCTCGCAGCCCTGGCAGCGGCCGACGATATTCACCTGCCCGAAGCCGGTGACGTACAGAACGTCGTCGATGTAAGCGGCGAGCTTATCGGCACTCTCTATCGGAGAAACGCGGTAATCGTAAACGAAACCGTAATCATAGATGCCGTAGCCGTTGCCGGGGTTCCACAGGGTGTCGCGGTCCCAGGTCCAGCCGATGTGGCTGCCGTCGACGACCTCGCCGTCCCTGCTGAGCCTTGTATGATCGAACTCGGACGCCAGAGCCCTGCAGATACTGTCCGCGTAGCCGCTCCAGTCGCCCGTCGTCACGCCCTTGCGGAATGAGGGCATCGCGCTGTTGACGACCTCGGAAACGTCGGCGTTCTTGAAATTAACGGCGGGTATCGGTTCGCCGTCGGCGGTCACGAGCTCGTCGTGCCTGCCGTAAACGTATATGACCGGCAGCTCGCTGCGCGCCTCTTCCGCGGCGGACGCGGGCAGAACCGCGAGACCTGACGCGAGTACGGCGCAAAGTGCGAGAGCTATTATCTTCTTAATCATTTAAGTATCCTCCTGTCTGATCCAAAGGTCCCGGACGTTTTCCGGAACGTGGTAAAAATTATCTGATCTTGCTTCCCGCGGGGACTCCGTCAAGGAAGACCACCTTGACGCCGTCGCCGGCGTCCGCCGCGAGGATCATGCCGCGGCTCTCGACTCCGCAGAGCGTCGCGGGCTTGAGGTTCGCGACCACGGCGACCGTCTTGCCTACGAGCTCCTCCGGCGTGTAGTAAGCGGCAATGCCGGAGGCTACGACGCGCTCTTCGCCCGAGCCGTCGTCGAGAATGAGCCTCAGCAGCTTCTTTGACTTTTCGACCTTTTCACAGGTCAGAACCTTCGCGGCGCGCAACTCGACCTTAGCGAAATCGGTTATGTCGATGAGTCCCGCTTCCGCAGGCGCGGCGTCCTTCTTCTTAATGCTCTCTATGACGCTTTTTTCGGCGGCGCGCTCGGCCTCCGCCTTTTCGCCCAGCGCCCTGATGAGAGAATCGAGCCTTTCGCCCGTGAACCTTACGAATATCGGAGCGGCGCTGCCGGTGACGGCGCCGTCGGGCAGAGCGCCGAACTCGGACGCGCTCTCATAGGAACAGATATCGGGACAGCCGACGGCTTCGAGTATCTGCTTCGAGGTATCGGGCATGAACGGCGAGAGCTCGACCGCCATGATACGGATGGTCTCGGCGAGGCCGTAGAGGACTTCCGCGAGCCTGTCCGCCTGAGCGGGGTCCTTGCCGAGTATCCACGGCGCGGTCTCGTCGATGTACTTGTTCGCGCTCTTGGCGATGCCGAGCACCGCGGCGGCGGCGTCCGCCACGCGGAACTCGTCGAAGCATTTTTCGACCTCCGTCACGGCGGACAGAGCGTTGCCGATGAGCGCCGCGTCGACGTCCTGCGCGCCGATGCGCTTCTTTATGACGCCGCCCTGGTATTTACCTATCATCGCGACCGTGCGGCTGACAAGGTTGCCTATCGTGTTGGCAAGGTCGGAATTGTAGCGTTCGACGACGGAGTCGTAGGTTATGGAGCCGTCGTTGTCGCGCGGCATCTCGGCGAGCAGGTACCACCTGACTGCGTCGACGCCGAAATAACCGGCGAGATCGTCCGCGTAGATGACGTTGCCCTTGGATTTTGACATCTTGCTGTCGCCGAAAAGCAGCCACGGATGGCCGTAGATCTGTTTGGGCAGCGGCAGACCGAGAGCCATCAGCTCTATCGGCCAGTAGATGGTATGGAAGCGGATGATGTCCTTGCCTATAACGTGGACGTCCGCCGGCCAGTATTTTTCGAACAGCTCCGAACTGCCGTCCGGGTCGTAGCCGACGCCGGTTATGTAGTTGGAGAGCGCGTCTATCCAGACGTAGATGACATGCTTATCGTCGAACGAAACGGGTATGCCCCACTTGAACGAGGAACGGGATACGCACAGGTCCTGAAGACCGGGCTTGAGGAAGTTGTTTATCATCTCGTTCTTGCGGCTGACCGGGGTTATGAACTCAGGATGCGCGTTCATATGCTCCTCGAGCCGCTTCTGGTACTTGGACAGCTTGAAGAAATACGCCTCCTCGCGCTGTATCTTGACCTCGCCGCCGCAGTCGGGGCATTTGCCGTCGACGAGCTGGCTGTCGGTAAAGAAGCTCTCGCAGGCGACGCAGTAGTGACCGCTGTACTCGCCCTTATAGATATCGCCCTGATCGTAGAGCTTCTTGAATATCTTCTGGACGACCCTCATATGGTCCTCGTCCGTCGTGCGGATGAACTTGTCGTACGACACGTTCAGCCTGTCGCAGATAGCGCGTATCTCGGCGGCGACGCCGTCGACGTACTCCTTGGGGCTGACTCCCGCCTGCGCGGCGTAGCCCTCTATCTTCTGACCGTGTTCGTCGGTGCCCGTCATGAAAAACACGTCCCTGCCCTGCAGACGGCGGAACCTCGCCATCGCGTCGGACAGAACGACTTCATATGAATTGCCTATGTGCGGCTTGCGCGACGTGTAGGCTATAGCGGTAGTGATGTAGTAGGGTTTGCGTTCTTTTGGCATTCTTTTTCACCTTCCGGAAAAACAATCGGATTTTATTATATCATATCCCGCGCATATAATGCAAGTACCAATAGACGGCTTGACAACGGGGCGAGAATAATCTATACTCTTTTCTGTGTTTCCCAAGGTGCAAAACATGTATTCCCATGAAAGGTGATACTATGACGTCAACCGAAAATACCCTTTCCGCGCTCGGCGCGAGGGCGGCGAAGGCGCAGAAGTCGCTCGCGAGGGCGGGCAGCGCCGTCAAGGACCGCGCCCTGCTCAAAGCCGCGGAGCTTCTGAGGAACAGCGTTCCCGCGATAACCGCGGCGAACGCTCTCGATATCGCCGCCGCGAGAGAGGCGGGCGTACGCGAAGCGATGATAGACAGGCTCGCGCTCGACGCGGGCAGGATAGAAGGCATCGCCCGCTCGATGGAGGAGATCGCCGCCCTGCCCGACCCGGCGGGTCGCGTCCTCACGGGCAACACGCATCCCAACGGGATGAAGATAGAAAAGGTCACCGCGCCCTTCGGCGTCATCGGCGTCATCTACGAGGCAAGGCCCAACGTCACCTGCGACGCCGCCGCCCTGTGCCTGAAATCGGGCAACGCGGCGATACTGCGCGGGGGCAAGGAAGCGATAAGGACCAACACGGCTCTCGAGGAAACGCTGCGCCGCGCGCTCGAGGAATCGGGTCTGCCCGCCGACTGCGTGATACTCGTAAAGGACACGTCGCGCCGGAGCTCCGTCGACATGATGGGACTGACGGATTATCTCGACCTGCTCATCCCGAGAGGCGGCGCGGGGCTCATAAAGAGCGTCGTCGAAAACGCGAAGGTCCCCGTCATAGAGACAGGAACGGGCAACTGCCACGTTTACGTCGCGCAGTCCGCCGACATCGACACGGCGGTCAATATCATCTACAACGCCAAGACCTCGCGCCCCTCCGTCTGCAACGCCTGCGAGAGCCTGCTTATAAACCGCGCGATAGCGGAGGACGCCCTGCCGGCGATAAAGGCGAAGCTCGACGAAAAGAACGTCGTCATAGCCGGCGATAAGGAGACTCTCGCGATCATCGACGGCGCCGTCCCCGCGACCGAGGAGGACTGGGGCACGGAATACCTCGACTACAAGCTCTCCTGCAAGATCGTCGGCGACACCGACGAAGCCATAGAGCATATCAACCGCTACGGCACGAAGCACTCGGAGTGCATAGTCACGAAGGACTACGCAGAAGCGGAGAGATTCCTCAACGAGGTCGACGCCGCCGCCGTCTACGTCAACGCGAGCACACGCTTCACGGACGGAGGAGTGTTCGGCTTCGGCGCCGAGATAGGCATATCCACGCAGAAGCTCCACGCCCGCGGCCCCGTCGGCCTGCCGGAACTCGTCACGACAAAATACGTGATACGCGGAGAGGGACAAGTACGGAATTAGCAATCAGCAATTAACAATGTGCAATTTCGGGAGGGGCTTTGCCCCTCACCCCGTATTCTTGAGTCGCCGCGCTCTGTTCATATGACCGCATAATACAGCGGGTGTGGGCGCAGCCCGCCATCAATTGCACATTGCACATTGCTCATTGCACATTGAGATAAAGGGGAGATGACGTGATGAGCGCTCCGTCCGAATCGCTCGGAAGGTTTTTTAACGGCAAAAAGATACTCATTCTCGGTTTCGGCAGGGAGGGCAGGTCGACCCTCTCCATGATAAAGAAGACCGCTCCCGACGCCGAAGTCGCGGTCGCGGATATGAGCGCCGTCGACCCGGGCGACCCCGGCATAAAGGTGTATTCCGGCGAAAGGTATATGGATGCTCTCGCGGACGGATTCGACGTCGTGATGAAGACTCCCGGCATCGCCTTTCTCGACGTCACGGTGCCCGACGGCACGCTCGTCACCTGCCAGAACGACCTTTTCCTGCGCTTCCGTTCCTGCCGCGCCGTCGGCGTGACAGGCACCAAGGGCAAGACCACGACTTCCACCCTCATCTACCGCATACTTCGCGAGGCGGGCGTCGACGCCCGTCTCTTCGGCAATATCGGCGTACCGCCGTTCGAGGAGTTAGACGCGCCTGAGAGCTGCGTCGCCGTCATCGAGATGTCGTCCCACCAGCTCGAATTCACAAGGACGAGCCCCGACGTCGCGGTCCTGACCAATATCTACGAGGAACACCTCGACCACTACGCGACCGGCTTCGCCGGCTACGCCGACGCGAAGCTCAACATAGCGAGATACCAGACCAGCGACGGCGTTTTCATCTACAACGGCGACGAGTTCGCCGACGGTTTCCCCCGTCCGCTCGAAACGAGAGCGAAAAAGGTACCCGTCCGCTCGACTGACGCTCTGCCCGTGCCGGAGGACTTTTACAACCCTCATCTCAGGGGCGCGCACAACCGCTTCGATATGCTCATAGCGTCGAGGGCGGCGGCGGTATTCGGCGCCGGAGACGACGCCGCGGCGAGGGCATTCGCCGCCTTCGAGGGCATCGAGCACCGCATGGAATACGTCGGGAGGGTCCGCGGCATAGACTTCTACAACGACGCGATAGCGACCATTCCGATGGCGGCTCTGTCCGCGATGGACGCGATACCCGAGACCGCGACGCTCATCGTCGGCGGCATGGACAGAGGCATCGACTACAAGCCGCTCATCGACGGTCTGCTCGACAGGAAACCGGTCAATCTCATCTGTATGCCCGACACGGGTTACACGATAGGCGACACGCTGAAAGCCGCCGGCTACGCGGGCAATATCATCCGCGCCGCGGATATGCAGGCCGCCGTGGACGCCGCGTTCGACGTCACGCCCGAGGGCAAGGTCTGCCTGCTCTCCCCCGCCGCCGCGAGCTATAACGTGTACAAGAATTTCGAATATAAGGGCAAGGATTTCAAGGAAAAGGTGCTGGGGCACGGCTGATCAATGTGCAATCAGCAATTAGCAATGTGCAATTAACGGCGGGCCATGCCCGCACCCGGTAATAATCTCGTCGCGAAGCGACATATCGAATCCCGAAGGGATATATCGAGCTTTTGACTGAAAGACAAAAGCATATCGAACGCGAAGCGTATATCGAATATCCGCGCAAGCGGATATATATCGAGCGAAGCCGTCGCGGCTCAGACGCGCGAGCTTCGCTGCCCGCGTATCCGTATCGCCTGACGGCGATTCGATATATCACGCTGACGCGTGATTCGATATATGCATCTTCGATGCATTCGATATGTTTGCCCTGCGGGCAAACGAGAAAAACACACAACCCAACCGAAAACGGAGGACAATATGAACGCAACCGAAAAAACAATGGAAAAGATCGTCGCGCTGTGCCGCAACAGGGGTTTCGTCTACCCCGGTTCGGAGATATACGGCGGACTGCAGAACGCGTGGGACTACGGCCCTCTGGGCGTCGAGTTCAAGAACAACGTCAAAAAGGCGTGGTGGGAGAAATTCGTCCGCGAATCCAAGCACAACGTCGGTCTTGACTGTGCCATACTTATGAACCCGCAGGTCTGGGTCGCCTCCGGTCACGTCGGCGGCTTCTCCGACCCGCTTATGGACTGCCGTTCCTGCCATACGCGCCACAGGGCGGACAAGCTCATAGAGGACGCGTCCGGCATCGACCCCGCCGGCTGGAGCTTCGACGAGATGTCCGCCTACATAAAGGAACACAACATCGTCTGCCCGGACTGCGGCGAGTGCAACTTCACGGACATCCGCACGTTCAACCTCATGTACAAGACCTACCAGGGCGTGACCGAGGACGCGAAAAACGAGATATACCTGCGTCCCGAAACGGCGCAGGGCATCTTCGTCAACTTCCTCAACGTGCAGCGCACGACGCGCCGCAAGCTGCCGTTCGGCATCTGTCAGATAGGCAAATCCTTCCGCAACGAGATCACTCCCGGCAACTTCATTTTCCGCATCCGCGAGTTCGAGCAGATGGAGATGGAGTTCTTCTGCAAGCCCGGCACGGAGCTCGAATGGTTCGCCTACTGGAAGGACTACTGCAAGAGCTGGCTGCTCTCTCTCGGCATCAAGGAGGAGAGCATCCGCCTGCGCGACCACGATCAGAAGGAGCTTTCTTTCTACTCCAACGCCACGACGGACATCGAATTCACGTTCCCGTTCGGCTGGGGCGAGCTCTGGGGCATCGCCTCCAGGACGAACTACGACCTGGGCAGGCACCAGGAGACCTCCGGCAAGAGCCTCGAATACTTCGACCCCGAGACCAACGAGAGCTACATCCCCTACGTCATCGAGCCGTCGCTCGGCGCGGACAGGGTCGCGCTCGCGTTCCTGTGCGAGGCCTACGACGAGCAGATGCTCGACGAGGAGAAGAACGACAGCCGCGTCGTGCTGCACCTGCACCCCTACCTCGCGCCCTACAAGTGCGCCGTTCTTCCCCTTTCCAAGAAGCTCGCCGAGCCCGCGGACAGGATACGCGACGAGCTCGCGAAGACGTTCAGCGTCGACTATGACGACGCCGGCTCGATCGGCAAACGCTACCGCCGACAGGACGAGATCGGCACGCCGTACTGCGTGACCTTCGATTTCGACTCGCTCGAGGACAACTGCGTCACCGTCCGCGACAGGGACACGATGGAGCAGGTGCGTATGCCCATCGCGGAGCTGGAGGGCTGGCTCGCCGAAAGAGTGAGGTTCTGAGCGGCGGCCGCGCCCCAAAACGAAAAACGAAACAAGGAGAAAAAACGATGAAAAAGACCTTAGCGACGATCCTTTCCGCCGTCCTCCTCTTCTCCGTGATATGCGTCGTTCCCTCAGCGGACGACGGCGTGACGCGCGTCCTCGCATGCTCCGATTTTCAGAATCCCAAAGGCAACGAAGCCGGCAGAGCGGTGGTGTCCGCCATCGTCGGCGCGATGCAAAGCGCCGGCGTCGGGAGCGTCGACGGCTTCATCTGCTGCGGCGACTACGACCACGACCTGACCATGCTGCCCGGTCCGACGGCGGACGGCGTCAACGCTCTTTCCGCCGCGGTCGATCCCATCGTAAAGGACGGCGCGCCCCGCGTCTTTGTCCAGGGCAACCACGACTCCCCCTCCGGCACCGCCGGTCTTGCCTCCAGCGGCGATAACGACCCCGAAAGCGGCAAATACGGCGTGTTCGTAATAAACGAGGACGATTATTCCTGGTTCGGCGGCAACCGCGAGGTCGCCAGAGGCACCGCGGAAAATCTCAAGGCGTATCTCAACGGTAAGCTCGAGGAAAACTTCACCGCGCCCGTTTTCGTCGTGTCGCACGTTCCGCTCCACTATTCCTACCGCAGCCGCCGCATCGGCGACGAGAAGTATTCCCGCTACATCTTCAACGTCCTCAACGAGGCGGGAGCCAAAGGGCTCAACATAATCTTCCTGTTCGGCCACAACCATTCCAACGGCTGGGACGACTATCTGGGCGGCTCCTCCATCTGCCTGCAGAAGGGCGACGGCATCAATATCGCGCGGGTCGGCAACACCCTTAAATGGGACGCATTCACGCTCAACTTCACCTACATGAACGCGGGTTATACCGGCTATTACGACAACCACAACGGCGCGGACGACGCGCTGACGATGACGCTGTTCGAGATCACGGACACCGCCGTGACCGTCAGCCGCTACGCCGCGGACGGCGTTCACAGCCTCAAATCCGAGGGCAAGCGCAACGGATATCACAACGAGCAGGGCTATGCCCCCGACTCCGACGTGCAGGACAGCCCGCTGACGATAGAGCTGACGCCGGTCTCCGACTCCTCCCCGATGTCCCCCGCCCCGGGTGTACTGACGGACTTCGTCATGAGGATATACGAGCTTCTGAAAAAACTTTTCTCGCTGTTCGGGTAAGCCTTTCCCGTTCGCCCGCAGGGAAAACATATCGGATGCGAACTCTGTGAGCATATGTCTGACCGCGAAGGCGATATGCCGGATCGCGCGACTCGAAATAAAACGGATCGGCAGGAGACCGGGATAAAACACAGACAACGAAGCCGCCGCGTCGAGGCGCGGCGGCTTCGTTGCAGATATATAACCGTTGCCTGCGGCAGCCTTAGGGTAAGGGGAGTCGAACCCGAATCGCCTTTGGCCGGGTCTTTTTGGCTCTTTCGCGCTCTTCATCCTTGCTTTGCGTCAGCAAAGCGGCGTCTTCAGAGCACAAAATAGCTCAACAATACCTTGTCCAAAGGTGC
>JAFRXS010000044.1 GCA_017443405.1 Clostridia bacterium | reverse complement strand
TTGCGCTATTCCGGCAAAGAGGCTGCACATCCCCGTGTTTCACATGGAGGCGGGCAACCGCTGCCGCGACGAGCGCCTGCCGGAGGAAACGAACCGCCGCATCGTCGACGTGATATCCGACGTTAATATGGCGTATTCGGAGCGCGCGAGGGACTGGCTGCTCGCGACCGGTCTGCCCGCGGAACGCGTATTCGTGACGGGTTCCCCGATGGCGGAAGTCCTCAGCGCGCAGCTGCCGAAGATCGAAAAGAGCGGCATCCTCGGCGCTCTCGGTCTTGAAAAGCGCGGTTACATGCTGCTGAGCGCGCACCGCGAGGAGAATATCGACGATCCGGAGAGCTTCCGTTCCCTGTTCTCGGCTGTCAACAGCCTCGCGCAGGCGTACGATATGCCGGTGCTGTACTCCTGCCATCCGCGTTCGGCAAAGATGCTCGACGCGACCGGCTTCGAGCTCGACCGCAGGATCATACGCCACGAGCCGCTCGGTTTCACGGACTACAACTGCCTGCAGATGAACGCCTTCGCCGTACTCAGCGACAGCGGAACGCTCCCCGAGGAGAGCAGCTTCTACACCTCCGTCGGTCATCCCTTCCCCGCCGTCAGTCTGCGCAACTCGACCGAACGCCCCGAGGCTCTCGACAAGGGCTGCTTCGTCATGTCGGGCATCGGCGAGAAAGGTCTGTATCTGGCGGTACAAACGGCTCTTAAGCTTTACGAAAAAGGCGATCACGGCGTGCCCGTGCCGGATTATACGGACACGTGCGTTTCAGCGAAGGTCGTAAAGATCATACAGAGCTATACGGGCATAATCAAAGCGAACGTCTGGAGAGAGCGGGTATGAACGTTCTGATAACCGGAGCCCGGGGCTTCGTGGGCAAAAATCTGACGCAGGCGCTCGATAATATCATGACCGGGAAGGACCGAACCAGACCGGGGATAAATATCGACAGACTGTATCTTTACGACGTCGGCGACGACGAGGAAAAACTCGGGGGATACTGCGCGGACTGCTCGTTCGTGTTCCATCTCGCGGGAGTGAACCGCCCGAAGGACGAAAAAGAGTTCACGACCGGCAACACGGACCTCACGGCGCGTCTGCTCTCTCTTTTGCGCGAACACGGCAACACCTGCCCCGTAATGATATCGTCGTCGGTCCAGGCGTCGCAGACGGGGCGTTACGAAGGCTCCGCCTACGGTAAGAGCAAGGCGGAGGCGGAAAAACTCGTTTTCGCGCACTCGAAAGCGACCGGAGCCCCTGCGCTCGTGTACCGTCTGCCCAACCTTTTCGGCAAATGGAGCCGCCCGGACTACAACAGCGTAATAGCGACTTTCTGCCACAGGATAGCGAGGGACGAGCCCATAACCGTGAACGATCCGGCGACGAGGCTTGAGCTTCTGTATATCGACGACCTTGTCGGCACGCTTCTTGACGCGCTCGAGGGCAAAGTCGCGCGTTGCCGCGCCGAGGGCAGCGAAAACGTACCGGACGAAAACGGCGAATACTGTTATGCTCCCGGCGCGCACAGCGTGACGCTCGGAGAGATCGCGTACGCGCTGTATTCGTTCCGCTCGCTACCGCGCGACATCATGATGCCGGAGCTGCCCGACGGCTCCTTCACCAAAAAGCTCTACTCGACCTATCTTTCGTTTTTACCGCCGGAGGACGCCGCTTTTCCGCTCAACGTCCACGCCGACGAGCGCGGCAGCTTCACCGAGCTTTTGAAAACCGCGAACTGCGGGCAGTTCTCCGTAAACGTCAGCGAGCCCGGGATAACGAAGGGCGATCACTGGCACAACAGCAAGTGGGAGCTGTTCATCGTCGTATCGGGCGAGGCGCTCATCCGACAGAGAAAAGTCGGTGAGGAGAAGGTGACTGAGTACCGCGTATCCGGGGACAAGCCTACCGCGGTGCGCATGCTGCCCGGCTACACCCACAGCATCGTAAATCTGTCCGAAACACAGAAGCTGATAACCCTGATGTGGGCGAACGAGCGCTTCGATCCCTCTCGCCCGGACACCTTCCGCGACCCGGTCTGATCGCTACGGCGCAGGTTTTGATTTATTCATCACAATCACCAAAAAATCTTAAGAAAACTTTTACAAATCTCCCATACGAACAACATCAAATCACTTGCATTTTCTATTTGATTTGTGTAAAATACTCTTAATTGAGTATCAAGTGAAATGATATCTTATTTTTCATGTTCAAATTCGGACAGACGATATTATCACGGCACACCGTCTTCTGTCCGTTTCGGTTTTTACTTCATCACTTCGCTTATACGAGGGCAGTGAATGGCTAAGAACTATGTAAAACCGAATATTGCGTTTCAGAAACTCGCGATGAGCGCGGACCTTTCCGCAGGCTGCTCGGTCAAGCTCACCTTCGCAGAGTTTGTTTGCCCTGTTCTTATTCCGGAATGGGGCGAGACCGTGTTTTCCGACAGTCAGTGCGACTGGACCAACGGCAGCGACTTTATCTGCTACCACGTTCCCACCGCAAGCACAAACGTTTTCAGTTCCTGACATTTCCTCCTTTTACGGGAGATCCGCGATATGAAAAAGCTCATTATATTCTTCGCGGTCATCGCGACCGCTCTCCCGCTCGTCCTGTCCGCCTGCAAAAACGGCGCGGAACCGGGAACGACCGAAACAGTCACAGATAATCAAGCCGCCATTACAACCGCAGAACGGTCGAATGACGGCTATATTCTTGAAGACGGTCTTTTTATCACCGATATATACCCCTACAGCGGCGTCTACTACGAGGACGGCGGCAACGAGATATGCGCGAACGTCTGCGCGGTAAGACTTCTCAACAAATCGGACGTCAATTACCGCTATATCCGCTTCTCGATCAGGACCGCCGGCGGCGAATACTCTTTCAGCGCCTCGACCCTGTTCTCCGGCGCGTCGATGACCGTTCTCTGTGAGAACAAAGCCGAATACACAGACGGTATCATACAGTCGGTCCGGATGACGGTCTCGGCGCTTTTCGAGGACGCTCCGACGGTACATCTGGACGAGATGCAGATAAGCTACACCGACGGATTCGTCAACGTGAAAAACCTCACGGACAAAACGCTGCACGACGTTTACGTTTATTATAAGGACACCGATTCTTTCGGTTATCTGGGCGGGATCACGTACAGAGTATCCTTCGGCGATATCCCCGCCGGCGAAACGAGACAGGCAGGCTCGTCGAATATGAAGCGCGAAACGTGCAAAGTGGTGTTTTCCACCTACACCGATGAGCAGTAAGTACAAAAAGAGCTTTCTGACAGGCGGAGTCGGGATAGAGATACTGTCCGACGAACCTGTCGGCGACTCCGGGTTCTTCCCGCTGTTCCTGACGAAGGAGTCCGCGCCCGCGGACGTGACGGTGACCGTGATACGCGCGGCCCTGCCGCGTCCCGAGGGCAGCGTGCAGTTCAAAACGGACCGCCGCATGCGCGTGATCTCCGGCGGAAAAGTATATGACTATACCTCTTTCGCGGACGCGTCGACGCTCGGCTATAAACCCTACGCCTGCGCCGTCACTAAGGGGAACTCCGTCGAGCTTTATATCGACTACCCTTCTCCCGCCTGGGACACGATGGTATTCGACGCGCTGAATATACCCGACCTCTTGCTCGCCCGCGGCGCGGTCATAGCGCACGCTTCGTTTATAAGATACAAAGGCAGGGGCGTCATCTTCGCCGGTGAAAAACAGCAGGGCAAATCGACTCAGGCGCGGCTCTGGAACGAATACCGCGGCGCGGAGATCATAAACGGCGACCGCGCAGCTCTGCGGCGTGACGGACCGTTCTTCACGGCTCACGGCATCCCCTTCTGCGGATCGTCGATGGTCTGCGTGAACGCGTACGCGCCGCTCGCCGCCGTCGTTTTCCCCGAAAAGGCCCCCGAAAACACGGTGAGGGAGCTTTCCGCCATCGAGAGCTTCAAGCGGCTGATAGGCTGCCTGAGCTATACCGAAGAGGACCCTGTCATGAGAGATACCGCGATAAAAAGGGCGGAGCTGATAGCGAGCGAAACGCGTTGTTTTCTTCTTTCCTGCCGTCCCGACTCCGGCGCGGTGGAAGTCCTCGAACGCGAACTCGGTTTGGAAATCATGGACGATCTTCAAGCGCTTACTTCGGCGACAGAACCGCCGCTGGTAAGAAAACTGCATACCGTAGGAAGAGCGCTCGGGACTCCCGTCTCGGGCACGTTTGAACTTACCTCCGGCTGCAATTTCAGCTGCCGGATGTGCTATCTCCATGACCGCGCCGCGAACGCCCGCAAAAAAAACGAGCTGACCGCGGATGAATGGCTTTCGGTCGGCAAACAGGCGGCTGACGCGGGCACCGTTTTCGTCCTTCTGACCGGCGGCGAACCGCTGATACGCCCGGACTTCGGTAAGATTTACACGGGGCTGCGGCAGCTCGGTCTGATGATATCCGTCAACACGAACGGCTCGCTCATCACGGGGAAAACAGCGGAACTCTTTAAGAACAATCCGCCGATGCGCCTGAACGTATCCCTCTACGGCGACGACCGCGAAACTTACCGCAGGCTTTGCGGCGCGGACGCTTTCGACGCGGTGCTTTCGAACATAGCGAGAATGAGGGCTGCGGGCGTCGAAGTCAAGCTGAATATATCGTTTACGGAAATAAACGCCGCGAGGATGGAGGGGCTCGCCGAGCTTACGCAAAAGCTGGGGCTGCACTGCCAGACTTCTTTCTATATGTACCCTCCCGTCCGCACGTCCTCGCCCGACGCCCCCGCGTTCCGGCTGTCGCCGTCCGACGCCGGAAAATACCAGGTCGAGTGGAGCGTAAGGCGCGGCAAAAAGGACCTTCTCAGGTCGTCCGCCGGTCTTCTCGAGCTAATGAGCGCAAGGGAATGTGAAGACGCGGACGCGCCGAGAGAGGGCGTGCGCTGCCGCGCGGGCCACACGGCGTACTGGATAGACAGCGCAGGGGAAATGCTCATGTGCGGGATGATACCCGTTCCCGCGGGGAACGTCAGAGAATCGGGTTTCAACGCATGCTGGCAGAAAACGCGCGACTTCATGAAAACGGTCGTCATGCCGGCAAAGTGCGCGACCTGCTCCTACCGCCCCGTCTGCTGCGTATGCCCCGCCGCGTGCTACGCGGAAACGGGCGACTTCACGAAGGTCCCGCAGTATCTGTGCGAAATGAGCCGCAGCATCGCCGACGGGATAAGATCGAAGGTCAAAGATGAAACTGAGTAAGGATTATATCCGCAGGACCGTCTGCGGCGAAACGCTGATCATGCCGGTCGGCGAGAAAACGAAGGAATACAACGGCATATTCACGCTCACCGACACGGGCGCGTTCATAATCGACGCCCTTGAGAACGGGGCGGATACCGAAACGGCCGCCGAAAAGCTCGCGGCGGAATTCGAGATACCCGCAGAGACCGCTCTCGCGGACACAAAGGATTTCATAGAACAACTCAAGGGCTTCGGCATGCTCACGGACTGAACCGCAAAGCCGTAAAATGACATAAAAACAATACCGGAAGAGGATCGCCCCGTTAAAAATCGGGACCTCTTCCGGTTAATTTCTTTTTTTTCAGGGCGCCGGCATAAGGCGCGATGGCGAATGGAGCGCCGTCAGATGGGAAGATACTCGTTAACGAGCTTGCTCCTTATCATGGCAAGGTCCGGCAGCATGACCGCCATCTTGCGGATGTACACGTCGTAGTAGGTGCCGTCCGGCGGGATGTAATAGGAGCTTATACTGACCGAGGAAACAATCGGGATGAGCTGGAACGCGGTCGCGTATATCTGCGCGTTCGTCATATCCGTCGTAAGTATCGGCAGCGCCTGTTCAAGGAGTCTTATGAGCTCCGTCGGCGACTTCGTCCTGACCTTTTCGTACGCCGCGAGCAGTACCGTCCTCTGCCGGTTGGTACGGGCAAAGTCAGTCCCTATCTTCCTTATACGGGCGTACGCGAGAGCCTGCTTGCCGTTGAGGTGGTTCATACCCTCATAGGTGCCCTTTCCTATCCTCTCCGACTCGGCGGCAGTAAGCTCGATATCGATGCCGCCTATCTGGTCGATGAGAGTTCTGAAGCCGTCAAAATCGACCTCGAAGCAGCCGTCGACCGTGACGCCGAAGTTGGCGAAAAGCGCCGCCTTGAGCAGCGGGAAACCGCCGAAAACGTAGGCGGCGTTCAGACGGTTGTCGGAATAGCCCGGAATGGTCACGTAAAGGTCTCTCAGAAACGAGATCATGGCGACCTTTTTCTTGTCGGGATTTATGCTGATGAGTATCATCGAGTCGGAGCGCTGCCGTCCCTCGCCGGGTCTTCTGTCCTGACCGACGAGAAGGAAGTTCAGAAGCTCCTCGTCGACGGAATAGCCCTCCGGCACGGTCGACAGCATCGCGGCTTCCGGATCGATCGGGGTAAGTCCGGTGTCCTCGTCCTCCTCAAAGTCCTCCTGCGAGGGCGGAACGACAACGAGATCCTTCGGGTCGATGCGGTTTATCATATTGAGATAGTGATTGACCGTGCTGAATACCGCCCCGCCCGCCAAAAGGACGAGAACGACCAGCGCCAGCGCCGCTATACGTCTTCTTCCGCTTCCGTGTCTGCGCAATCCGCTCACCTGCGATACCTGAACCGATAATAATTGTCTTAAGAACAGTTTATAATTCTAAATCAAAACCGCGCTGTTGTCAAGACGCAGAATACCGGTCCGACGCAGTTTATGCCCGCGTCAGCCGTCTCCTTCTGTCGCATGATTCCCCGCAAGCTCGAGATAGTATTCCGTACGTTCGTTCGCGTATGCCCTGGCGTCGACTTCGATCGCCGTATTGTAGTAGGCGTCGTAATCAACCCGCGAGGAAACGTAATTCTCGATACTCTCCCTCCACCTGCGCGCGTCGCGGTAATAACCGCTGCGGTTCGCTTCCGGCGACGTCCAGTCGACCGCGGCGACGACGTCGTGGACGTAGGCGTGGTGCATCTCGTGCAGGATGGCGTTCACGCACCGTTTAAGAGAGCCCTCCGCAAGCAGGCCGCGGTCATAGGCGACGAGCTTCCCCGCATCGTTGTAGAAAGCGAGCGTATCTTTCTGATCGTTGAAAATGACTCTTATATCGGAGCTGATACCCAGATATGCCCGTTCGTTTTCCGCTATCCGCTTTATAAGCTCCTCCTTAGCCTGCGTCCCGAGGTCGCGCCACGAATTCAGGGCGGCGAACCGCTCGCTTTCGGACGCGCCGTCGCCCGTGACGGACGTCCCGAAGGAGGCCGATGGGCTGCCGTACCTGAAATACTGTTCATAAACGCCGGTCGCTGCGGGGATCACGAGTAATAAGCAGAGTACGCGGACGAGAACACGCGATACTCTGCGCCTTGACCTCGCCAGCGCCTCGCGCGCCTTCATCCTGCCGGAGTTCGCGCGGACGATCAGAAAGACGAGCGCCGCGGCGATGACCGCCTCTATAGCGAAGATCAGCGCGAGGATCAGCGGATGGCTGCGCAGGAACAGCGGCAGGCAGAGAAACTCGACGATGAGCCCCGTCCCCGCAACGACGTCGGCAAGCCTTTTCTCTTCGCCGTCGTTGTACGTCGCCGCGAAACACACGGCGCTGATCGTGACAATGAACACAAGCGCCGATCCGACAGTCCCGAGACCGCTGTTCAGGAATTCGAACCACAGGGGATAACTGCGGTTAAAAACGAAGAACAGAACGACCGCGATGACCGGAACGACACGCAGAATACCGGCGACGGCTCTGTTGAGTTTGATCATTACTAATCCTCCCCGGGGGCGAAGCCCCGCCGCGGCGGGGCTCCGGTCTGTGTCGATCAGAAGCCTATGACGCTGCGCTTGCTCCCGTCCTCCATCGCGGGCACGGGGGTGAAATCCTCTGCGTCGAGAACAAAGAGCTCCTCTTCGGAAAGAGTCGAGGTCGCCTTCTCCGAGAACTTCACGGCGTGCGCGCGCAGGGCGCGTTCCACAAGACTGCGGACGTATCTGCCGTTGCCGAAATCCGGGTCCTTCATCGCGCCGGTGAATATGACGCGCAGCTTCTCCTCTACGCCGTCGCCGAGCGCGCAGCAGTGATCCTCCGCGATAAGGCGCGCGATCGCGATGAGCTCGTCTGCCGTATAGCCGGGGAAGGTGATTATGTTGGATACGCGTGAGACCGTGCCGGGATTGCTGCGCAGGAACTCGCGCATCCTGTCGGGATACCCCGCGAGTATCACGATCACCCGGTCGCGCTTGTTCTCCATCTCGGTGATGAGTGTCGTGATCGCCTCGTCGCCGAAGCCGCCGCGGTCGCCTTCGTTGAGGCTGTAAGCCTCGTCGACGAACAGTACGCCGCCGTCCGCCTGCTTGAACTTTTCCTTTACGACGCCGGGCGTGTGACCGACGTAGCGCGCGACCATATCGCCCTTGCCGACCTCGACGTACTTGCGTTCGGGAATAATGCCCTCGGCGTAGAATATATCGGGAATGATGCGGGCTACCGTGGTTTTCGCGGTCCCCGGGCCGCCGAGAAACGCCATGTGCATCGCCATGCGCTGCGTCTCGACGCCGCGGCGGGCGTACTCGCGCTCGAATTTGGCGTAGGCGGCGATGCTCCTGATCTCTTTCTTAACGCCTTCGACGCCGATGACTCTGTCGAGTCTCGCGTAAGCCGCGTCGACGGCGCTTGCGTCCGTTTTTTTTATCTCCTTCTGCTTCCTCATCCTGCAGATCATTTTATAGAGGGTCTTGATCTGAGGATCGGTCAGACCGAGAAAGAATTCACGTTCGGGGCAGATATACCCCGGAACACTTTCGTTCTTCATGTTTCAGCCTCCTTCGTTTTTGGTGAAAACGGGGCGGGAGGTCATCCCGCCCCCTGTCTGTCAGGCGTCGGCGGCGCCGTCGCCGTCCTTGAAGATCGAATCGAGAAGATCGTCGATACCTCCGTCATCGTCTTCCGCTCCGTCGTCGTCGCCGTCCGGGAACAGGTCGTCGGGGAAGTCGACGTCGTCGTCATCATCGTCGTCATCGTCTTCGTCATCGTCGTCATCGTCTCCGGCGTGGCCGCGGAGGTCGGCGAGGAGTTCGTCGATAAAAGAGGACATACCGGGACTCCTGCCTCCCGTCCCGCGCTTGCCGCCCTTGCCCCTGATCTTGCCGTCCTTCCCGTCCGTCTCGGGAGGCAGGCAGCCGTGAGCGATGTATTCCAAATCGTCTTCCATGTCCACGAAGAAGCTGATGAGTATCTTCTCGGCGTCCTCGACCGTCTTGCCGGTCACGTCGCCCTCGATGAGCGGGATATGGATGACGCAGCAGCAGCCCTCGCCGTCGACGCTGTTGACGCGGAGACAGCCGACCTTCACCTTGTCGCTGCGCTTGTTGGCGAACGTCGCGCACATGTGGATATAGGGCTCCGCGACGACCGTCCCGACCGCCGGATAGAGGCGCATGACGAGGAAACTGCGGTCGTCCGAGGCGTAAGAGATCCTGAGGTGGTAGCGGCGCTCTCCGGTGAGCACCTCCCCGAAGAACAGGTCGCCGCGGTCGTTGCCGAACGCCTCGCAGCGGCTGTTGTAGCCGGAGTCCTTGATCATGTACTCCCTGATCTTGTTCACGGTCGGCGCGAGCCTGCGCTTGTTGCGCTTAAGGGCGGGAGAGGGGTCGCCGAGCTCCGCTTCGCTGTACAGCTTGCCGTTCGCGATGCAGTCGAATGCCTTGCCGTACGCCGCGAAGCCCGCCGCCGCGCATTCCTCGAACGCGAGGAGCGTCTTCTCGGTCACGGCGAAATCGATGAAAGCCGCCTCGCAGTGATAATAGACGTTGCGGTGCTCGCAGTTGACCTCGAAGTCGCCGACAGGCAGCGGATGACGCGCGCAGAACTCCGCGAGCGTGGGAAGGAAAGCCATGTCCGTCATGAGCGAACCGTTGTAGGCGCGGAAGATGACGTATTCGAGGTGTTCGTCGACCCTCACGTCAGCGAGGATGTTCTCGCCGTTCTTCCCTTTATAGAAGTAAACGAAGCCTTTGCTCGAGCTGCCCTCGAGCTTGCGGTAGGCTTCGATGTCCTTGCGCTCGAGGAGAAATGAATTGAGACCGTCCAGTGTGTCATTGTAGTATTCCGACATTTTTTTACTCCTTTCCGGCATTTATGCCAATGTTTTTGTCGGTTTTGCGTGCTTTGCCGTTTTACCGCCGAGTTGCGGGACCCGCGTCCGTAAAGTCCCCTATCCTCCTTTTATAACATCTCGCTGCAGGCGCGGTTCACCGGCGAAAAAATCGCGGCTTACACGCTTATTATACGCCCACCTTTTCCGCATGTAAAAAGCAATAAGATTTTTTACCGGGAAAATGCCGGACCTGTTTCCCGGTTTCGACGCTGCAGTTTCACGCTGATGGGAAATTTCGGTATTTTTCCCCGTTTTGGGGAAATCGCCTTGACAGCCCGTTACCGCGATGTATAATCAAGAATAGGGGAACGTCTTCATCGACAGCCGCAAGCAAGAAACAGCGACACGTTCAACTTTCGATCAAAGTCAACTATATAAAATAAAACAGGAGGTAATGATGGCTAACATCCAGGACAATTTCACACCCATGGTCTCAGACGTGCCCCCCGACGCTCTGCCCATCGCCGTAGCCGTAATGATCCTTTTGGGGAATTACGATTACGCGATATCCACCCACTCCGATATACACTATCTTCTCGCGCCCTTCTACGCCGGAGAGGACCCGGGTTTCATCAAAAAAAACGGCCGGCTCGACACGAAAAAATGCAAATACACCAAGCTGCTTCAGGGCGGGGACACGATTACCATGAAACAGCCCGTCAGCGCCCACAAGAACTCGGAAGTTTACAAAAACATCAGGGAACACTGCCGCGAGCTCAACTGGCGCGACCTTATAAAATACATCAAAACGATGTGGGGGAAGGATTCCGATATCCCTGAAGAGAACTTGCCCCTTGACGAAATACTCGATCCGCAGAACCTTTTCAGGATCATGCAGGCGCTTCACCGTCACGGAAACGGCGGCTCGATGGACCCGCGCATCTGCTGGACGATCGCGCAGCGTTTCATAACGGATAAAAACAGCGCGAAAAAGACCGTAAGGTTTTTCAAGAACAACGACGAAACGTCTGCCGAGATGGAGCGCATCGTCACAGAGACCGGAAAGAATCGCTCGAATTCCTTTTACGTATCGGGGAACACGCTTGAGGATCTGCTTTCCGGCTCCCCGGACGCTTCCCTTTTCGAACGTCTGCTCGAGCAGAGCATAAACGGCGCGATAAATCATTTATATATATTCCTGCCGAGCCATACCGCGTTCAGCGATTCGGAAACTTCGACCGGAGCGGCCGCCGGCATACTCAAGCTCGTGAGGAATCTGCACAGCGCCAAAGGGCAGGGCGTCGAGGCGACCGTAGTTTTCCTCTACGATCTGCACATCCCGTTCTGCATCATGAACGACCGCGAGATGCTCTACCGGGACACTTTCCTGCTCACGGGGAAGAAAGACATGAACGGCGCCTACGAGCTTTACACGGCGGATAATCCGCAGTATAAGGGTCTGAAAAACTATATGGACCTCCTGCTCGAAAACGCCTACGAAAAGACAGATTTTTCGAGCACTCCGACCGTCAGGAACATCATCGACGGCAGCAAGGCCGCCTTCGCGAAGGTCGGGTTCAAAAAGTGCACGACGGAGCAGCTCTCGAATTACTCTCGCTCCACCATTGAGGGCCGCAACGTGATGCCTGTTGTCGAAACTCCCGTCGGCACCCTGTTCAACGACAACACGCAGGTCTGCCTTCTTAACTACGTCGGCGCGACCTCCGACCTGATGAACAAGGTGGTCCGCATGCACGACCCCAAAGGCTGGGCGACGGTCACTCCGTGCTACGACTTCGGTCTTCCTGCGAATACGCTCTCGCTCTGCGGAGGCTTCGCCTCGGGAGCGCTCTACGACTGGAGCTGCAACGTTCCGCTCGTCTTCCCGGACGCGGCGGCGTACCCGGCGGCGACGTCCGTTTTCGAGTTTACCGAAAGCGAGTGGAGCGCTCTGGGCTTCACGGAGCATGGCGTCGCGGAACAGAAAGAGATCATAGACGGCATGCTTCTCACAGCCGTCGAGCGCGGACACGGATTCAACTTCAGGAGCGGGAGCAATTTCCTGTGCCTTGCCGGCGACAAGTACGATAACCACCACTATCTCATCCTCCACAGTTCCTCGGGAGGCAGGCCCTCCGACGCATTTACTCTGTTCCCCGGCAAAGACTCCTGGTTCAGCGACAAGATCCACGTTCTGGAGGATAACGGCCGCAGGATACGCTACATCCGCGGAGAAACGGCGATGAGGTTCGCCGACTTCGCGAAACAGCACGGGAAGGCGGTCGACGGTTTTCACAAATTCGTGTTTGACAGCCTGATAGGCAAATACTCCGCCGCCGGCACGAAACGCCCGCTGACGGTCACGAAACGGCATAACGGTATGCCGGCCGCGAGCTCCGTGCAGGCCGGCTGCTATATAAGCGACAGGTACGACACCAGGACCGAGGATCTCATTTTTCCGATCATCCATGATGTAGAGAACGAGATCGTGCTTTTCAAGAGGGCGAAGGACGCTCCCGAAAAAACCCATATGCTCGCGGACACGCACAGGGAGATCTCCCTGATACCCAATCTGTACGGCTGCGCGATGAACGGTCTTACCGAAATAGAAACACAGACCGCGCCGTGGAAGCTCGTCCTCAAAAACGGCGTTTCCTCCGCGCAGATCGACATGGACTGCGAGTTGAACGTCTTTGAAGCTCTCGGCGAAGACGCTTATATCAGGAAAGCCGGGAAAGTCGGCGACTTTATTAAAGGCGCCGTCGAAAAGGGCTATATGGCGGGCAGCGTCTACAGGAAGCTCAAGCCCGTCTTCGTTTACGACAAAAACGGCTGCGGCAACCCCTTTAAGATGAGCGACCCGACCAAATGGATGTTTTTCGATGTCCCCGGCGGAATGAAAAAAGTCGGCGGAGGATGACGGAAAACATTTTCGTCAATTAACTATTGCATTCTTCCTCGGATTGTGATAGAATACGTATCAATAAACAGACGTTCGGAGTTTATATGACCGATCTCAACGGCAAGAATCGCTATTTCGGCTTTACCTTTTATTTCGGCGAAGCTTATTCGGTTTTTGCCTCTTAAGGTTGAGCATACTCCATCGGAAGTTATTCTCTTACCCGAAGGCAAAGGCCTTCGGGATTTTTTTAAGCGCAAGGAGGAAGCAACATGATCGTACTGCTTAAAAAGGACACATCGCCCGAACGGCTGGCGGGACTCACCGACTGGCTGCGTTCCAAGAATATAGAGATCCACAAGTCGGTAGGCTCGACGGAGACTGTCCTCGGTCTTGTCGGCGATACCGCGAAGCTGGATATCGACCTCATCTCCGCTCTTGATTTCGTCAAGGACGTCAAAAGGATACAGGAGCCCTACAAGGCGGCGAACAGGAAGTTCCATCCGGACGATACCGTCATCGCGGTCGGCAGCGCCCATATTGGCGGCGGCGACCTTACGCTCATAGCCGGTCCCTGCTCCGTCGAATCCGAGGAGCAGATAGTCGGCATAGCGAAACAGGTCAAGGCAAGCGGCGCGACCGTGCTGCGCGGCGGAGCGTTCAAGCCGCGCACCTCGCCGTACTCCTTCCAGGGCATGCGCGCGGAGGGTATAGAGCTTCTCGAGATCGCCAAACAGGAAACGGGGCTGCCCATCGTCACCGAGATAATGGACGCGGATCAGCTGCCCCTGTTCAAAAACGTGGATATGATCCAGGTCGGCGCGAGGAACATGCAGAATTTCGAGCTGCTCAAAGCTCTCGGCAGGCAGGAGAAGCCGGTGCTTCTCAAGCGCGGTTTCGCCGCGACCTACGAGGAGCTGCTGATGAGCGCGGAATACATCATGTCCGAAGGCAACGAAAACGTCGTGCTCTGCGAAAGAGGAATAAGGACCTTCGAGCAGTACACGCGCAACTGCCTCGACCTCGCCGCAGTTCCCGCCCTCAAGACGCTCACGCATCTGCCCATCATCATAGATCCGAGCCACGCGACGGGGCGCCGCGAGCTGATCGAGCCGTTGTCCTACGGCGCGGCGGCGGTCGGCGCGGACGGCCTCATCATCGAGGTACACAACGACCCGGAGCACGCGCTTTGCGACGGTCCGCAGTCGATAAAGCCCGAGACCTTCGACGTCATAGCGCGCCGTTCGACCGCGATAAGAGCGGCTATGACGGTATAAATAATGATAATCGGAATTGTCGGCCTCGGACTCATAGGCGGTTCGATGGCGAAAAGCATAAAAAAGAGAACGGAGCATACCGTTCTCGGAGCGGATATATCGGGCGAAACGCTTACCCTCGCGCTGATGAGCGGCGGCATAGACGCCGAGCTCACAACGGATAATATCCGCGACTGCGACCTTATCCTGCTCGCGGTCGGTCCCGACGCGGCGATAGAGTGGGCGAAGAATAACGCGGACCTGATATCCTCGGACGCCGTCCTCATCGACCTCTGCGGGGTAAAGCGCGCGGTCTGCGACGCTCTGCGGCCTCTCGCCGAAAAGCATTCTTTCGGCTATATCGGCGGTCACCCCATGGCGGGCAAGGAGGTCGGCGGCTACGTCAATTCGAGCGACGAGCTTTTCCGAGGCGCGTATATGATACTCACCACGGACGAAAACACGGATATCGTCCTGCTCGAAAAACTGCAGCGTTTCTTCATCTCGGTCGGTTTCAAAAAGCTGACCTTCACGACGCCGGAGGAACACGACAGGATAATGAGCTACACCTCGCAGCTCGCGCATATAACGTCCTCTGCGTACGTCAAATCCCCTACCGCGCAGGAACACCTCGGTTTTTCAGCGGGGAGCTTCAGGGATATGACGAGGGTCGCGCGGCTCGACCCCGCCATGTGGACGCGGCTTTTCTCGCTCAACAGGGACTACCTTCTCCCGGAGATAAAAACGCTGATAGCCAACCTCACGGCTTACGCCGACGCGCTTGAAAGCGGCGACGACGCGGAGCTGCGCAGACTTCTCGAGGACGGACTCAACAAGAAACTGACCGCCGGAGGCATATGATGACAACGGTAAAGGTCGCGGCTTCGCTGCCGTACGACGTGCTGATAGAAAAAGGGCTCCTCGATGCTTCGGGAGAGCTGATATCGAAAACGCTTCCCGGCTCGAGGGCGGCGGTCGTGACGGACAGCGCCGTCGCGCCGTTGTATCTTGACCGGCTATGTTCCTCTCTTGACAGGGCGGGCGTCGGTCACTGCGAGTACGTTTTCCCGCGCGGAGAGCAGTCGAAAACGATGGCCACGCTTGAAGCGATACTCGATTTCTGCGCCGCAAACAGGCTCACGAGGTCCGACTGTGTCATAGCTCTCGGAGGCGGCGTGACCGGCGACACGGCGGGCTTCGCCTCGGCGGTATACCTTCGCGGCATACCCTTTATACAAATACCGACTACCCTGCTCGCGATGGTCGATTCCTCGGTCGGCGGCAAGACCGCGGTCGACCTGCCGTCCGGCAAGAACCTCGCGGGGGCGTTCCACCATCCGTCGCTCGTCATCTGCGACCCCGCGCTCTTAGACACGCTCGACGACGCGAATTTCGCCTGCGGCGCGGCGGAGGCGATCAAGGCGGGGATGATAGGCGACGCGGAGCTTTTCGGTCTGTTCAAAAGGACGTCCGCCGATCCGCGCCCCGACGAAAAAACCGTTCATGAGATCATCGAACGCAGCATTCGCTTAAAGGCGCGTACAGTCGAGGCCGACGAGTTCGATAAGGGCGAGCGCATGAAGCTGAATTTCGGGCACACCGTCGGCCACGCGATCGAAAAATGCTCCGGCTATTCCCTCGGGCACGGTCAGTGCGTCGCCGCCGGGATGATGATAATGAGCCGCGCCGCGGAAAAACTCGGCTGGACACTGCGACCCGTATGCGGCGAGCTTCGTGAGGTCCTCGAAAAGTTTTCGCTCCCGACCGGGACGGACATAGCGCCCGAAGAACTGCTCGCGGTCATAGAGTCGGACAAGAAAAGACGCGGAGATACGGTCAATATCGTCGTTCCGCGGGAAATCGGGAGCTGCGTTATACGAAAGACCGATCTTGCAGGAATAAAAGAAATACTCAGGGAGGCTCTGATATGACGGTCGTCGTTGACGGAAGAGATTTTCACGGAGGCAAAGCGGTCGCTCCGCCCTCAAAATCCTTCCTGCACAGGCTTCTTATCGCCGCCGCACTCGCCGACAGGCCCACAAAAATAACCGGTCTGAGCCGCGGCATGTCGGACGACATCAAGGCGACCGCCCGCTGTCTTACGGCTATGGGCGCGGAGATCTGCGGAAACGTCGTGATACCGGTATCTTCCCCGACGCAGGCTCCCCTTCTCGACTGCGGTCAAAGCGGTTCGACGCTTCGCTTCCTGCTTCCCGTAGCGTCCGCGGTCTGCGGCGCGGGCAGGGCGACGGGCTCGGGCAGGCTCCCCGAAAGACCGGTCACGGAAGTGATAGACGTCATGGAGCAGGCGGGCGTAAGCTTTTCGTCGCTCAGGCTCCCGCTTTCTTTTAAGGGCAGGCTCGCCCCGGGCAGGTACGAAGTCAGCGCGAAGCTCACCTCTCAGTACGTCACGGGCATGATGTTCGCGCTCTGCGCGGCGGGCGGCGGTGAGCTTGTCACCGGCGACAGTATAGTATCGGAGAATTACGTCGACCTCACGACGGAAGTTTTAAGACGCTTTTCGGTCGACGTTCAAAAGACGGATGAAGGATACGTCGTTCCCGACGCAAGGCCCGTCTCCCCCGGAGTCGTTTCCTGCGAGGGCGACTGGTCGAACTCGGCTTTTCTGCTCGCCTGCGCGGCGATGTCGGGCAAGCATCTGAACGTCAAGGGACTTTTTAAGAACACGAAGCAGGGCGATATCGCCTTCCTCGAGATCCTCAGACTCGTCGGCTGCCGCGTAAAAATAAACAAGGAAAGCGTCACGGTCGAAAACAATGAGGGGACAAGTCGCTATGAGGGCGATATCGACGTCGGCAACATCCCCGATCTCGTGCCGGTGGCGGCGGTCCTGTCGGCGGCGATGAAGCACGAAATGACCTTCGTCAACGCCTCGCGCCTGCGGCTCAAGGAAAGCGACAGGCTCGAATCCACCGCGGCTATGATACGCTCTCTCGGCGGCAAGGCCGAGGTCGGAGATGGTTTTCTTCACGTATTGCCGACCGGTCTGCGCGGCGGAGCGGTCGACAGCTACGGCGATCACCGCATCGTGATGGCAGCCGCGGCGGCGTCCTGCGCGTGCGAAGAGCCGGTGGTCATAAACGGCGCCGAAGCCGTATCAAAATCATACCCCGGATTTTTCGACGATCTGAGGGAGCTGGGAGGAAAAACGAATGTCCTCTGAATTCGGAACAAACATCAGAATGACCGTTTTCGGCGAATCTCACGGCGCGGGCATAGGCTGCGTGATCGACTCTTTTCCCGCAGGGGAAGCGATAGATCTTGACGAGCTCGCCGCGTTCACGGCGCGCCGCGCGCCCTCCGGCGCGGTGTTCTCCACTGCGAGAAGTGAACCGGACGCCGTTTCTTTCCTTTCGGGCGTCACAAATGGCAGAACGAACGGCTTCCCTCTTTGCCTGACGATAGAAAACAAGGACGCCCGGCCGTCGGATTATTCCGCCCTCAAAAACGTTCCGCGCCCGTCGCACGCCGACTATACCGCGGCGGTAAAGTACGGCGGAAAAGCAGATATGAGCGGCGGCGGACACTTTTCGGGCAGGCTGACCGCGCCACTTTGCGCAGCGGGCGGCATAGCAAAACAGATACTCGCCCGCCGCGGCGTTACCGTCGGCGCGCATATACTCTCGGTCGGCAGGGCGACGGACGCCCGATTCCCTATGACAGGGCTAACCGCCGAACAGCTCGCCGCGCCCGGCAAAAGGCGTTTTCCGGTCTTCGACGAAAATAACGAAGACGCGATGATCAACGAGATCAAAGCCGCCGCTGAGGCGTCGGATTCCGTCGGAGGCGTCGTCGAGTGCGCGGTGCTCGGTCTCCCCGCCGGCATAGGCGGCCCGATGACCGGCGGCGTCGAGAGCGCGCTCGCGTACGCCCTGTTCGGCATCCCCGCGGTCAAGGGAGTCGAATTCGGCTCCGGCTTTAACGGCTCCGGGCTTCGCGGCAGCGAAAACAACGACCCATTCACTGTATCGGACGGAAAAATAGAAACGGAAACGAACAACGCCGGAGGCATACTCGGAGGGATAACGACGGGCATGCCGCTGATCCTCAGATGCGCGTTCAAGCCCACGCCGTCGGTAGCGCTGCCGCAGCGTTCCGTCGATCTCGGGACGAAAGAGAAAACCGAGCTGTCGGTACGCGGCAGACACGACCCCTGCGTCGCCGTGAGAGGCGTCGCCGTCGTCGAGGCGGTTACGGCGTTTACGGTACTGGATCTTCTGACCGCGTCCGATCAGAAGACGTAAAGAATCAATAGAAAACGGGAACGGGCGCGAACGCCGTCTCATGGGCGGGCGCATCCTCATATAACTGCATATTTCGACGGCAAAACGCGACGGGCCGGCGATCTTACTACAGCCTCTTTCACGTTTTACGGTCTCTTACTGCGATGATCTGAAAGGAGAACGAACATGGACATCAGCGAACTCAGAAAAAAAATTGACGGTATCGACGACAGACTCCTCCCTCTTTTCCTTGAAAGAATGGAGCTTGCCTCAAAGATAGCGGAATGCAAGCGCGAAACGGGCGCCCCGACGGCCGCGCCGGCGCGCGAGCGCGAGATACTCGCGAAGGTCGAAGAAAACAGCGGCGGGCTCGCTCTTTACTCCCACAGGCTGTATAAAACCATATTCGGGCTTTCAAGGGCGTATCAGAGCTCTCTGTCGGAGCCTTCGGGAGTCGGCGCGGATATTGCCGCGTCCTTCACCGACGGTCTGTTCCCGAAAAGCGGCAACGTCGCCTGCGCGGGGACGGAGGGCGCTTACGCCGGTCTTGCCGCCGAGCGCTTTCTTCCAAGAGGGAACGTGATCTGGGTCAATTCGTTCGACGCGGTTTTCGGCGCAGTAAAAAGCGGGCTTTGCGCTTACGGCGTGCTCCCGCTCGAAAACAGCTCGAACGGCTCCGTCAAGCGCGTGTTCGAGCTTCTGGCCGAAAACGGCGCGGGCATCATCGCCTGCGCGAAGATGCACATAAAGCACGAGCTTCTCGCGAAGCCCGGAACGGCTCTTTCCGATATCACGGAGGTCTATTCTCACGAGCAGGCTCTCGGCCAGTGCTCGAAGTTCCTTTCGGGGCTCGGGAAAAACGTCAGGCTCATCCCCTGCGCAAGCACCGCTGACGCCGCGAAAAAGGTCGCCGGTTCCGACGGCCGCTGCGCCGCTATTTCGTCGAGAGCCTGCGCCGAGATATACTCGCTCGAGAGCCTCTGCTCGGACATCAGCGACAGCGACAACAACTACACGCGCTTCATCCTGATCGCCGCCAACAAAAAGATCTATCCCGGCGCCGAACGCGTTTCGATGATACTGACTCTCCCGCACAAGCCCGGCGCACTCTATGAAATGCTCTCCGTCCCGGCCGCGCTCGGCGTGAACCTTCTCAAGCTCGAAAGCTACCCGAAGGTAGGCTCCGATTTCGAGTTCACGTTCTACGTCGAGCTGCAGGGCGACGTCAGGGACAAAAACGTGAGCGCGATGCTGCGCGATATGCAGACCGCCGCCGACAGCTTCGTGTTCCTCGGCGCGTTCAGGGAGCTTTGATGGAAAAGTTCTACGGACTTATAGGCAGGACGCTGAAGCACAGTATGTCCGTCCCGATACACCGCGCCCTGGGCAACGGCTTATACAGACTCTACGAGCTTGAACCGGATGAGATCGGCGCGTTCGTGAGGGATGAGCGGCTGGGCGGGATAAACGTGACGATACCGTACAAACGTGACGTCATGAAGTTCTGCGACGTCATTTCTCCCGAAGCCGCCGAGATAGGCAGCGCGAACACGGTAGTCCGCCGCGGCGGAGAGCTGTACGCTTACAACACCGACTTTTTCGGCTTCTCGTATATGCTCGACAGGGCGGGTATCGACGTGTCAAAAAAGAAGGTCCTGATACTCGGCTCGGGCGGCACGTCGCTGACGGCGAAAGCAGTCTGCGCCGCGCGAAATGCAGCCGAAACGATAACCGTTTCAAGAAGCGGAAAAGACAATTACGAAAACTTGACAAAGCACCGCGACGCGTCTATAATCATTAATACGACGCCGGTCGGGATGTACCCGGCAGCGGGCGTTTCGCCCCTGGATATCGGCGTTTTTTCGCAGCTCGAAGGTGTTGTCGACGTCATCTACAATCCGCTTACGACAAAGCTGCTTTACGACGCGGAAACTGCGGGCATTAAGCATACCGGCGGTCTGCCCATGCTCGTCGCGCAGGGCGTCGCGGCAGACGGCATATTCTTTGACCGCGAAGCGGGATACGATAGAGTCGAACCGATCCTCGCGTCCCTTCACGAAGACATGAGAAATACAGTTCTCATCGGCATGCCCGGCTGCGGCAAATCGACGGTCGGAAAGCTCATCGCGCAAAAGACGGGAAAGAGATCCGTCGACACCGACGACGAGATCTGCGCCGAAACGGGCAGAGCTCCCGCGGAGATATTAAGATCGGACGGAGAAGCTATTTTCAGAGCGATCGAGGCCGATGCCGTCAAGATATCGGGAGCCGCGACCGGAGCCGTAATCGCCTGCGGAGGCGGCGTCGTCACCCGGGAAGAGAATTATTATCCCCTTCACTCCAACGGCGTCATTTGTTTTATCGACGCGCCGCCCGAAGAGCTTATCACCGACGGCAGGCCGCTCTCGCTCTCGCGCGGGGTAAACGAGCTTTACCGCGAGAGGCTGCCCGCCTACCGGCGTTTTGCCGACGTAACGGTAAAAAGGCGGCAGACGCCAAGGGAGACCGCAGAAGCGATAATGGAGGCTTTGAAGGATGTCCGTTAAGCTGCTTGTCATCAACGGTCCGAACATCAATATGCTCGGCGTCCGCGAGCCGGAGATCTACGGCTACGAAAACTATAATTTCCTTTTGAAGATGATAGAGGGCGAAGCCGCGCGGCTCGGGATAGAGTGCGAGTGCTTCCAGTCGAACCACGAGGGAGATATAGTCGACCGGATACAGCGCGCATACGGCAATACCGACGGCATAGTCATAAATCCCGCTGCCTACACGCACACGAGCGTCGCGATCGCCGACGCCGTGAAGGCAGTCGGCATACCGACGGTCGAGGTGCACATCTCCGACCCGGACACAAGAGAGGACTTCCGCCGCGTTTCCTACGTCCGTCCCGCCTGCCTCGCGACGGTCAAAGGCCACGGGCTCAACGGATATACGGAAGCCATGGATATACTGTATAATCATATAACAAAGGAGCAGTTATGATCACTATCAGACGCGACTGCAAATGGTCGCTTATCGTTCCGACAAGCATGGGCGTCCGCATCACTCCTCCCGACGGTCAGCCCGTACAGAGCAGCGACACGTTCAAAATGCAGGCGACCTCCGCCGAGACGAACGTCGCGAGCATATCCTCCTATCTCGGTCTGCCGGTCAAGGTGCTGACCACCTTTGTCAAGGACAGCCCGATAGCCGCCTTCATAAAGGCAAATCTCAGAGCCCGCGGCATGGCTTACGAGGGCCCCGAAGTACCGCAGGGCGGTCCGTGGGGCTACCGCCATCAGTTCAATATTGCCGACAGCGGCAGCGGCTCGAGAGGCCCGCGCGTCTGCAACGACCGCGCCGGTGAAGTCGGCAGGACGCTGAACGTCAGGGATTTCGACCTTGACAGGATATTCGGCGAGGAGGGCGCGGCCGTCCTTCATCTGTCCGGTCTCATAGCCGCCCTTTCGCCCGAAACGGGCAAATTCTGCCTCGAGCTCGCGAAGGCGGCGAGCAAATACGGGACCGTCGTTTCCTTCGACCTCAACTACCGCGCGACCTTCTGGAAGGATCGCGAGGACGAGCTTTACGACATATTCTCCCAGATAGCATCCGTCGCCGATATACTCGTCGGCAACGAGGAGGATTTCCAGCTCGCGCTGCGCATAGAGGGCCCCAAGGCGGGCGGCGGCGACGTTTCCAAAATAGACTCCTTCAAGGAGATGATAGGCAGGGTCCGTGAAAAATACCCCAACACGTCCGTTTTCGCCACTACCCTACGCCAGGTCGTCAACGCCAACGAGCACCGCTGGGGCGCCATCATGCTCGAGGACGGCGAATGGCAGACGGTCGAGCCGAGAACGATAAGGGTCCTTGACCGCATAGGCGGCGGCGACGGTTTTGTCGGCGGCCTGCTCTACGCGATACTCAGGGGCTGGGACGCCGAAAAGCAGATACAGTTCGGATGGGCGACCGGCGCTCTCGCGACCACCTTCCTCACCGATTACGCGCAGCCCGCTGACGAGGATCAGGTCTGGAGCGTCTGGTCGGGCAACGCAAGGGTCAAGCGTTAACTCATAATATGGACAAGACCCGGCCCATGTCAAAGCTGTGCCCCGTCGCTAAAAAATGCGGCGGGTGCCAGCTTTCAAATATGAATTATCAGGAGCAGCTCTCGTGGAAGATGTCACGGGAGATTTCTCTTTTAAAACGCTTCGGGCGCGTGGAAGAGATCATCGGCATGGACGACCCGTTCCACTACCGCGCGAAGGTGCAGGCGGCGTTCGGCGTCACGCGCGGCGGCGAGGTGATCTCCGGCATCTACCAGTCCAACTGCCACAGGATAGTCAAGGTGGACTCCTGCGCGATAGAGGACAGGATAGCGGACAATATCATCCTCACCGTCCGCCGACTCGTAAAGTCGATGAGGATCCCGGTATTCGACGAAAACAGTATGACCGGCTGCGTCAGGCACGTGCTCGTCAGAAGATCGTTCACGACCGGGCAGGTGCTCGTCGTCATCGTCACGGGCGACAGGAGCTTCCCGTCAAAGAAGAACCTCGTCAACACGCTTATCGAAAAGCATCCGGAGATAACGACGGTCGTCCGCAACGTAAACGGCGGCAGGACGAGCATGGTGCTCGGCGACTTCAACGAACCGCTTTACGGCGACGGATACATCACAGACGAGCTGTGCGGCTGCAGGTTCCGTATCTCGGCGGCGTCGTTCTATCAGGTCAACCCCGTTCAGACGGAGATACTGTATGATAAAGCGATGGAATTCGCCGCTCTCAAGGATACGGATACCGTTTTCGACGCGTACTGCGGAGTCGGAACGATAGGACTCATCGCCGCGAAGCGCGCGGGCAAAGTCATCGGCGTGGAGCTTTCCACCGACGCCGTCCGCGACGCGAAGGTCAACGCGCGGCTCAACGGCATAGAGAACGCGGAGTTTTATAACGCCGACGCGGGGAAATTCCTGACCGAAGCAGCCGGAAAAATAAGACCCGACGTGCTTTTCCTCGATCCTCCGCGCGCCGGCAGCGACAAAAAATTCCTTTCCGCCGCGGTCGCCGCCGCGCCCGAAAGGATAATCTACGTCTCCTGCGCTCCGGACACACTCGCCCGCGACCTCGGCTTCCTGACCGCGAACGGATACAAGGTCCGGAAGATACAGCCGGTCGACATGTTTCCGCATACGGCGCATGTTGAGACGGTCTGTTTGATGTCAAGGGTTGAGAGAAAATAGCCGCGAAAGCCCGGTAATACTGCGGTTTTCGGGCAATCGGGCAAATTCGACATCGAGCAGATGAAACGCTCCTCGGTAACTTA
>JAFRXS010000043.1 GCA_017443405.1 Clostridia bacterium | reverse complement strand
AGGGATTCTGAGAAAGAAAACCGAGTTTATCGTCAAAGGCAAATTCAAGCTTTTCGCCTAATTCGCTTTCGATACCGTCGGCCGCTGTATACGACGACGCAATATCAAGCCCGGGCGCACGGGCAGTTATCCTTATATGGTCTTCCTCGCAGAGCATCACGCTGACAAGATCGTCCGCGCTGCGCAGAAGCGCGCGTCCGGCGGGATTGGAAGCGCATTCGGCGGTGATCAGACCGAGCTCCGCGAGAGCGGCAGTCTGATATGAAGCCAGTTCATCGAGCGCGGTAAAAGAGAAACGGCCCTCTTTAGCGTTTATCAGTTTGAAAATACCGTAAGAAAGCTGCTTCTTCTGATCGGCGGAAAGCCTGCACGGAAACGGATAACGCGCGATATTGCGGGAAACGGAAACCGCTGACGCTACAGTTACGTCGCGAGATCTTAACGGGTTTCGTTCAGCCATTATCTTTACCTCCCGCTCCGCGTAGAATACGGCTGAGGCGTTCGGCTTCCTCATAATCCTGACGGGCTACGGCCTTCTTGAGCTGTTCCCTGATATCGTTATCGGGATCGGTCTTTTCTTCAGAAGTATTGGATTCGGTTTTTATCGGCGCTTTTGTGCCCGAGTAGACCGATCTGCCGTGTATATGCCTTACGGCGGAATCAAGCTTGTCGCCGAAAATACGGTAGCAATCGGCGCAGCCTACCTTACCGCTTCTGACAATGTCCTCGATAGTGCTTCCGCACTTGTCGCATCTGAGTCCCCTGTTGGTCATAGAGCTCAGGTCACCGGAAGACAGATAATTCTCAATAAAGTCGCGGAATCTCAATCCGAGACCGAGAACGTCACCGTATCCGAAAGCCGACGCGCAAGTGTCGCACAACGGATATTCGCTCAAACTTCCGTTGACTATACGCTTGATGAAAGTCGTAGCTTCGTTTTTTTTACAGTTTTCGCAAAGCATGTTTTCGTTCGCTTTCCTTGATGGATTTATCAGTTCTGATAATATATCTCTTCGTAGTGTCTGTAAGTCGTCAGCTGTTCAAGCCCCGCGGCGGCTCTCAGGATCAGCCTTGCGTCAACTGAAGTAACGGAAAGATCTCCGTCAACGTCGGCGGCAGCAGCGGCTCTTGGAGCAAGCGTCTCAAGCTTTGCGGCCTTGCGTAGAGCGAGCCGTGCGTCTACGGCGTTGACGCTGCCGTCGAAATTGACGTCACCGTTTATGAGCTTGCCTGTGGACTTTTTTATACCGAACGAATCGATCTCGATCGCGTCGCCCGAATAACCCGTCGCGTAAGCCTTAAAGAACAAGACCTCTCCTTCTACCCGGATATACGAGAATACGGGCAAATTCATGTATTTATCCGCCGCCGCGTATTTTGCGCATTCGCCGCCTACCGGTCTTTCCGGATAGGAACCCGAAACCGAGTTGTTGACGTAGACGGTGCCGTAAGGATCAACCATGGCGTCTACGGAAAGCTTTTTATCCGATGTAAACCTGTTGCTGAGAGAATATTCATACAGGGTATTGTTATCTATCGCGTCTGTGCGGTAATACACCCTGTCGTGCCCCTCAAGCACAAGGTCAACGTCAAGCTCCGACATAAGTCCGGCAAGCTGTCCTCTCAGAACGGAAACATCCTTGTCTGAAGCATGTTTTCCGTCGGAGTAGATACCTTTATGCATCGCGACTATTTTCCACATCGCGTCGCTTGACTGCATATCGTTTCTGAGCCATTCGATCTGTCCGGCAGGCAGAGTCTTATTATCCGTCAGGTCGTTTGTGTTCAGAACCGCAATATGAGCGGAGTTATAGTCGAATGAATAATAAGCGCCGGTCGTTGTATCCTGCTCCGGGATATCAAGAAGGAAATTGTCGGTAAGAGTGTTGTCAGCGGCCGCTTCGCGATCGCCCGCCGCGGGCATTATCGCAGTATTCATAAGTGTATTGGAGCCGGTGCCGAAAAACTCTTTCCAGCGGTTCAGATCGTCGCCGTTACCTGTCATATCGCCGGTGTTAAGGACAAAGCCTGTATCGGGGAACGTTCTGTATGCGGATCTGAGAAGATTGCCCCAGGTACGGGAATACTGCGTAGCGGAACCGTTGAGAGTATCTGTCACGTGGATGAAAGAAAAACCGTCTCTTCCGTCTGAAGTGGTGAAACTACCCGTTTTGCTCCACCAGCCGCGACGCGCGTTTCCGACCCTGTAATAATACTTTGCGCCCGGCGTAAGTCCGCTGATCCTGACGGAATGTCTCACAAGATTGATCTCATCGGGCAGCAGAGCGAATTCGCCGAGATCAAGGCCGTACATTTTTTTTGGTACTGTTTTGTGATCCGTTTCGATCCATTCGCCTTTTGTGGGGATACCGGTAAACTCGGGTACGCCGTCGGTAGAAATGATCTCGATATCGGTATCCGTCAGCGAATACTTCGAGTACCAGCTGATATTGAACTGTGTCGCCGGATCGTTTCCGAAGGACGGCGCAATAAGCACGGGAAGACGGAAATCATCCTCTGTGGGAATGACTTCAACCGGACCGTTGTATTCCGTGGAAAGTCCGTGATCACCGAATTTGACGGGATTTTCGTCCTCCGCCATTGATCTGAGCATTTCCGAAGCCTGCGTGCCGATACTCTCAAGCCTTGCCGGCGGAAAATACTCATTCAGCAAAGAGGCTGCGACCTCATCAAGATTTGAACCGAGTTCTGTGACGTTCTGACTGAGTATAAGATTGATCAGGCTCAGCAGGTCCAAGCTTGTGCCCTTTTCTCCGGTTATATTCTGATTGAAAATATCGCGTATATCCTGACCGGATATCCCGTCCTTTTTACCGAGAATCGCGGCAATTATCTTGCCCGCTGTTCCGCTTCCGATCTCATCAAAAGCAGCGAACAAATCTTCCAGTTCCGCGGAGACGCTGCCTTCCCCGACGCCTTCGGAAACCATATCAAGAATATCAAGGAAAGAGGCGTTTTCGAGATTGATCTTTTGAAGAAGCTGCCTTAATGAACTCATATTGCCTGAAACCATAAGGCTTGAAAGATTGATTTTAATATGAGAAAGAAGGTCATTTTCAAGGAAACCTTTTACGACGTCCTTCTTAATCCATTCTGCGACGGCAGTTACGGGAGAACCGGCTTTCATCGTATCGAGTGTTTCGGTCATAAAAGCGTCGTCGGACATATCCTCGTTGCCCAGGGCCATGGATATCGCGCCGTCCAGGAACGCGTCGCCTAATGTTCCCCCCTTATCGGAATCCGCGGGACTACCTATGCCGTATTCCTCGTAGTACTTGGAAAACGGGATATCCGAGATCCTGATATCAACGAGTGATGAAACAAGCTTCTGTATTTCGGTCATCGTATGATCGGGGTCGGTAATGTAGCGCTCCGTTATCTGCCCGGCAAGATCGTTAAGAAACGACATAACGTTCTTTGCGGTAAAAATGTCGCCGTCATTGATCCTGATGCCGCCGTGAAGAAGGTTGTCGATGGTTGCTTCGATATTGATATTGAGCTTTGCGCCTATATAGTTGAGAAGACCAGCCTCGGCAACGTCGTCAATAAACGGCAGCACAAAAGCGGAAACGTAGCGCATCGCGTAGGCAGCGGCGTCGCTTAAAGGTGAGCCGTCGACGTTTTTAAGCCCGCGGAAGTTTGTGAACGTCAGCTTTGCGGAGGCCAGCCGGTAGGGACGTTCGTAAGTATTTCCGGCGCGGTCAACTACCTGTTTTACCTTGTCGCAGTCAACGACGTTTGATTTGAGATCGATCTGCTTTCCGTCGGATGAGGCTGTGAAATCGTTCTCCCTGAACATGTTCGGGAAAGCGGACAGACTGCCGGTCATAATGGAATACAGAGTCTCGCCGTTATCCGAAGTGACAGAGGATATATCGTTGGCGTGACTGTGACCGGTAAAGACGTAATGAAGCCCGGCCTCGGCAAAGCGTTCGCTTACCTCGCGCCAGTTATCCATCGTAAAGCCCTGCAGCACGCTCGTTTCGACGTAATTCATCGACGAGAGGTTCCAGTGCGTCATGGCGATAGGTATCTCTCCTGCCGCTTTCGCTTCCGATATCTGCGACAGTATCCAGTTCATCAGTCCGCCGGTTATGTTGCCGCCTGTCTCGGCAATATCAAGGCCGGAATCGGTATTATCGGACGAATACTTGCCCGCGTCGATAGCGATAAGACGGTAGCCGCCGTCAAGTCTGACGCTGTATGAGAGCATGCCCGCGATCTCGCCCTGAGGAGGCTCATAGAAGCTGCAGGCAAGGTCATAGCCTAAATTCTTATAGATCTCCTTGAAACGCTCGGGAGACGTCATGCTGACGCTTTTCCAGGAATATGTGCCGTCTCCGTTGGAAATATATCCCTTTGCAGCGTCACGGTTAATGTCGTGATTGCCGTTGATGACCAGGACCTGAACGCCGGTATCCGCCTCGAACTGCTCGAGTATGGCGGCGAGCGCCTTATGCGATTCAAGCTCTCCGTTGAGCGACAGATCGCCGCTGATAAGAAGATACTTATAACCGTCCGCGGCGACCGCGGCAAGAGCGGAATCAAGGATGCCTTTCTGCTGAAGCGGTTCCTCACCGGTGCCGTCGGCTATCAGATCAAAACCGGAATCAAGATTTCCGCAGTATGAGTCCGCAAGATAGTGGACGTCGGAAAAAGAAGCTATGCCGACAGTTTTCTCTTCATCTGAAGCGGCGATCGGGAAGCCGGAACAAACGATCAGACACAGTACGGAAATTACGGCGATGAAGCGTTTCATACGATTACCTCTACGATCAGTTATAGTCTTCTGGATGAGCGTCGGGAGGATTGATCATGTCAATCTTCCTGAGTTTTTTCTGCATGATCTCATTTCGGTTTACTGCGGAATCAAGCGTATCTCCCGCCTCTGTCACGCTTTTCTTCGCTTTGATGATAAGCGTTGAGAAGGTGTCATACTGCTTGCGGACTTCTTCGAGAAGATCGGCGATATCCTTCGCTCTACGGTTGACGGACATTGCTTTGAAGCCCATTGAGAAAGAATTGAGAAGAGCGGTAATAGTTGATGGTCCGGCGATCATTACCGAATACTCACGCTGTATTTTTTCAACGATACCTTCTCTTGAAGCAATCGCCTGCGCGTACAGGCCTTCCGTCGCAAGATACATTATCGCGTAAGGCGTGGTTTCGGGAACGTTGATATACTTTGAAACCGCTTTAGCCTCGGCGCAGAGGCGTTTTTCTATTTCCCGGACCGCGAAATCGAAAGCGTCTTTGTCTCCGCTGTCGGCGGCGTCCGTCAGTCGCCTGTAATCCTCTGTCGGAAATTTGGAGTCAAGGGGAAGAAATACGGTTTCTCCTTCTTCCCCTACCGGCATCTTGATGGCGAATTCGACGAAGCCAGAACAGCCGGAAGGTTTATAATTTCGAACGTACATTCCCGGAATCGTCTCGTCGAGTATATTGCCGAGCTGTACCTCCGCCCAGGTGCCGCGGGCTTTTACATTTGTCAAAACACGGCTCAGGGCATTCACGCTGCCTGTGACTTCTCCGGACATCTGCTTCATTTCTCCGAGCGTCCGGTAGAGCTCGACAAGCCTGTCCGAAACGTTTTTAAACGAGGAGTCAAGACGTTTTGTGAGCGTGTCGTCGAGTTTTTCATCGACGGTGCGTCTCATCTGATCGAGTTTTTCCTCGTTGCTTTTCTGGAGCGCGGCGACGGATTCTGCGATCTGCCTCCCCTGCTTCTCGCTCTGCAATTCCTGTTTCTCACCGAGCTGAGTAAGGGAAGCGGTAAGAGTGTCTTTCAGTGAATCCCGCTGTTCGTAATTCGATCTTGTCTGTTCTTCGATCCTTTTGTTTACCCGATCAAGACCTTGGTCTATGCTCCCGGTGACCGCGCTCCGCAGGCGTTCCCTTTCTTCGCGCTCGACGGCGAAGCCTCTTTGCATTGCCGAACCGAGCGCGCGGTTCTCATCTTCTATATTATCAAGCGCCTGTTTGAAAGCTTCATCAGGGCCTTTGTTTGACGTATTGCGTAAGAGAATGATCAAAAGCATCACACAGATAAATAACAATACGACAGAAGCGACAGCTAATGCTATTTCCAAATCATTCCTCCGATAATAAACCAAAAATCATATCAGTTTCGCCATATCATCCGGCAGAGGGGCGTTGAACTCCATAGTTTCGCCGGTGACGGGGTGTTCGAGCCTTACGCAGCCGCAGTGAAGCGCAGCGCGGCCGATCGCGGCATCGGTACTGCCGTACATATCATCCCCGGCAAGCGGATGACCGATCGATGCGAAATGCACTCTTATCTGATGCGTTCTGCCGGTGAGCGGTTCTACTTTTACAAGAGTCCTTCCGTTGCCGCCGCGCAGAGCAGTCCATGCCGTTACGGCAGGCAGACCGTCGTCCCCTGTCGAGCGGACGGTTTTCATCGGATCGGGGCGTATGATGGGTTTATTTATGATCCCCGAACCGCTCAGTTCTCCTTCGCATACGGCAAAATACGTTTTCGTCAACGCGCCGCTTAATTTTGAAGCCGCAAAAGCGTTAAGCGCGAGAATGACGACGCCGGACGTACATTTATCGAGTCTTCCGACTGCTCTGAAAACTACGGTTTTCCCTTGCCGTGAAAAGTATTCGGCTTCGGCGTTGGCAAGAGTATCTCCCTGATGGTTATGGGTCGGATGCATTGCCAGCCCCGCGGGTTTGTTTACGACAAGTATATCATCGTCGGTATAGATCACGTCCAGCGGGATATCTGACGGCTGCGCGGCGCTGTTATCGTCCGGGAGATTTACCGTCAGCGTATCGCCGGCATGAATAATATCTACAGTTCGGATGTGCGATCCGTTGAGCAGAATACCGTCGTGGATCTGTTTCAGTGACCGGATGATACGAGAAGACAGCCCGTGTGCTCGGAGGAGAGCGAGGACCCGCCTGCCGTCATACGAACTGTCAACACTGAAATCTATCCGGCGCATCAGATCAGGTCGGCGGCTTTACGAAGGATCAGTCTTGCGTCGTTAGCGTTGATATTGCCGCTGCCGTCGTAATCGCATAAGGCGGTGACGTACGCAGACTCGGGATCGTCAAGACGGGCGGCCATACGAAGCACTATCCTCGCGTCCTTGGAATTGACTTTTCCGTTGAGGTCGGCGTCTCCCTTAAGCGTACTCAGAGCAACGATCGTCGAATCAGCGTCGTTGTTGACCTTTGTGAGGTACTTCATCATGACCCAGCCGGATTTGCCTTCGTATTCTGTATATCCCCACTGTCCGACAACTGCTCTTATCGTAACGGCTGCCGACGCGGGAAGAACAAGAACGGGATCACTGAGCCTGGTGGGATACGTGCGCATATAAAGCTTGCCGACAGTCGTATACTGACCGATCGTGAAGTCGGAGAAGTTGTTGGGATCGGTAGTGGGTACGGTCATCTCGGTCGTGGAAGAAGTTTCGCCTTCTTTGTAAGGAAGCGTATAATTCAGGCTGAGCCAGCCTACGGTACCCTTATAGTCGCATTTCCCCCAGTCGCCGTATACCTCGGTGATGTCGACTACGTCGCCGTATTTGAGCGTAGCGATGACCTTGCCGTTCGGTTCCTCGCGGAAATTAAGATACGAGTAATTGACGACGTATTTCCCGGGAGTGTAATCCGAAGGCGGGACTGTTGTTGTGACGGTCGAAGACTCCGTCGACGACGCGTCGGTAACAAGCTCGGTAAGGGGGAGATATATCCAACCGACTGAACCTTTATACTCGATCCTGCCCCAGCTGCCGGCTGAAGCAAGCACCTGCACTTCTTCTCCGTGATCGAGCAGGCCGAGTATCTTGCAGTTTGAATTCGGCTCGGATCTGACGTTCAAATCGACGTCGGTAACACGGTAGGTACCGGGATCGTAAGCGAACGCGATTGAGGTAAAAGCAAATACGAGTCCGCAGGTCAAGAATACAGCGGCAAGAATGAAAGCCAATGATCTTTTCATTTCGGTAACCCTCCTCATGCAGCGCGAGGCAGATCTATCCTGAATACGGTCGCAAGTATCCTTATCAGGACGATGCTCGCCATTGAACACAATACGGATGCCGGATGCGGCAGCCCTGTTTTTAATAAATAAAAGTATAAAACGGCGCCCGCTATAGAAGCGACGGCGTAGATCCGTTTATACAGGATAAACGGGATATCGTGCGCCATAACGTCGCGGACAGCGCCTCCGCCTACTGCCGTTATCAACCCCATAAAAGCGCAGAGCCAGACGTTTTCATTACCGCAGACCGCGATGGCGGCGTCTACGCCGACAACGGTAAATGCTCCGAGACCGACAGCGTCGACGATATTGAGAAGCTGTGATCTTAAGTTTCTCGACCTGCTGAACTTTTCGCGGAAGTAGGAATAAATAAAGGTAAGCAACGAACAGCCGGCGGCAACGAGAAAATAAACGATATTCGAAAACATGGCGGGCGGTACGACGCCGAGCATCATATCCCTGAGTAAGCCGCCGCCGAATGAAGTAGTGACGCCGAGAAATACGACACCGAAAACATCGAGTTTTTTATTGTTTCCGACAGTTGCTCCTGAGACCGAGAACGCGGCTATGCCCGCAAGTTCGATCCAGTACATCACGTCGGAAGTAATGCCGTAATTCATTATTATGCAGAAATATCAGACGTCGTCTTCGACAAGGCGCTCGTAACTTTCGCGATTGACGATGATCCTCGGCTCTCCGTCTTTGACCATAATGACCGGAGGACGCGGTATGCGGTTATAGTTTGAAGCCATAGAATAGCAGTAGGCTCCGGTCGAAAGCACAGCGAGGAGGTCGCCGGGTTCGACTTCCTGAAGGAGCGTATTCTCCTGGATAAGATCGCCGCTTTCGCAGCACTTGCCGGCGACAGTGACGGTGCGGGTGCGGGTAAGATCGGCTTTGTTCGCGCAGACGACCTCGTATTCCGCCTGATAAAGGATATATCTGGGATTGTCGCCCATGCCGCCGTCTACGGAAACGTAGGTCCTGACGTCGGGAATGTTCTTTATGCTTCCGACGCGGTAAAGCGTCAGACCTTCGGCGCCGACTATGCCGCGACCCGGCTCGATAAGGATATAAGGCAGTTCGATACCGTATTCGCGGGCCGTGCTTTTGACCGAATCAGCGACCTTTTTCATGTAAGCGGAGAAATCCTCGGGGCGGTCGGCGAGTTTATATTTGATACCGAATCCCCCGCCGAGATCGAGTTCGCGCAGTTCGACGCCCGTTTCCTTCTTGATGTCGGCAAGGAATTTGATCATAACCTCTGCCGCGTGCGCGAAAGGAGTGATATCGAATATCTGAGAGCCGATATGGCAATGAAGACCTACAAGTTCGACGTTTGCCGTTGAGAAGCAGAGCTTGACGGCCTCCATAGCTTCTCCGGTTTCGAGCGCGAAACCGAATTTGGAGTCGATCTGTCCGGTCTTGATGAATTTGTGCGTATGAGCGTCGATGCCAGGTTTGATCCTGAGATAAACATAAGCAGTACGGTTCATCGTGCCTGCAAGGGAGCAAATATAATCAAGCTCTTCCTTGTTATCGACGACTATGCGCCCGACGCCTGCGGTGATCGCTTCTTTGAGCTCGGAGGGAGTTTTGTTGTTGCCGTGGAAATAGATCCTGTCTGCGGGGAATCCGGCGGACAGTGCAGTGTAAAGCTCGCCGCCTGAAACAACGTCAAGTCCCATATCTTCGCTCTCGACGATACGGCACATTTCCTTGCAGCAGAACGCTTTGGATGCGTAAAGCACGCGACCGTTGCCGTCATAGTGCTCTTTAATAGAGTTGACGAATTTGCGGCAGTTTTTGCGAATGCCGGTTTCGTCGATAACGTAAAGCGGAGTGCCGTACTTCGCGGCAAGCTCGACCGTATCGCATCCGCCGATGGTAAGGTGACCGATGTTGTTGATGTTTATACTCTCGGATACATACATAAGAAGTTCTCCCGTTACTTCAGATCATTCCAACGCCTGAGCGACGTCTGCGATAATATCTTCCTTGTTTTCGATACCGGTCGAAAAGCGGATAAGGTCTGCGCCGATACCGGCTTCTTCAAGCTGACTGTCGGTAAGCTGCCTGTGCGTGGTGCTGGCGGGGTGAAGGACGCAGGTACGGCAATCGGCGACGTGAGTGACTATCGCGGCGAGTTTCAGGTTGTCCATGAAGCGGGTCGCGGCTTCCCTGCCGCCCTTTACGCCGAAAGAGATAACGCCGCTCGTGCCGTTGGGCATATATTTTCGAGCGAGTTCGTAGTTCGGGCTGGATTCAAGCCCGGGGTAATTGACCCAGGCTATCTTGTCGTTACTCTCAAGAAAACGGGCAACCGCGAGCGCGTTTTCGCAGTGACGGGGAACACGCAGATGCAGCGTTTCAAGCCCGAGATTCAGAAGGAACGCGTTCTGAGGCGACGGGATAGAGCCGTAATCACGCATGATCTGCGCGACGCATTTAGTGATATAGGCGCCTTTGCCGAATTTCTGCGTGTAAGTAATACCGTGATACGAATCGTCGGGAGTGGTAAGCCCGGGGAATTTGTCGTTCTGTTCCCAATCGAAATTACCGCTGTCAACGACCACGCCGCCGACCTGTGTGGCGTGACCGTCCATGTATTTGGTGGTGGAATGGATGACAATATCAGCGCCGAACTCGAACGGACGGCAGTTTATCGGTGTGGGAAAAGTATTATCCACGATAAGCGGAACACCGTGCGCGTGAGCTGACGCGGCGAATTTCTCGATATCGAGGACCGCGAGAACGGGGTTTGAAAGCGTCTCGGCAAATACGGCTTTGGTATTGGGCTTGAAGGCGGCGTCTATCTCATCCTCGGTCGCCGTGGGGGAAATGAACGTAAAGTCGATACCGAGCTTGCGCATGGTAACGTTGAACAGATTATAAGTGCCGCCGTAGATGGCGTTCGAGGCGACTACGTGGTCGCCCGCCTGACAGATATTGATCAGAGAATAAAAAGACGCAGCCTGACCGGATGACGTAAGAACAGCAGCAACACCGCCCTCGAGAGTCGCGATCTTGGACGCTACGGCGTCATTTGTCGGATTGGCGAGCCTTGTATAAAAATAGCCGTTCTCTTCAAGGTCGAACAACCTTCCCATCTCAACGCTGGAATCATATTTATACGTGGTACTCTGATAAACGGGAATAACACGGGGTTCGCCGTTCTTCGGCTTCCAACCCGCCTGCACGCAATTTGTTTCGATCTTATACGCCATAAATACCACCAACCTAAAAATACAATTATAGATATTGTATTATATCATAAGGGTTTCCATTTATCAATACCCGCGTCGGACATAGCTGTTATTATTTTTTCCCTTAAGCCCGGATAGTCTCTTTCCAAATCGAGAAGCAGACGTCGGGCTTTTTCTCTTTCGGTTTTACCGTTGACCGGACACGGGCTCGGGATAACAGGCAGACATTCTCTTTTTGCAGCCGCCGCGACAGAACTCTCCGATACGAATATGAGAGGACGGATGACGTTTATACCGCTTCTTGACATCCAAGCCTTTGGAGCGAAACAGCCGAGCCTTGCTCCGTCGAGAAGGTTCATCAGAAAAGTCTCTCCGACATCGTCGAGATTATGCCCGAGTGCGAGTGTTTTGCAACCGAGCTCGACGCAGTTCATTATAAGTATGCCTCTTCGCATCCTGGAGCAGAGAGAACAGGGGTTTTCCTCTTCGCGTTCATCGAATATGATCTCCGCCAGCCGCGTTCGGATTATATGATAAGGTACGCAGAGTTCGGCGCATAACTCCTCGATCTGCGAAAAATCTCCGTCTTCACCGCCGAACCGCATATCGACCGTAACGGCGATAAGCTCGAAGTGCGCAGGATAAAACGAACGCAGAGAAGCCAGAGCTTTGAGAAGGATGAGTGAATCCTTGCCGCCGGAAACACCGACGGCGATCCGGTCGCCGTCGGATATCATATCATATTTT
>JAFRXS010000042.1 GCA_017443405.1 Clostridia bacterium | reverse complement strand
GCTTTTTACCGCTATGGAAAAGCGTTTCCCCGGCGGCAGACTCGTTTTCGACGCGGCGAACAAACGCGCCGTCAAAATCATGCTGAAAACGTGGGTAAAGGACGCCGGGATCACCTCGATCTCCGACTATTTCTGCGTTGAGGATATAATAACGGACGTGGCGCCGTGGATGAAAAACTCCACCGTCACCTCGCGCGGATATATGCTCGGATACAATGATCTGAAGGATCCGTCCGTACCGGGCGCTTTCCGACTGCTTGCAAAGATCGCCGACGGGTTTATGAAAATGCAGATCGTGAAAATAGAATTCAGGGAGGCGTAATTATGGGACTTTTCAAAAAATACGTGAATCAGACGAGAAAGCCGGAGGGTTTCTTAGGGAAAGTGATGCTCGGAGGCATGAACGGCGGGCACGCGAAGCTCGCCGACTGGGGGATGTCGCACCTCGATACCGCCTCGCCGTCGAATATCGCGGAGCTCGGCTGCGGAGGAGGAAGGAACGCGGGCGAGCTTTTGAAAAAGTATCCGTCCGCTAAGGTCACGGCGCTTGATTATTCCGCTCTTTCCGTGGAAAAGGCGAAGGACTACAACAAGGATATGATCGCATCGGGCAGATGCCGCGTCATTCAGGGAAACGTCGCAGAGCTGCCGTTTGAAGACGGCGGATTCGATCTTGCCACGGCGTTCGAGACCGTGTATTTCTGGCCCGGTATAGAGAAATGCTTCGCCGAGGTGTTCCGCGTTCTGAAAGACGGCGGGACGTTCCTCATTTGCAACGAATCCGACGGAACGGACGAAACGAGCCTCAAATTCGAAAAGATCATCGACGGGATGAAATGCTATACCGCAAAGCAGCTTGAAAACGCGCTGAAAGCGGCGGGGTTTTCGCAGGTCCGTTCCATTCATCATCCGAAAAATCCGTGGATCACAGTGATCGCAAAGAAATAACGATCACAACGGGGCGAAAGCCCTTGATTTTAAGGGCACGAGTTAGCCACTGCTAACAAGGAGGAACTATGTTTATCGAAGTAAATGGGGCAAAGAAGCAATACGGTGCGGGAGAGGCGGCGGTATTCGCGCTCGACGGCGTTGATCTTTCGCTTGAAAAAGGAAAGATTTGCGTGATCCTCTGGCCGTCGGGGTCGGGCAAAAGCACGCTTCTCAATATGATCGGCGGGCTTGACAGCCTCGATTCCGGCGAGATCAAAATCGACGGGCAGAATATCACCAGACTTTCGAAGAAGGCGCTGACTTCATACCGCAAGCAGAGCGTGGGATTCATCTTTCAGTTCTACAATCTCATCCCCGATCTGACGGTCGAGGAAAACGTGCAGGTGGTGGCGGAGATAGCGGATAAACCGCTCGATATGGACGAGATACTTACCGCGCTCGATATTGAAAAATACCGCTTTCGTTTTCCACGCGAGCTTTCCGGCGGTCAGCAGCAGCGCGTCGCCATCGCCCGCGCAATGGTGAAGAATCCGAAGCTGCTTTTATGCGACGAGCTGACCGGCGCGCTCGATACCAAGTCCTCCCGTTCGGTACTGAGATTCATTGAAAAGATCAACCGCGAGTACGGCACGACGACGCTGATCATCACACACAACGAGGCGATAGCCGAGATGTCGGACGCAGTAGTGCGCATCAAGGACGGCAGGGTCGATTCCGTAGCCGAAAACGCGGCGAAAAAGACTGCCGATGAGATAGAGCTGTGAGGCGGTAATATGAAACTCAACAAGCGCTATACGCGAAATATCAAAGCGAATCTGCCTTTTTACGTCTCCGCGTCGGTCCTCACGATGGTGACGCTTCTGATGTTCTATCTTTTCTACATTGCCGGGACGGGTATCAACCGCTACGGCGACGAATTCTTCGAAAAATACAAGCGCGAG
>JAFRXS010000041.1 GCA_017443405.1 Clostridia bacterium | reverse complement strand
GTTTTTGTCGAAGCCGTAATACAGCGGACGGATGCCTATCGGGTCGCGCGCGGCGATATATTCGCCCGTCCCGGCGTCGTAGATTATCATCGCGAACTCCGCGTCGAGCATAAGGAACATATCCGTCCCGTACTCGCGCCACATGGGCAGCAGGACCTCGCAGTCGCTGTCGCTCGAGAAGGAATAGCCTTTTTCCTTCAACTGATCGCGAAGCTTCTCAAAGCCGTAGATCTCGCCGTTGCAGACGAGAATGTCGCCGCCGAGCTCAAAGGGCTGCATACCCTGGGGATGCAGTCCCATGATCGAGAGACGGTGGAAGCCGAGCAGCCCCTTTCCGGTATCGACGGTACGCGTATCGTCGGGACCCCGGCTTTTCGTGCGGTAAAAGCACTTTGTGAATACCTCCGCGGAGTCGGGATACCCCGCGTAACCTATTATGGAACACATACCGGTCTCCTTTCAAAACGGGCGGAGCGGCGCCCCGCCCGGTAGGCCCGTCACCTGACGCTGAAAAGGATGTCGGCGTAGGAAGGATAGGGCCAGTATTTCTTCGCGGTCAGCGTTTCCGCGCGGTCGACGAGCCCGCGCAGTCCCGCCATCGCCGGCAGCACCCTGTCGCGGATTGCGAGGCTCAGGGCCGCGGTACCGCTCACGCCGGCAATGTCCGCCAGGACGCCCTCGAGCTCGGCGCAGTTATGCATTATACCGTCGCAGAGCTGCGACAGATCCCTGAGGGTCTTCGTTTCGTAGCCGCAGGAAACGCGCACGTCCGCCGCCTTTTTCATATTCATGGCCTCCGCGAGCGAGGCTTCGTAAGCGGATACGGCGGGAAGGATCTCGCCCTTGACCATGCCGACCATGGTCCTCGCCTCGATACCGACCGCCTTGTTGTAGTTGTCGAGCATGATCTCGCAGCGCGACTCGAGCTCGGTCTTTGTGAAGACCTTGTGAGAGGTCAGCATCGCGACGTTCTTCTCGTCGAGCAGGTGCGGCATGCAGTCCGGCGTGGTGGGATAGTTGAGCAGCCCTCTCTTTTCGGTCGCCTCCCTGACCCAAGACGCGTCGTAGCCGTTGCCGTTGAAGAGTATGCGCTTGTGATCCTTGATGGTCTTTTTGATCATCTCATGCAGCGCGTCCTCGAAATCATCGGCGGCGTCAAGCCTGTCGGCGTAGATCTTCAGGGATTCCGCGACGGCGGAGTTGAGCATCATGTTCGCGCAGGCTATGCTGTTGGACGAGCCGAGGCTCCTGAACTCGAACTTGTTGCCGGTAAAGGCGAACGGCGAGGTCCTGTTCCTGTCGGTGTTGTCGCGCGCGAAACGCGGCAGGACGTCGACGCCGAGCTTCATGATCTTTTTTTCGGCGCCGCTGTAGGGAACGTCGTTTTCGATCGCGTCGAGTATCGCGGTGAGCTCGTCGCCGAGGAACACCGACAAGATGGCCGGGGGCGCCTCGTCCCCGCCCAGGCGGTGGTCGTTGCCCGCACTGGAGGCCGAGATGCGCAGCAGGTCCTGGTACTCGTCCACGGCCTGGATCACGGCGGTGAGGAACAGCAAAATCTGGGCGTTCTCCGCGGGCGTGTCGCCGGGGTTGAGCAGGTTCTCCCCCCGGTCGGTGGCCATGGAC
>JAFRXS010000040.1 GCA_017443405.1 Clostridia bacterium | reverse complement strand
GCTCATCTTACCGTCGTTGAAGTTCTGATAGGCGGTCATGTCGAAGTAACCCGTGCCGGTCAGGCCGAAAACGATCGTCTTGGCTTCGCCCGTTTCTTTGCAGAGCTCCGCCTCGTCGATGGCGGCCTTGATCGCGTGCGAGCTTTCGGGAGCGGGCAGGATGCCCTCGCAGCGTGCGAAGAACTCCGCCGCCTTGAATACGCTCGACTGCTCCGCGGAGCGCGCTTCGATAAGTCCGTCGTCGTAGAGCTGCGACAGTATGGAGCTCATGCCGTGATACCTGAGTCCTCCGGCGTGGTTGGGAGAGGGGATGAAGGAGGAGCCGAGAGTATACATCTTCGCGAGCGGGCATACCTTGCCGGTGTCGCAGAAGTCGTAGGCGTAAACGCCGCGGGTAAAGCTCGGGCAGGACGCCGGCTCGACCGCGATGATGCGGTAATTCGATTTACCCTGAAGATTGTCCGCTATGAAGGGGGCAATGAGTCCGCCGAGGTTGGAGCCGCCGCCGGCGCAGCCGATGATGATATCGGGAACGACGCCGTATTTGTCAAGGGCGGCCTTTGTCTCAAGTCCGATCACGGACTGATGCAGAAGCACATGGTTGAGCACGGAGCCGAGGACGTAGCGGTAGCCGGGATTGCCGACGGCGACCTCGACGGCCTCCGAGATGGCGCAGCCGAGCGAGCCGCCCGTGCCGGGGAACTGCTCGTTCATGAGCCTGCCGACGTTCGTCGTCATTGAGGGAGAAGGCGTGACGTCCGCGCCGTAGGTCCTCATGACCTCGCGGCGGAAGGGCTTCTGCTCGTAGGATACCTTGACCATGAACACCTTGCAGTCAAGGCCGAAATACGCGCACGCCATGGACAGAGCCGTGCCCCACTGACCCGCGCCGGTCTCGGTGGTGACGCCCTTGAGCCCCTCCTGCTTGGCGTAATACGCCTGAGCGATGGCGGAGTTGAGCTTGTGCGATCCGCTGGTGTTGTTGCCTTCGAATTTATAGTAGATGTGCGCGGGAGTACCGAGCTTCTGCTCGAGGCAGTACGCCCTTATAAGGGGCGCCGGACGGTACATCCTGTAAAAGTCGAGTATCTGCTGAGGTATCGGGATGAACGGGGTGTCCTCGTCAAGTTCCTGGACGGCGAGTTCACGGCAGAAAACGTGAGCGAGGTCGTCGACACTCATCTTCTCATGCGTCGCGGGATTGAGCAGGGGAGCGGGCTTGTTCTTCATGAACGCCCTGATGTTCAGCCAATTCTTCGGCAGCTCGTCCTCTTTGAGCAGGATGCGGTAAGGGATGTTTGTTTCTGACATGATCTTTTCCTTTCCGGGACATATAAAAAACCTGTCCCTCGGTAGTAGTAATGCCGGGACAGGGTAACGTTTATCCTGCGGTGCCACCTGGCTTGACGCGTAAGCGCCCTCTCACATCATTCGAGGCGTTTGCCTTTAAATGATCCCGTTTGTTAACGCGGCGGAGCCGCGGCTTGAATACTCGCCCTTGCGGGTTTTCCTCTCGCCCTCGGAAGACCATTCGGAGAAAACGGGAACATCACGCTCACACCGCCGCGCGACTCTCTGGAGAACCCTGAAATCTCTTACTCACACTTCTTCAACGGTTTAACGCATTGTATCACCGCTTAGGGGATTTGTCAAGAAAAATTTTGAATTTTTGTTTTTTCCTTTTTTTCGGCGTTCGGAAGCTGTTGACGGAAGGCGCTTTTTGAGTTATAATCGGAATAATAACAAATCAACGGGATGGTGCGCGGTAATGAAAAAAACTGTTTCCGTGCTGCTTTGCGCAGCACTGCTTTCGCTGTCCGTCTGTCCGGCTTTCGCCGCCGCGGAAAAGGTCGACTACGTCATAACGAATCCCTACGACGCTGTCGACTGGGACAGCTGGACGGGCTACAAGGCGCAGCTTCACTGTCAGACTACCGCGTCCGACGGATATCAGCCGATCCGGGAGGCGATAGCCGATTATTACGCTCTCGATTACGATATCGTCGCGATCACCGATCACGGCACGACGAACCGCGGGTGGGACACCGCTCCGCAGCTCATCCCGATAGTCCGCGAGATCAAAAAAGAGCGTACCGGCGGCGCGAATAATCCCGTCGTTCCTCTCAGCGCCGAGGAATACGCCGCTTATACGAACGGTACCGCCGAAAGCGTGACCTTTGCCTGCACGCGCGGCGTCAAGGGCGGAGATATGATCTATACCGACCGTTCCCGCACGCACGAAAACGGCATGCTCGACGTTCCCGGCGGCAACGAGCTCAATATGGCGACGCCCGT
>JAFRXS010000039.1 GCA_017443405.1 Clostridia bacterium | reverse complement strand
TGATATATTTTTTAATTATGTTATAATAATATGAATTTACATATAGGCGGTGTAGTGTTTTGCGCAGGACCGATGCAAGAGAGCTGGCGTTTTTACTTACTTTCGACGGGCTGTTCAACCCCGAGTTTTCGGCCGACGAATTATATGAGCTCGCGCTTTTCGCGGGCTCTCCTTCAGACGACGAGGGGATACGCGACGTCTTTACCGCGGACTCGATGGCGGAACTGATGAACAGCGCCTCGGAGCTCTCAAAGTATTACTCCGATAAGGAACTTGAAGCGTTTCCCGACGGCAACGTCGGCGAGTTATCTTTATCCCCGGAGAGCAAGCAGGTCGCCGAGCAGCTTCGCGCGTTCGCCGTCAATAAAAATCTCGTCCGCTACGCGATAAGGCTTGCGAAAGAGAGCGACGCCCACGCCGGCGAAACGGACGCGATAATCAACCGCTTCTCACCCAAGCGTCCCTCACACAGACTGTCAAAGGTCACGCTCTCCATCCTGCGCTGCGCTATCTGCGAGATAAACCATTTCCCGGAACCGCTGACCGCCGAGATAATCAACGATTCCGTCAATCTCGCGAAAACGTACGGAGACGATAACGATTACCGCTTTATAAACGGTCTGCTCGGCAGCTACGTAAGATCGTTACCTACCGAAAAATGAGTCTGTATCTGGGCATAGACACAAGCAACTATACCACCTCTCTCGCGGCGTACGACTCCGACAGTAATGAAATGATCAGCCTGCGCAGGCTGCTTCCGGTCAAGGAGGGCGAACGCGGCGTCAGACAGAACGAGGCAGTATTCCTTCATACTCAGGCGCTTCCCGATCTCTTTTCGGAGATGGCTTCACGCGCTGACATGAGGGATATAGCCGCCGTCGGCTGTTCCGACCGTCCGTGCGACGAGGACGGCTCGTACTTCCCCTGTTTCACCGTCGGCATAGCCGCCGCGCGCGAGGCGGGCGCTCTGTCCCGCGCTCCGGTATACGCGAACTCGCATCAGCAGGGGCATATTGCGGCAGTGCTTTTCTCCGCGGGCAGAACAGATCTGATAAACGAAACGTTCACGGCGTTTCACGTGTCGGGCGGAACGACGCAGGCCGTGCTGGTAACTCCCGACGAAAAGAAGATACTGTCGACCCGCCTTCTTGCCTCCTCGCTTGACCTTTGCGCCGGTCAGGCAGTCGACAGGCTCGGGAATATGCTCTCTCTCCCGTTTCCTTCCGGGAAATACGTCGAGGAACTCGCCTCAAAAAGCGCGGCGAAATTCAGGATACGTCCCTTCATGCGCGACGGCTCCCCGTCGATATCCGGGCTCGAAAACAAGTGCCGGGATATGCTCTCGGGCGGCAAAGCGAAAGAGGACGTTTGCCTTTACTGTCTTAAATACATCGAAGAAGCTCTTTCCCTGATGCTTGAGCATATACAAAAGAGCGCCGGCGCGGGTCTTCCCGTCGTCTTTTCCGGCGGCGTCATGTCGGACGCGATCATAAGGCAGGGGCTGAGCGAAAAATACGACTGTGTCTTCGGCAAGCCCGAATACTCCACCGACAACGCCGCGGGCACGGCGTATCTTACTTATCTCAAGCACAAAAGAGGTCTATAATATATGCTTCGTCCGAACGCGATGAGCGTCACCCAGCTCAACGCATACGCTAAAACGCTGCTTGAAGCTGAACCGGCGGCGCGGAATCTTTGCGTTCGCGGAGAAATAACGTCCTCTTCCTTCAGAAGATACTATCACACCTACCTGACAATAAAGGACGACACATCGTCTCTCGCCTGTTTTCTGCCTCATAACGTTCTCGCTTCTCTCAGGTTCGAGCCCGATATCGGGATGTCCGTCGTGCTTATCGGCAATATCTCGGTCGACGAGAAAAAAGGCGCTCTTCGCTTCAATATCGACGTGCTGCAGCCGGACGGCATCGGCGAACTCGCAGCGGCGTTCGAGCAGCTGAAAGCCAAGCTCGAAAAGGAAGGGCTTTTCGCACAGGAAAGAAAAAGACAGATACCGCTCTTCCCTCATAAGATCGGCGTGGTGACGTCCGATTCGGGCAAAGCCATAGACGATATACTCACCGTGACCGGCAGACGGTGGCCTATGGCGTCCGTCCTGCTCTGCCCCGCCGTCGTTCAAGGACCGGGCGCGCCCCCTTCGCTCATCAACGCTTTAAGGCTGCTCAACGAGGACGCGACGTGCGACGTCATAATCATAGGCAGAGGCGGCGGCAGCACGGAAGACCTCTGGTGCTTCAACGACGAACGCCTCGCGAGGGCGATAGCCGCTTCCAAAATACCCGTCATCTCGGCGGTCGGTCACGAAACGGACTTTACGATCTGCGATTTCGTCGCGGACAAACGGGCGCCTACGCCGTCCGCCGCCGCGGAGATAGCCGTTCCCGACGGAACGGAACAGTTAAGGCTGCTGCTCTCCTGCCGCGACAGGATGTCGGAACAGATGCGTTCGCTGATCGAAACGGAATCCGAAAGACTGCGTTTTCTGTCGTCAAAAGCGGGCATATCCGGCGCGCGGTCCTTCCTTAAGGAAAAAGGCTTCGAGTACGGCGACCTTAACGCAAGGCTCCGTTCCGCCGAAAGCGCCTTCTTTACGATGAAAAGCAGCGAGCTGGCGTCGCTTGCAGGCAAGCTCGACGCCATGAGCCCGCTGAAGGTCATGAGCAGAGGCTACGCGGTCGCCGGCAAAAACGGCAAGGACGTGTTCAGCGTGACCGAGCTGTCCCCCGGCGACGGCATTGATGTGTATTTTACGGACGGCGAGGCAAAATGCCGCGTCGAATCGACCAGGCAAAACACAAAGGTGTGACAAAACGCGGAGAAGATAAAATGGAAGAATTCATCATAGACGAAAATACCCCTTACGAAGAGGGCATCAAACAGCTCAACGAGATAGTTTCCGCTCTCGAACGCGGCGGGCTGTCTCTCAACGAGTCGATAGAGTATTACGAAAAGGGCTTCAAGCTCGCGGATTTCTGCAGAAAAAAGCTGACCGAAGCGAAGCAGAAGATCGACGTGCTGGAGAACAAATGATATGAAGATCGAAGAATACATCCCCGTCATCGACAGGGAGCTTACGGAAAGCATACCGCAGATCGAGGGCGAGCATTCAGCCGTCGCGGATATGATGCGTTACTGCCTTGAAAACGGCGGAAAGCGCGTGAGACCTTATCTTGTGCTGGAATTCTGCAGGATCTGCGGAGGCAATTTCAAAAAGGCTCTGCCGGTAGCCGCTGCGATAGAGTTTCTTCACACGTACTCCCTAGTACACGACGATCTTCCATGCATGGACGACAGCGACACGAGACGCGGCCGTCCGTCCGCGCACGTAAAATTCGGTGAAGCCAACGCGCTGCTGTGCGGCGACGCTTTGCTCACCGAGTCTTTCGGGCTCATAGCGTCCGCGGAGATACCGCCCTATGCCGCCGTGCGCTGCGTTTCGGAGCTTTCGTGGCTCGCGGGTGCAGACGGCATGGTCGGCGGGCAGTACCGCGATCTTCTCAACGAGTCAAGAGAGTGTTCCGCAAAGGATATGATCTCGACGGAGGAGCTTAAGACCTGCGCGCTGATCAGAGCGGCGTGCTGCATGGGCTGCTACTGCGCCGGCGCGGACTCAGACAGATGCGACGCCGCGGACGGCTTCGGGCATGACCTCGGGCTCGCGTTCCAGATAAGAGACGATATACTCGACGTCACCGCGGACCCCGAAATACTCGGCAAACCCGTCGGCGGCGACGAACAGAACCAAAAAATTACCTACGTCAGCATCCTCGGTCTTGAAAAAGCGCAAGCGGAGGTCGAAAGACTTACAACCTCCGCGATTCGCCGTCTTGGCGTATTCGGCGCCGCGGCGGACGATCTGCGCGCTTTTGCCGGGATGCTCGCAAAAAGGGATCACTGATGGAACTGAAATATCTGCCTACGATCCATTCCCCTTCCGACCTGAAAAAACTCACCTACCCCGAGCTTGATATCCTCGCCGAGGAGATACGCGGGGTACTTATAAGTACCGTGTCTGAAAACGGCGGTCACCTCGCGTCCAATCTCGGCGTTGTTGAACTGACGATCGCGATACACAAGGTCTTCGACTCTCCGAAGGACAGCATAGTCTGGGACGTCGGGCATCAGTCCTACGTCCACAAGCTGCTCACGGGAAGGTACGAAGACTTCGGCACGATAAGGACAGACGGCGGGCTGTCGGGATTCACTCGCCCCGACGAGAGCCCGCACGACGTTTTCCTTTCCGGTCACAGCAGCACGGCAATGTCCGCCGCTCTCGGCATAGCGCAGGCGAACAAATTAAAAAAGAACAAGAATTACGCCGTCGCTGTCGTCGGAGACGGAGCTTTCACGGGTGGAATGGTCTATGAGGCGATGAACAACGCAGGGCGTTCCCGCACAAGGCTCATAACGATACTGAACAACAACGAGATGTCGATATCTCCCAACGTCGGCTCTCTCGCCAGATACTTTGCCGTCATACGCTCAAGCCCCTCGTATTTCAGGATGAAGGCGCGTACGGAGAACCTGCTCAACAAAATACCGCTTATCGGCGTAAGGCTGTCAAGAGGCATCTTCCACCTGAAAACGACCATAAAGAACGCCATCTACGGGAGCAATATCTTCGAGGACTTCGGATTCAGATACGTTGGCCCGATAGACGGTCACAACATAAAGCAGCTCTGCACGGCGCTCAGCGGCGCGAAATCAGCTAATTATCCGATTATCCTGCACGTCAACACGGTCAAGGGCAAGGGTTATCAGTACGCGGAGAGCGACCCGGGAAAATTCCACGGCATCTCCAAATTCAACATCATGACCGGCGAGCCGATCATAAGTGCGAAGACCTATTCGCAGGAATTCGGCGATTTCCTCCGCGACGCCGCCGAAAAAGACAAAAGGATATGCGCCGTCACCGCGGCTATGGCGATCGGCACGGGGCTCACAAGGTTCCACGACGATTTTCCCGACAGGTTCTATGACGTCGGCATAGCCGAAGAACATGCGGTCACTTTCTGTTCGGGACTTGCCAAGGGCGGCATGCTGCCGGTGTTCGCCGTATACTCCACCTTCCTTCAGAGAGCGTACGATCAGATAGTACACGACGGAGCCCTGCAGGGGCTTAAGATCGTTCTGGCGATAGATCACGCGGGTTTCGTCGGACCGGACGGAGAAACGCATCACGGACTTCTCGACGTTCCGTTCCTGAACACCGTTCCCGATATAACGGTATACTCCCCCTCGAGCTTTGAGGACCTGAGGCACTGCCTTTACCGCGCGTTGTACAAGGACAGCGGAGTGACCGCCATACGCTATCCCGCGGGCGCAGAGGTGACGCCTCCCGAGGATTTCCAAACGACCGGCGAGTTTTTCGATCTCTACGGAGAGGATACTGATACTGCCGTCGTAACTTACGGCAGAACGTTCTGTTTCGCGGCTTACGCGGCGCGGGAGATAAAAAAAGAATACGGACGCGGCGTTCTGGCAGTCAGGATGACGCGCATAAAGCCGATAGACGAAGGACTTATCGACGTACTCAAGACCAAAAAGAAGATTATTTTCTTTGAGGAAGGCGAGAAATCCGGCGGCGTCGGCGAGCTTCTGCTCGAGGCGATAACGGAAGCCGGCTTTACGGGAGTTTACCGCCTGATCGCTATAGAGGACAAGTTCGTCGAACACGCAGGCGTCGGCGCGCTGCTCGCGCGCTACGGACTCGACGCCGCATCCATAAAGCAGACTGTTTTACGGGAGCTCGGTATTGAAGGGAACCAGACTTGACGTTTATCTGGCTGAAAACGGATTTGCCGACAGCCGGGAAAAAGCGAAAGCTCTCATCATGGAGGGGCTCGTATATATCAATGGGATGAAAGCCGCGAAAGCCGGCGACACGGTCCCCGAATCCGCGGAGATAACCGTCCGGGGCGGTCAGGAATTCGTCAGCCGCGGCGGGCACAAATTAAAGAAAGCCGTAAGCTCCTTCGGGCTTGATCTGTCCGGTCTTTCCTGCGCCGATATAGGCGCTTCCACCGGCGGTTTTACGGACTGTATGCTCCAAAACGGAGCCGCAAAAGTCTGTTGCATCGACGTCGGCTACGGTCAGCTTGCATGGAAGCTGCGCTCGGACCCGAGAGTAACGAATTTCGAAAGGACGAATATACGCTATTTCGACGTTTCCCTCCTTGATTCTCCGATAGATTTCGCCAGTATAGACACGTCTTTCATCTCCCTTTCACTCGTTCTTCCGAAAGCGTTCGAGATGCTCGCTCCCGGAGGCGAGGTCGTCGCACTGATAAAACCTCAGTTCGAAGCCGGCAAAGACAAGGTCGGCAAAAACGGCGTCGTGCGCGATCCCGGTACGCATAAGGAAGTTATCCTGAAAGCCGCGTCTTACGCGAAGGATACGGGTTTCGCCATTCTCGGGCTCGACTACTCGCCCATCAAAGGCCCCGAAGGAAACATAGAGTATCTGATACATTTAAAAAAGCCCGACGGAGATACCGACGGGCATACGTTGACCGATGAAGACCTTGAAATACTTGCCGAAACTACGGTCAACCGATCTCACAAGGAGCTTGACAAACAATGAAGACCGTTGCTCTGATGCCGAATCTGACAAGAAAGAACGCTTACCCGACGAGCGTAGGCATTATTAAGGAGCTCAACAAACTCGGAGTCGCCGTGCTGGTGGACCCCGCCGTCGCGGACAGATTCGACAGCAGCCGCGTCGACTGCGCGGAAATGACCGACGCGATAAGGGAATGCGACTTTGTCATCGCCGTGGGCGGCGACGGCTCGATAATCCGCGCGGCGAAGGCCGCCGCGCCGCAAAGAAAACCCGTTCTGGGAGTCAACGCCGGAAACATGGCGTTCATGGCGGGACTTGAAGCGAACGAGCTGCAGTACCTGCACAAGCTGACGGAGGGCAACTACTCACTCGACCGCAGGATGATGCTCAAGGTCGGGCTCTATGAGGATCACGACCTGATAAGGACCGATCTTTGCCTGAACGACGTCGTTTTCGCGCGCGGAAGCGAGATAAAGCTGACCGAGCTTGACGTTTACTGCGAGAATTCATTTATCGACCGCTACCGCGCCGACGGTGTGATATTCTCAACCCCGACGGGCTCGACGGCGTATTCGCTCGCCGCGGGCGGTCCGATAGTGCAGCCGACGCTCGAAAGCATCATGCTGACGCCCATCTGCCCGCACTCGCTTTCCTGCCGTTCCGTCATTTTCGGCAAGGAAAACAGGCTCATAGTGCAGTGCGCGCCGGATGTGCGGCAGCAGGCGTGCTACTCCTGCGACGGCGAGCCGGCGATCGAACTGTCGGGCAAGCGCTGCGCGAAGATAACGACCGCGGATATGACCGCAGACTTTATAAGGATCAAAAACACAAGGTTCTGGGACGTTCTTAAAGAAAAAATCAAAACGTAAAATGCTTCAGGAACTTCATATCGAGAACATCGCGATAATCGACAGGCTGACGCTGGAATTTTCGGACGGCTTTAATTGTCTTACCGGCGAGACCGGCGCGGGCAAGTCTATAATCATCGACGCGATCAATCTCATCACCGGAGGCAGAGCGCCGAAAGAGACGGTCCGAACGGGCTGCGCTTCGGCTGAAGTCACCGCGGTATTTACCGACCTCAGTCCGTCAGTGGTAAGGATCTCGGAAGCAGCGGGCGTCGCGCCGGACGAGGACGGCTGTCTTGTCATATCCCGCAGCGTTACCGCGGACGGAAGAAGCAAATGCCGCGTGAACGGCTGCGCGGTCAGCGTTTCGGTCCTCAAACAGATAGGAACGGCTCTCGTGAATATCCACGGACAGAACGACAGCGCGAACCTTCTTTCTCCCGAGCGCCACGTCGACTATATCGACGCGGTGGCGGACGACGCCGCCGAATATTCGGCGTACAGAGAAGCATACAGGACCGTGACGGAGCTGACCGCAAGGATTGACGAGCTGTCTTCCGGCGAAGCAGAAAGGCTCAGAAGAGTCGATATGCTGCGTTTCGCCGCGGACGAGATAGAACAGGCGAACATAGCCCCCGGTGAATACGATTCGCTCACGACAAAAAGAGACATCTGCGTAAACTCCGAAAAGCTGTCCGACGACCTGACCGAAGCATCCGACGCTCTTGACGGCAGCGACGCAGGTTCCGCGGTCGACATGCTCCGTAAGGCGATCGACTCCCTTACCGGCGACGAGGACGTGATACCGGAGCTGAAGGACGTCCTTTCGTCACTGAACGATATCTATTACGACCTGCTTGATCAGACAGAGACCGTTAAGTCCCTGCGCGACAGAGTATCGTTCTCCCCGGAGGAGCTTGACGAGATCGAAGACCGCATAAGTCTGATCCGCTCGCTCGAAAAGAAATACGGCGGCTCGGAGGAAGCGGTCCTCGATTACCTTAAAAAAGCGAAGGACGAGCTTGAAAAGATAGATCACGCGGACGAGCTGCTTGAGGAACTCAACGCAAAGTTCAAGCCCGCGCTCGACGAAGCCAGACACAGGGCGAGAGAGCTCTCCGAAAAGCGCCGGGCTGCCGCTAAAGTCTTTTCGGAACGGATAAGGTCGACGCTCGAGTACCTTGAGATGCCCGGCGTGGAATTCTCGGTACGGCGTACCGCTACCGCCCTCACGCCGAGAGGCATAGACGATATGGAGTTTTTCATCTCCGCCAACAAAGGACAGGAGCCCGCTCCGCTCGCGAAAATAGCCTCCGGAGGCGAGCTGTCGAGGATAATGCTCGCGATAAAGAGCGTTCTCGCTGCGGACGACGATATCGGCACGCTGATATTCGATGAGATAGACACAGGCGTGAGCGGTCGGGCAGCGGGCAAAATAGCCCTTAAAATGGGCGATATAGCCCGCGAAAGGCAGGTGCTTTGCGTCACGCATCTGGCGCAGATAGCATCCGCGGCTGACAGACACTTTTATATCAGCAAATCCGACGAAAACGGCAGAACCTCCGCGAAGGCCGAAGTTCTTGACGGTGATGAACGCGTAAAGGAAACGGCGAGACTGATCGCAGGACTCAATATCACCCCCGCAGCGTTAAAGACCGCGGAAGAAATGATAAACGCGGCAAAGCGCGGCTGAACGTATTATAAGCCGAACGTTTTATAAAGTGATATAAATATTCAGTAAAGGAGCCGGATATGAAATTCGGAGTTTGTACAGGCATCGGCGACATCGCAAAAATAAGGACCGCGGCGCAAGTCGGCTACGACTACTACGAGGGGTCTTTTTCGGCACTCTATCTCGCGGAAGAAGACGTATACGAGAAAATGCTCGCGGCGAACAAAGAGTACGGCATCAAAATGGAATCCGCCAACTGCTTCATTATGGGAGAGCTTCCGGTAACGGGCAGGAACGTAGACCTGCCGGCTCTTCGGGAGTATCTCAAAAAAGGATTTTCCCGCGCTGCCGAACTCGGTATGAAGACCGTAGTGTTCGGTTCCGGAGGAGCGAGAGCCGTCAGAGACGGACAGACTTACGGTGAAGCCTTCGTGCAGATCGTGGATTTCATCAGAGATACCGCGGCGCCGATAGCCGAAGAATACGGCTGCGTCATCGTTCTCGAACCGCTGAGAAAAGCTGAATGCAGCATCATAAATACGGTAAAAGAAGGCGTCATGGTAGCCGCGGCGACCGGCAGAGCCAACGTCGCGGGTCTGGGCGATCTGTTCCACATGGTCGAAGGCGGCGACGATATTTCGAATATCACAGACTGCAAAGGCTGGATCAGACACGCTCATATCTCGAACCCCATAGGGGACGGGAAAAACAAGCGTATCTACCCTCTGAGCGCCGACGAATACGACTACGCGGCGTTCGTAAACGCGATGGAAGAAGCGGGCTGCCTCAGATGCTCCATAGAAGCGTCGATGCAGGACGATTTCGACAAGATAGCCGCGCCCGCGCTCGCAGCCATCAAAAACAGATAAGGATCGACAGATAATACCGAACAGATATCAAGGAGGACCTCATGAACAATATCCCAACCGTCAAAACAGGACTTATCGCCGTATCGAGGGACTGCTTCCCCAGGCAGCTTTCCGAAAGAAGACGTGCCGCAATCAAAGAAGCGGCGGGCGACGCGGTAGGCTATGAATGCCCGATAACGGTCGAAAACGAAGTCGACGCGAAAAAAGCGTACGACGACGTCATTGTAAACGGCGTAAACGCCCTTATCGTCTACCTCGGGAATTTCGGACCGGAAACGCCCGAAACGCTGCTCGCTGACTGGTTCGACGGTCCCGTGATGTTTATCGCCGCGGCGGAAGGCGACGGAGACCTTATCGACGGCAGAGGCGACGCCTACTGCGGTCTGCTCAACTGCTCGTACAATCTCGGTCTGAGGAATAAGCGCGCGTATATACCCGAGCGCCCCGTCGGCACGGCGAAACAGCTTGCAAAAGAGATCGGGAAGTTCATACCTGTCGCAAGGGCGCTCATAGGTCTGTCGAAGCTCAAGATATTCTCTTTCGGACCGCGTCCGCAGGACTTCCTCGCCTGCAACGCGCCGATAAAGCCGCTTTACGACCTCGGCGTCGCAATCGAGGAAAACTCCGAACTCGACCTGCTCGTCGCGATGAACGAGCACGAGAACGACGAGCGCATACCCGCGCTTGCCGCTGAGATGGCGGAGGAACTCGGCAACAACAATCCCTATGCGGGGATACTGCCGAGACTCGCGCAGTACGAGCTCACCGTACGCGACTGGATAAGAGATCATCTGGGGGCATACGAGTACGCCGCCGTCGCCGCGAAATGCTGGCCGGCGTTCCAGACTCAGTTCAAGATGGTGCCCTGCTACGTCAACTCACGCCTCGCCGCTTCCGGCATACCCGCCGCCTGCGAAACGGATATCTACGGCGCGCTCAGCGAGTATATTGGCACCGCCATCAGCGGCAAGCCGACTACCCTGCTCGACATCAACAACACCGTTCCCGAGTATCTCTACAGCGAGGATATCGCGGGCAGATACGACTATAAGATTGACGAGATGTTCATGGGCTTCCACTGCGGCAACACCTGCTCCGCCTGCCTCAGCGACCCGCATCTGAGCTATCAGCTCATCATGAAGCGTCAGCTCGAGCCCGACAGACCCGAACCGGATATAACCAGAGGCACGCTCAACGGAAATATCAAGGCTTCGCCCGCGACGATATACAGGCTCCAGTCGAGCGGTGACGCAAAGCTTTCCGCCTACGCCGCTGAAGGTGAATTCCTCGACGTGAACTGCCGCAGCTTCGGCTCCATCGGCACGGTCGCCGTTCCCGAAATGGGAAGATTCTACCGTCACGTGCTTGTCGAAAAGCACTATCCGCATCACACCGCGGTCATGTTCGACCGCTGCGCCGGCGTGTTCTTCGAGGTCTGCAAGTACCTCGGCGTCGACGATATCAGCTACAACAGACCCGCGGGCGTCCTCTATCCCTCCGAGAATCCCTTCAGCTTCTGATATCACGGATAACCGTTCAAATACTGAAACTGCGCCCGGCTGATCCGGACGCAGTTTTCATATAACAAAGAAGAAAAAGACCGGATCGCGAGGATCCGGTCCGCCTGTTACGGCAGGATATATATGGTAACGTTGCGTCTGCCGAATTCGTTGCACTCGTCCTCCGAGTACATGAAAAGATCGGCGATAGGCGCGTTGTTCCAATAGATGAAACCGCCTGTATCCTCGGCGACGCTGTATCCGTAGACGTAACGGCCGTCATCGGAAACTATCCACATCTTTGTGCCGTACGGGATTATCTTCGGGTTGACCGCGACGGACCCCTGCATTGTGGTCCTGCCGGTCGAAGTCAGACCGTATCCCGAGTAGGCTGTTGCCTTTCCGGTAAATTTCTTGGTATATCCGACCGGAATACCGTTTTCATCGAGATACAGATCGTCGGGCACGGCCTTTTCGGACATAGCCTCGACGGTCTGAGCGAGAACATACGGTTTTTCGATTCGGACGGATGATGTGGTTTCCTCTCCAGCGGGTTTCGTGGTATTCTGTTCAGCGTTGGCGGCAGCAGTAGTCGGAGGCGTGACCCCCAAAGCAGTTTCGGTCTCCCTTAAGTCTTCGGACGACGCGGGGTCAACGCTGTCAACCGCGCTATCCTTGACAACCGAAGCATACCCTACTTCAGAAAGAGAGCTCAGCATGGCCGTCAGCATATCCTTGAGTCCGGATATAAATGCGCTGATGTCCTTGGCGTGAGCCTCGCTGCCGTTTCCTTTTAGATCATTCTTTAATGCCGGAGCGCTGTCCGCCGAGCGGGTCACGGACAAGTCTCCCAAAATGTCCGCGTCGTCTTCGGCGCTGATTACGGACGAAAGGACTTCCGTCGCTTCCGCCGCGCTTTCAGGCGCTGTGTCTTCCGGCTTACTGTTTCGTTCGGCTTCTACCGGGAATACCATTACTGACAGTCCCAGTACCGCCGACAGGATGACACTGCAAAGACGAGTGCGCACCCCGTTCACACCGAAACCCTTGAGTTTCGGCGCGCGATCAGTAGGCATAGAATTCCTCCTGTTCTGAAAGGCATACGCATTATAGCCAATTACAACACGTTTGTCAAACGCTATAATGAGTTTATTTGTCGGATATCTACAATTTTGTCTTGTGTCTGGATTAACATAAATAACAAGATATTGTTTATTATTCTTATTTTGAATATTAAGCGCTTTAACGCAACAATAAAAATTCGGGCATTTCCACAAAAACGGAAATGCCCGAAAAACCCGTATTATACCGTTCAGCCCGCCTTTTCAGCCTTTGGTTTGCGGAAAAGGAGCTTATCGACGGGGAAATACGCGAAGAACTGTACGCAGGAGCAGGTCATGGTGGCGATGTTGCGCGCCCATACATCGCCGACCTTCGGCAGGATCGCCCCGTAAACGGTGGGATTGAGCCACGCCGAGAAGAAGATCAGGAACACGGTGAACGCAATGTAGATGGGAAGCGTCACCGCTACGTTGGCGCCGGACTTGAAAGTCTTTTCGCGGTTGACGAAGAACGATACTATCTGCGCGACGATATTCGCGGTATTGCTGGCTATGAAGTAGCCCAAACCGCCCTTCTCGCCCGCCGGATAGTCGAACACCCAGAACCCGAAGTCTATGTTGTAGAGGTCCGTACGCGACTTGAATATCCACGCGAGCAGATTGAGCAGCGCGAACTGGACGATCATCGCGAGAAGTGAGACGAAGATGAACTTGACGAACTGCCAGAACGTCTTTACTCCCGCGCCCTTCGCCTCGGCGGCGGAATCGATCTTATCAAGTCTGCTCATGTCATCAATCCTCCGACACCGCGGTTTCTTCCGCTGTCTTCTTTTCAGCGCGCCTCTCGATCAGCGCGTCGAGTATCCTCTGATGTTCCTTATCCGTCAGCTTATAGCGAAGCGTGGGGATAGCGGAGAGCGCCATGCCTATCGCCGGCGGGATCGAAATAAGGAAGAAGAACATCATGGCGTACTTGCCGCCCTCGATGCTCAGGAAGTCCTGACCGCTCTTGAGCGCATTGTTCGCCGCCTCTATATTGGCGTCCGTCCAACCGACGAAACCGAACACCGCGTTTGTCAGTATGGAACCGATGCCCGAGTTGAGCTTTGTTATGAAGCTCTGGCCCGAGAAGAACACGCCGTCGGTGCGAACGCCGCGATTATACTCCTCGTAGTCGATGCAGTCGGCTATCATGACGGACTGCAGAACGTTGAGACCGCCCATGGTCCACGCCGCGCAGAACATCAGCAGAGCGAGCACGATGACTATGAACATACTGCTCTTTACGTCACCGCCGGTAAGCAGATAAAGAACGAAAAGCAGCGCGTAAGGGACCGCTCCGAGCAGCGAATAAACGTTGTAGAGCCGCTTTTTGCCCGTCTTTTCGGCTATGCCCGGGGTCATGATAGAGCCGACGATCATTCCGCCGATAATGCCTACGACGAGCAGCAGAAGCGTGACGATCATCTTGACAGAAAAGCCCTCCGAGATCGCCGTCATGATATCGCCGCGGAAGAAGTAATAAGTGACGAGCGGGATAGCAGCCGTCTGAAGAAGCGCGTTGGGGGAACGCAGTATTCCGGAAATGAGCAGACGCCTGAACGGCTCGCAGGTCGCCATCGTCCGGAAATTCTCCTTAAGGGTATAGCTCTTCTTGCTCTGGCTGACGCGCTCGTGGACCGAAAGGCCTGAGAACTCGAAAAGTACTGTCGAGAATACCGTGAGTATCACGGCGGACAGCAGGAAGCCGTGTCTGTAAGCGGCAGCCTGCTCAACGGGCGTCATATCGGGCGTGACGTTGGCGAGCGCCTGACCGAGATACGGAGTCATCATGCCGACGGCGCCGAGCATCGAGAAGACACGAGCCATGGACAGTATCTTCGAGCGGTCCTTCTCCTTTTCCGTCATAAGCGAAGTCACGCCCCAAAGCGGGATATCGCCTATCGTGTAGCTCATGCCCCAGAGGATATAGGCGACGGCGCACCAGATGATGATGCCCATTCCGCTCCCGCCCGCAGCGACGGACTCGGTATAGGAGCCGTTGACGAAATTGAGTATAGTGATAAGGCAGATGAGGGGCGGGACGAACATCAGGTACGGCTTGCACTTGCCCCACTTCGTCCTCGTCTTATCGACGACGGACCCCATCATCGGGTCGTTTATCGCGTCCCAGATCCTCGCGAGCGACTGGAATACGAGTATCGCCTTAGACGGGATATAGATGACGTAGTGGATAAAATGGTCCCATCCGCTGTTGATGATGTTGTAGATGATATTCTGACCGACAAGACCGGTCAGATACCCGGCCATCTCCTTGCCGGAATAGGTCGAACCGTATGACTTGCCGGCGTTGACGGCCCCGGAGTCGGGAGCGTTGTTATCAAGTGTGCTCATATTCCTCTTCCTGTTCATTCGGCGTCTGCGCCGTTTTCTTCGGCGGCAGCGCCTGCTGCGCGCCTTGCGATGAGCTCGTCGAGTATGCGGGTATGCTCCTTATCGGTGAGCGCGTATCTGAGAGTGGGGATAGCCGCGAGGACCATGCCGATCGCGGGCGGTATTGAAATAAGGAAGAACATCGCGGCGGCGAACTTGCCGACGTCAGCTCCGCCGACCGTGAACGGGTTGTAGGTCTTGAAATTCTCGCCCGCGATAAGCGCGTTGTTGAGCAGGGTTATCTTGGAATCCGAGAACCCGACGAAGCCGTAGACCGCGCCGGAGATCAGCGTGGCGATACCCGCGGAAAGCTTGGTTATGAAGGACTGACCGGAGAAGAACACGCCGTCGGGACGGGTGCCGTTGGTGTACTCCTCATAGTCCACGCAGTCGGCTATCATGACGGACTGCAGAACGTTCAGGGAGCCCATCGAGGCGCCGCCCATGAAGAAGAGGACGGACATGATCACCATTCCGGGCCAGGACAGCACGTTGCCCTTGAAAACGAGGAAGAGAACGAAGATCAGAGCGAAAGGAATGGCGCCGATGAGAGTGAAGAAGTTGTAAAGCGTCTTCTTTTCTATCCTGGTGATGAGCTTCGGCACGAACAGCGGGAAGAAGATCATTCCGCCGAAGAGGCCGACGACAAGAACGAGGATCTTTCCTATAAGCGTGAAGCCTTCCGCGTCGAGCGTCGCGCCGATGTCGTTATTGAAGAAATAGTACATGATCAGCGTCATCGCGACGATACCGAGAAGCTGGATGGGGCTCCTGAGTATGCCGGAAATGAGTATCTGCCTGAACGGCTTGTTGCCGAACATGATCTTGAGGTTTTCGCGGATCGTGTAGGTCTTTTCGTTCTGAGGAGAAACTCTCTCCTTGACCGCGATACCCGCGAACTGGAAGAGGATCGAGGCGAACAGCGTCATGACGACGGCGAGCGTGATATAGGAGAAACGCAGCGCGTGCGCCTGGTCCATACCTCTGTTCATGTAAATACCGTTGAACGACGGCGCGATCATCGTGAACAGGGTCCCTATCATACCGACGTTCGCGACCGCGCGGGCAAGCGAGAGCGCCTTTGCGCGATCCTGCTGACTCTCCGTCATAAGGGAGGTGACGCCCCAGAGCGGAATGTCGCCGATCGTGTAGGTCATGCCCCACAGGATGTAGGAGATCGCAGCCCAGGCGATGATCAGAACGGCTTTGGCGCCGGTCTTTTTGACTATGCCCTTCTCCTCCTGGAAGCGCTGCACGAGCGTCATGCCGACGGACTTATCGGTGACTTTCTCGTAGCCGTTATCGGTGACCTTGAAGATGACGGCGTCGTTCTTGACCATGTTGCCGCTTTCGTCGATGAGGAAGTTGCCGTTTTCGTTCTTGTCTAACTCCCATGAATTCCTGACCATGTTGCCGCTGTCGTCGATGAGGAAGTTGCCGTTTTCGTCCTTGTCTAACTCCCATGAATTCTTGACCATGTTGCCGCTGTCGTCGATGAGGAAGTTGCCGTTTTCGTCCTTGTCTAACTTCCCTAAATTCTTGACGGGAACGAGGACGTAGGTGCCGTCCAGTTCCGCGTTGTCCTCGTCATCGTAGACGAACTCCTCGTGGACGAGAGCGTCGTCATACGCGGCAACGACGGAAGTATCCTCGGCAAATTGGACGTAGTACTTGTCGATGGGCTCGGCGTACATGCTGTTGATGAACGGAAGTATCGTCGTCACGAGGATGACCGCCGGCACGAACAGCAGATAAGGCTTGCACTTGCCCCATTTGGTGCGGGTCTTGTCGACGATGGTGCCCATCATCGGGTCGTTGACGGCGTCCCAGACCCTTGCGATGGCGAAGATCGCGGTGTAAGCCGCGACAGGGATGAAAATAACGCTTTGGAAATAGAACGCGAGACCGGACGCGATGATGTTATAGATGATGTTCTGCCCAGCCAGACCGGTCAGATAACCGGCCAGCTCCCTGCGGGTATAGGTCGCGCCGGAAGTCGCGCTTTTCTGAACGGCTTCGGCGGCTTTTGAGATTTTGCTCACGAAATCAATCCTTTCTGATAATCGCTTACTGTTCTATTTTAACAAATCAGTCAGGTCATTACAACAGTTATTTTATTTCTTTTCACTTCTGAGCCTGTTAAGCTCATCTATGAACGACTGGACGTCGTTGAAATCGCGGTAAACGGAAGCGAATCTGATATAGGCGACGTCGTCGATATCCTTGAGCTTATCGAGAACGAGTCCGCCGATAACGTTTGACGGGACCTCTTTTATAAAGGAATTGACCAGACTCATCTCTATCTCGTCGACGGCGCGTTCTATGACGGCGGAATCGACGTGGCGCTTCGCGCAGGCGCGCAGCATGCCGAGTATGAGCTTGTTGCGGTCGAAAGGCTGCCTTGAGCCGTCGCGCTTGACCACAAGCACGGGGGCGGTCTCTATCGCCTCGTAAGTCGTGAACCTTCTGCCGCAGGTCGGACATACGCGGCGCCGCCTTATTCTCGCGCCGTCGTCCGCGGGGCGGGAATCTATGACCTTACTGTCGGGATTTGAGCAAAAGGGGCATTTCATCGAGCTGTCCTCCTTAATAAATTAACTGTCAGCTTTATTAAAGCGCGCGATAAGCCGGTCTCTTACGTCGCCGGCAAAGTATAAAGAACCGAATATCAGAGCGACGCCGTCCTCTCCCGCCGCGGCTATCCCCTTAAGGCAGGCTTCGAACGGGTCGGGCTCAACGGAAACGTCCGTACAGTATCTGCGAGCTATGGCCGCGAGACCTTCCGCCTCCTCCGCTCTCGGATTTGACGCCTTGGTGCAGACGGCGCGTCCGCAGAGCGGAAGTATCTTTTCAAGGCAGTCTTCTACCTGCTTGTCCGCCATCATGCTGACTACGGCGGTGATATCCTTATCCTTGAGATATTCGCGGACAAGGGCGCGCAGGGCCTCAACGGAACCGGTATTATGCGAGCCGTCGAGAATAACGAGAGGCGAGCGGCTTATGATCTCCGTTCGGGCGGGATTCTCCGCGCCGGCTATGCCCGCTGTCAACGCTTCGTCACCGACCGGATAGCCTAGTTTACCGATCGCGCGTATCGCCTCGACAGCGGTAACGGCGTTGCGCGCCTGATGCGCTCCGGGGAAGGGCACGCGGAACCGGACGCCGCGGTATTCCATTACCGACCCGGCAATATCGCCGGAAACGACCGCAGGCTCGTCGGGTACGCAAAGCTCCGCTTCCCTTTCGAGGCAGACGGCCTTTATAACGTCTATCACTTCGGGAAACTGCGCGGGGGAAGAAACGACCTTGCAGCCGGGTTTTATGATCCCGCATTTCTCGCCGGCGATCTGCGTGAGAGAATCCCCGAGAACGCCCATATGGTCAAATGACACCGACGTGATGACGCAGACGAGCGGATCTTCTATGACGTTCGTCGCGTCGAGCCTGCCGCCGAGCCCCGTTTCGAGAACGGCTATATCACAGCCGCTCTCCTTATAATAGAGAAACGCCGCGGCGGTTATCGCCTCGAATTCGGTCACATCGACGTCGCCGGGCAGCGATTCCAGAGCGTCCTTCACCCTCTGCGTTACGGAAATGAAATCACTCTTACTTATCATTACGCCGTCCGTCTGTATCCGCTCGCGGAAATCGGAGATGTACGGCGATATGAACAGACCCGTTTTGTATCCCGCGCGGGTCAGGATATTCTGGAGAAAAATACACACCGTCCCTTTGCCGTTCGTGCCCGCGACGTGGATCGCTTTAAGTCCTTTGTGCGGATCGCCGAGGGCGTGCAGCAAAGCGTTTATGCGTTCAAGACCGGGTCTTATGCCGAAGCGCGTCCTGCTCTCATAAAACCCGACGCACTCTTCGTAAGTCATCATGAATAAAGGATCGCGAAAATGATGAGGAGTATGACAAGAACGAACACAACGGCGCCGAGCGCGATGCCTATCTTGGCAAGGGTCGTGCCTGTCTGCGCATTGCCGTTCTCGAAATCGTAGGCGCGTGATTCCTCTATCGCCCTGTTGCCGATGACGAGCGCGATTATCGACAGGACCATATTGCCGAAAACAAGACCGGCAACGCTTATCACGAGAGCGAGTATCCCCTTTTCCGAGCCGGGAAAGCTGCGGGGAGGGGGCGTATAGGGTCTGCCCCCGTAATTGCCGTTAGGGTTCCCTTGATCCGGCCGGCGGTAATAACCGCCGCCGTTCGGAGCGTAACCGCCTCCGTAGTTATTGTACTGATAACGGTTGCCGCCGCCGGGCTGAGCGCCGGGCTGACGCTGAGCGTTCGCGGGATCGGGCTGACCGTTGCCGTAATCGCCGGGATTGGCGTAATCGGACATATCCATATCTCCTTAATCCTTATAACCTTTGAAGCCTTTGTAAATGCTCTCGTCGTAATAGTTGTCCTCGTCCCTGTCGTGCATCGGGTACCAGACCTGGGCGAAGAACGGATTGACCTTCGCCTCCTCGTCGTAGCGCCACGGCCAGGGAAGCTCTTCGGGGCACCAGTGCCCGCCGAAAAGAACAAGGTTCGGAGTCATCTCGAATTCGTGCCCGTGAGCGCATCTCCAAGTAAGCGGCGTGAACATATCGCCCTTTTCCATGATTTCGGACACCAGCTCGCCGCCCCTGTAAGCCGCGGCCGCGCGCATGTCTTCTATATCAAGCTCGCAAACGGGCTTCGACTCGTCAAAGCCGTGATTGAGGCTGCGGGGCTCATCGGACGGGCGGATTATCTTGAAATCGTGCCACGTTCCGATCTTACGCCACTTTTCCTCGCTGCCGAAATAGGCCGATATCCTCGCCTTGTTGTTGCGCCTTATCCAGTCCATGGTGCCGTAGATCTCGGTGCGGGTCAGCGGCTCCATGGCTACCTTTTTGATCATGCCGCCGAAGACGCGTCCGACTCTTGCGAGCTTGAAATAACCCGGCAGGGCGTTCGCCATGCGGCGGAAATAATCCTTGACGGGAATGTTGTGACGGAAATGCATGATCTCTTCGAGCTTATCGCCGTCGATATACCACTGACCGTGGAAGTTGCGGGATATGAACCAGTTGGGCTCGAATATTTTCTTGGGATCTCCAAGGCCGATGGCGCCGAGAAGCAGCTCCTCGAACTCGAAATTCGTGAGCCGGTACTCCTCGCCGCTGCCGATATTGTAAAAACTGCGCCAGAAGGATTCGGGAACGTTGTCCTGGCAGCAGCGCAGCATAAGCGTCGCGCTGTCCTCGACAGTCGCCCACTCCAGAACGCCGTTTATCGGCACGTGGAACATGATGGGGTCGAAATTCTTGAGTATCTGCGGATAGAGTATGCCGGACTGCCTCAGGGAGACCCAGTGCCTGAGCCCGGACTCGGCGAATATCGCCTCGGCTCTGACTTTGCTTATCGCATAGTGGTCGTAAATGCTTATCTTTATCGGGTCGCCCGTCCTGCCCCAGTGGATCGGGGGGTTGCGGTCGCCCGTCTCGGCGACGGTGCCGATATAAACGACGCGGATATCGTCGGCGTTGGGCTGGGCCTTGACCGCGTCGACTATATTGCGCGCAGCCCCGGTATTGGTCTTGATAGTCTGCTTCGGATAATAGTCCGCCGCGGGCGATACCATGCCGCCGATGTGAAGGACGACGTCGCTGCCCTCGACGCATTTAAGGACGTCCTCGTAATTTGTCAGGTCGCCCCATACAATCCTTACGCGTGGATCCCTGTCGTAAGCCTTGAAAAGCTCGCGGTTTTTTTTGCTGTCGCGCAGCAGAACTACGATATCGAATTTTTCCTTCGCGCCGTATATCTCGTTGAAAGACGCGAGACCCATGTTGCCGGACGCGCCGGTGATGAACACTGTTTTTTTCATAAATGACCTCCCTGACGGTATATGTATTGGAAATGCATGAAGGGGTTTTATATCAGAACAGTTTCGCGGTAGCGGAAATGCTCTTTCTCGCGTGATTGTAGAACTGCCTGTCCTCGAGCGCCCACTGCTTTGCTGTCATCTCGCCCGGGGCGACGTCGAGCAGAGCCTTTTCTATCTCATAGACCCTCGCGTCGAGATTGTCTATCGCGTTGAGTATCTCGGCTTCGAGGATGAGCGGACGTTTTGCCGCGCCGAACTCGGGCTCGCCGTGGTGCGAGATGAGCATGTGCTCGATGAGAAGCAGCGTTTCTCGGCCGACGCCGACGCGCGTGCCTATGAGCTCGACGTCCATGCAGCCGAGGACGAGATGACCGAGCAGATTGCCCTCGGGCGTGTACTTGTCGACGAGACCGGATTTGCCGAGATGCAGCTCCTCGGTCTTGGCTATATCGTGCAGCATGGTGCCCGCAATGAGAAGGTCGCCGTCGACGGACGGATATTCCCTCATGATCGCCTGCGCCATCCTGACCATGGACAGCGTATGATAAAGAAGACCGCCGCGCATCGCGTGATGCAGCCTGAAAGCCGCCGGCCATTCGATCAGCCTGTCCTTATACTCGTCGTAAACCGACACGGTCAAAAGACGCAGATCGCCGTCGGCAAAGGACGAGGCTATAGAGTAAAGCTCGTCGAAAAGCCTGTTCGGATCGTACTCAGAGCTCGGGATGATCTGCGAAAGGTCGACCTCGTCCTTCTCGGTAATGAAGCGGTACCTGTCGACCTTGAGTTGAGGCTGATTGTTGTACTGCTGAAGAACGCCGCGGACCTTGATTATGTCGTTGACGGCAAGCTCGGCGCTTTCGCCCTGCCTGAAATCCCAGTATTTCGCGACGATCTCCCCGCTGACGTCGGCAAGAACGAGGTCGAGGAAAAGATCGCCCTTTTTCGACGTCTTTTTCTCGCACTTGGTAACTACGACGTACCCCTCGACCGTGCCGGTCGTATTAAGACTTCTGAAGTTCATCCCCATTATCCTCCGCTTCGGTTTTCTTCTTTCTGAAAGACACGAGCTTGCTCGCGACGAAATTGAATATGATGACGCCGATGGCGATTATCAGTTTCGCTATCCAGCAAACGATGTCCTCCTTGTCGGCGAGACGCTCGTGCAGGAATTTGTTGAGGAGGTCGAATCCGACTATTTCGAGCAGGACGCCGCTGAGAAGACGCGCGGCGACGAAAGTCGAAAGCTCCTTCGCCAGAACGCGCGGTTTGAAGCTGCGGCTCTCGAACACCCAGAGCTTGTTGGTAAAGAAAGCGAAAAACAGCGACGTCAGCCAGGCTATGGCGTTTGTCACCGTCGCGGCGGGTATCTCATAAGAACCGATACGGCCCACGATGAGAGTGTCGAAATCTTCGCCGAAAAGTCTTTTGACTACGGCGAACGCGATAAAATTCACCAGAGTCGTAAGGGCACCGAAAAACAGATATGACAGAAATTCATAGGACAGCACCTTCGCAAAAAACGGCTTTTCGCAAAGTTTGCGCACTATGCCCCATGAAGCGAACCAATTGTATATTTTTTTCATTATCCGTACCTCTTGCGGACCGACGGCAAGGTCTTACCCGACCATACGACCCGATACTATATCTTGTATTTTAACACGCCGCCGTTAAACAGTCAAATAAATAATATAGGATATTTATAAATATTACGTAAGATTTTTCCGTCGCCGCCTTACTTGACGGAACACCAAATATCGTGTATAATGTATTCGGTGATATAATGGCAAGAAACAGTAAACAGTCATACGGGAACGACAGTATCGTCAGCCTCAAGGGTCCCGACAGGGTCCGCAAGCGTCCCGCCGTCATTTTCGGCTCGGACGGTCTTGAAGGCTGCGAACATTCCCTGTTCGAGATAATATCCAACTCAATCGACGAAGCGAGAGAGGGCTACGGCAACCGCATCACGGTCACCAAGTACTCGGACAACTCCGTCGAGGTGCGCGACCTGGGCAGAGGCATACCCGTTGATTTCAACACGAAGGAAAACGAGTATAACTGGAAGCTGCTCTTCTGCGAGCTTTACGCGGGCTCCAAATACGACAACGACAAGGACGGAAGCTACGAGTATTCGCTCGGTCTCAACGGTCTCGGCCTGTGCGCCACGCAGTACGCCTCCGAATACATGGAAGCCGAAGTCAAGACGGGCGGCTATCTTTATCATCTGCGCTTCGAAAAGGGCTTCCCCGTCGGGGAAATGTCGAAGGAACCGTATCCTAAATCCGATACCGGCACGACCATACGCTGGAAGCCCGACCTTGACGTCTTCACCGATATAGCCGTGCCCGACGACTGGTTCGAGCAGACGCTCAACCGCCAGTCGGTAGTCAACGCGGGCGTGACCTTCGAATTCAGGCGTCAGCTCACGAACGGCAGGTTCGAGACGAAGCAGTTCTTCCACCCCGACGGCATAAACGACTACGGCCGCGAGCTCGCGGGCGATAGCGCGATGACCTCCGTCATGTACTGCGAGGGCGAGGATAAAGGCCGCGACCGCGAGGATATGCCCGACTACAAGGTCCGCATGAGCTGCGCGTTCTGTTTCTCGAAGCAGTTCCACACGCAGGAGTTCTACCACAACTCCTCGATGCTCGAGCACGGCGGTTCGCCGGAGCAGGCGGTCAGAAGCGCGTTTTTGAGCGAGATAGACGCCTATCTCAAGCAGAACGGCAAATACGCCAAGAACGACCCGAAGATCTCCTTCCAGGATATCGAGGACTGCCTCATAATCGTAACATCTTCCTTCTCGACGCGCACTTCGTACGAGAACCAGACGAAAAAGGCGATAACGAACAAGTTCATCCGCGAGGCGATGACGAAGTTCCTCAGGCGCAACATCGAGGTCTACTTCATCGAAAACAGGATAGAAGCGGACAAGATCGCCGAGCAGGTCATAGTGAACATGCGCAGCCGCGTGCGCTCCGAAGCCACGAGGCTCCAGCTCAAGAACACGCTGCTCAAGGGCAACACGATGACCGACCGCATCGAGAAATTCGTCGACTGCCGCAGCAAGGACGTTTCTCAGCGCGAGATATTCATCGTGGAGGGCGACTCCGCTCTCGGCGCGTGCAAACAGGCGCGCGATTCCGCGTTCCAGGCGGTCATACCCGTCCGTGGCAAAATACTCAACTGCCTTAAAAGCGACTACGACAAGATATTCAAGAACGAGATAATCACCGATCTCATCAAGGTTCTCGGCTGCGGAGTCGAAGTCAGGACGAAGCAGAAGGACCTTTATTCGTTCGATATCGACAAGCTGCGCTGGTCGAAGGTCATCATCTGTACCGACGCCGACGTCGACGGCTACCAGATAAGGACGCTCATACTGACGATGTTCTACCGCCTGATGCCCAAGCTGATAACCGAGGGCAAGGTCTTCATCGCGCAGTCGCCGCTTTACGAGATAAACACCGCGAACGGCACGTGGTTCGCCTATAACGAAAGCGAAAAGACCGCGGCTCTCGAAGAAATAGGCTCAGCGAAATATACCATACAGCGTTCGAAGGGACTCGGCGAAAACGACGCCGACATGATGTGGCTCACGACCATGAACCCGGAAACAAGGCGCCTCATCAAAGTCGAGCCCGGTCAGGACCCCGAGAACGTCAGCCGCAAATTCGACCTTCTGCTCGGAAACGATCTTGAAGGCAGAAAGGAGCATATAGCGAGATACGGCAGTCATTTCATCGACCTCGCCGACCTCTCCTGATATAAATCATGGCAAGAAAGAAAAAGCCGGAAGTACCGGAAAAACCGAAGAGCAAGGACCCCGCAGCGCATATTGAGGGCGCGGGCATCATCGAGCGTCAGAACATCACGGACACGCTCGAAACGAACTACATGCCCTACGCGATGAGCGTCATACTCTCCCGCGCCATCCCCGAGATAGACGGCTTCAAGCCCTCGCACAGAAAGCTGCTTTATACCATGTATAAAATGGGCCTTCTCAGCGGCGCGAAGATAAAATCCGCGAACATAGTCGGGCGCACGATGCAGCTCAATCCGCACGGCGACGCCGCGATTTACGAAACGATGGTCAGGATGACGACGGGCAACGAAACGCTGCTGCATCCGTTCGTCGAGTCGAAGGGAAATTTCGGCAAGGCGTATTCGCGCAATATGGCGTACGCCGCGGCGAGGTACACCGAGGCGAAGCTCGCGCCCATATGCAAGGAGCTTTTCGTCGACATCGACAAGGACACCGTAGATTTCGTCGACAACTACGACAGCACGATGAAGGAGCCCGTCCTCTTTCCCACCCGCTTCCCGAACATCCTCTGCAACGTCAACACCGGTATCGCCGTCGGCATGGCGTCGAATATATGCTCCTTCAACCTCAGGGAGGTCTGCGACGCGGCAATGGGGCTTATCCGCAATCCGGATTACGATATAGCCGACAGCATAAAGGCGCCCGACTTCTCGGGCGGCGGCAGTATCGTTTATGACCGCGCCGCTATCGACGCGGTGCTCAACACCGGCAGGGGCGGCATAAAAGTCAGGGCGAAATACACCTACGACAAGAGCGGCAACTGCATAGATATTACCGAGATACCGCCCACCACGACCAGCGAGGCGATAATCGACAGGATCATCGAGCTCGCGAAGGCGGGAAAGATACGCGAGATATCCGATATCCGCGATGAAACGGACAAGACCGGACTCAAAATAACTATTGACCTTAAGCGTTCGGTGGATTATAATAAATTGATGAGGAGACTTTTCAAGCTAACGCCGCTTGAAGACAGTTTCCCCTGCAATTTCAATATCCTCGTCGGCGGATCGCCCGTCGTGATGGGCGTCAAGGACATCCTCGTCGAGTGGCTCGCCTTCCGCGCGGAATGCGTCACGAGACGCACGTTCCACGAGCTCACCGGAGCGAAGGACCGTCTGCATCTGCTCGAGGGATTGCAGCTCATACTTCTCGATATCGACAAGGCGATAAGCATCATCAGGGGCACCGAGCTTGAAAGCGACGTCGTACCCAACCTTATGACCGGCTTCGGGATAGATGAAGTCCAGGCGAACTACGTAGCGGAGATAAAGCTCCGACACCTCAACCGCGAGTTCATACTCAAAAAGCTCGAAGACCTTGAGGACCTGAAAGCCGCCATAGCCGATATGGAGGATATACTCGCCCACAAGAGAAGGATCGACAAGATCATCGTTTCCGAGCTCAAGGAAGTCTCCGAGACCTTCGGCATCGACCGCCGGACGGACATCATCTACGACACGCCGGATGAGGACGAGGACGTCAGAGAGGACGCCGCGCCCGACTATCCGGTAAGGATATTCTTCACACGGGAAGGCTACTTCAAGAAGATAACGCCGCAGTCGCTCAGGCTAAGCAACGTCCAGAAGCTGAAGGACGGCGACGGGATCGTTCTCGAAAAGGATTCCACGAACAACGCCTCTCTCCTCTTCTTTACCGACAAGTGCTCCGCCTACAAGGCGAAGGTGTCCGATTTCGCGGACACGAAGGCGAGCGTCCTCGGCGACTATGTTCCCGCCGTGATGGGCTTCGACCCCGACGAAAAAGCGCTTTTCGCGGTCGAAACGACCGATTACTCGGAAACGCTGATCATATTCTACGACAACGGCAACTGCGCTAAGTTCCCCATCTCCTCCTACGAAACGAAACAGAACCGCAGGAAGCTCGTCGGCGCGTACTGTCCGGACCAGACTCCGGTCGCGGTATTCGCGGTCAAGGCGGATGAGGAATTTGTTCTGTATTCTTCATCCGACAGGATACTGATTTTCAATTCCGCCGCGATACTCATGAAGTCAACGCGAACGACGCGCGGCGTAGCCGTGATGAAGCAGCTCAAGGGCAAGCAGCTCGTTTCCGCGAAGAGGCTTTCGCACTGCGAGTTCAAGGACCCCTCGAGATACAGAACGAAGACCATCCCCGCAAGAGGTGCGACGGTCGCGGCGCAGGACATAGGCGAACAGCTGACCTTCGCGCCGGACGCGTCCGACGATTGACCTTATCACCAAGCGATACGCAGCGTATCGCAGTAATACAAAGGAGTTTTTACAATGGCAAATTCCAACGAATACACTGACGGCGGCAAGGGCTCCAGATTCGCGGTTTTCAGCGAAAGGCTCAGCGTCAACAAGGGCGTCCTTCTTCTGGGCGTCGGCGTCATAGTCCTCCTTCTCATCGTCTGCATAGCCGTCGGAGCCAAGTATTCCAAGCTGCGCAAGGAAGTCAAGGCTGCGGCTGAGGAAGGCACCACCGCCGCCGTACAGGAAGTCGTAACCACCGACACCCCCGTTGTGTCCGCAGGCGGCACCTACATCGTCAGCACCGACAAGGACACCCTCAATCTCCGCGCTCAGCCCAACACCTCCAGCGAGATCCTCGCCCAGATCGCGAAGGGCACGACCATCTACGTTATCAGCGTCGAGAACAACTGGGGCAAGGTCGTCTATGACAGCCAGACGGGCTATGTCAGCATGACTTATCTGACTCCCGAACAGTCTGTCACAAATCCCATAGTCGCCTCGAACGATTCGAACGGCTGACCGGGAGAATAATCCGAATTTCCGCGCTCCTTCCGGCTTTCCGGCGAAAGCTTGGTTGAGCGTGCCCTGTAAAACACACTTTTACGGCTCATCCGTACGCGGTACGCTCCGCTTCTGAGGATGGGCCGTTAAATCGAAATAGAGATATCAAAGGAGAGTTCCGATGGCACGTTATCTTATCATCAACGCGGACGATTTCGGCATGAGCCACTCCACAAACACAGCCGTCTCGAGGCTGCTGGAACTCGGGACCATCACGTCGTCGACGATAATGGCGCCGGCTCCGTGGGCGGCCGAGGCGGTGAACTTCGCGAAAGATCACCCCGGTTACGCGATCGGCGTCCATCTGACGACGACGAGCGAATGGGGGACCTACCGCTGGGGTCCCGTATACAGCGGAGAAACTTCCTCGCTGCGTGACAAATACGGGTATATGTACGCCGAATCCGACGAATTCGAGCGCTGCGCCGATATAGCGCAGGCCGAAAACGAACTGAACGCGCAGATCGACCGGCTCATAAGCCTCGGTCTCGAGCCGTCCCATCTCGACAACCACATGGGTTCGATGTACGGTGTAGCGACGGGTAGGACGGAGCTGCTCGTATCGGTTCTCGGCATCGCCGCGAAAAGAGGGCTCCCCTTCCGCATCCCCTCGAAATTCACGGATGAGCAGTTCGGCAACAAAACTCTTGAGATCAACATCCCGCGCGAAGCCGTCGACGCCGTTTTCGGTCAGATAAACGAGATGACGCGTCAGTACAGGATCGCGACTGTCGATTATCTCCTGCCCTTTGAATGGGGAGACGAACAGCGCGTGAGCTTCGAGGCTTACCGCAATTACGTTTACGACACCATAGCCGCCTTCCCGGACGGGATCACCGAAACGTATCTGCATCCCGCCGTCGAGTCGGACGAACTCAAATCGATCACCTCGCGCTGGCGCGACAGGGTCTGGGAATACGAGCTTTTCGCCGATCCCGCGACAAAGGCTTTCCTCGGTAGTCAGGACATCACGCTTATAAACTACCGCGATCTTGTTAAGCTCAGAGGGTACGCCGACTGATGGCGGACTGGATCTGGCTGCCGCAAGCCCGTTTTCCCGATTATCAGACCGCGTCGGTAAGAGACGGCGCGGACGGCGAACATAACAGATACGCAGTCGTTCGCTTTACGCGGAATTACGTTTTTGACAAAAAGATAAAAGATATCTCCCTGACCGTCAGCGGAGACACTTCTTTCGAGCTGTACCGCGACGGTGCCCTCATATTCCGCGGACCGCCCATGCCCGGCGGAGACTTCCTGAACGACGATCCCGCGCCGAATCATTACGCGGCCGCAATAGATAATCTCGGACCGTCCGAAGACTCGCCCCGCGCGGTGGAGTTTACCGCGCTCGTGCGCCTTTCCCGTCTTGCCTGCTGCGAATATTCGCGCGGGCACGGCGGTTTTTATTTGTCGGGCAGGATCGGCCTTGAGGACGGCTCGTCGGCTCAAATCGGCACGGACGGCACTTGGACGTGCGCGATAGACAGAAGGTACGCCGGTCCCCGTTATTTCGACGGCTCGCTGCCGGACGGCACAGCCGACGCCGTGAACGCGGAAGTCACGCCCGATATCTGGAACGCCGTCCTATCCGATCAGCTTCGGCTCTGCTACGAGAATACAGAACTTATAAGCGTCACGGTCGAACCGCATTCGACGCGCGTCATCAACGCGGATATCCCGTCGATAAAATGTGCCTACGTCGAGTTCACGTCCGACGCACCGGTAGATATAAAATGCCGGATAGCGGAAGCATTCGGCGATTATCATTCCGAGATAAACGCGTATAACGTTACCTTCTACCGCTCCGACGAGATGTTCAGTTTCGGCGAAGCGGAATACACGGTAACGAACGCCGGAGACCGTCCCGCCGTCTTCACCGCGTCGGTCGAGGCGTCGCACTACCCCGCTTTTTACCGGGGTTCCTTCGAGTGTGACGACGATGCGATGAACGAGGTGTTTGACGTCTGCCGCGAAACGCTCGATATCTGCCGGCAAAGCATACATCTCGACAGCCCGAAGCATCAGGAGCTTCTCGCCTGCACCGGCGATTACTATATCGAAATGCTCATGGAAGCGGCGGCTTTCGGCGATCTTTCGCTGTCTCGCGCCGACATCAGGCGGACCGCGGATCAGCTTTGTCAGCACGACGGACGACTGTTCCACACGACATACAGCCTCATCTTCGTTTCGATGCTTCTGGATTATTATATGTACACCGCCGATACCGACACGCTGAAATACTGCGAAAAGGCTCTCGGGCTTCTGTTCCGCAGGTTCGCGGGCTATATCGGAGAGAACGGTATCCTGGACGATCCGCCCGATTATATGTTCGTCGACTGGATCGTCGTCGACGGCTATTCGATGCACCATCCGCCCAAAACACTCGGTCAGACCGCACTCAACGCGTTCTACGCGGGCGCGCTGCTTGCCGCCGAAAAGATATACGCTTACCTCGGGCGGGATGATATGAGCGCGCAGATGAGATCGAAGTATGATTCGCTCAAGTCCGCGATGAACGCGGTATTATTCGACGAAGACCGAATGCTGTACGTATCCGGTCTGCCGGGGAAGACAAAAACGGCGACCTATCTCCCGCAGAATCCGGACCGTCAGTTTTTCCTCAGGCACGCTCAGACGCTTTGCGTACTGTACGGCATAGCGGAGGGCGGTCTTGCGGCAGAACTGATGCGCAGAGTAATGGACGCAGACGAGGATATGCCCGATTATCAGCCGTATTTCGCTCATTTCGTGTTCGACGCGCTTTACAAAACGGGGCTTTACGGCGAATACGCGCCCGCGCTTCTCGCGCGGTGGAAACCGATGGTCGCTCAATGCCCAAAGGGGCTTGCGGAAGGATGGATACGCCCCGAGGAGGGCTACCGTTTCGATCATTCGCACGCGTGGGGCGGCACGGCGATTTATCAGCTAATGTTCCGAGGCTGCGGGATAGAGATCGTCGAGCCGGGCTTCAAAAAGATCCTCCTTCACCCGCAGCTGTTCGACTTTGATTATATGAACGTCACCTACCCGACGCCGTTCGGCGATATCAGAGTACAACAGCGAAAGGGTGAGGAGCCGCTCATCGCCGCTCCCGACGGGATGATTGCGGACCCGGCAGGGCGACCGCTCCATAATACGGCTTCAGCGGTCAAATAAGGGCTTGTATTATATAAATAATAGTGATATAATTATGTGATTGATTATACTTGGGAGGTCATTATGGACAGAGTAAAACTCGGGATACAGTCTTATACCTGCCGCGACTATATGCAAACGGCCGAAGATATGGACAAAGCGCTCGCGTATATCGCGGATTTCGGCTGCCACGTCATCCAGCTTTCGGGTATCGGTCCGATAGAACAGTCTGACGTTACCCGCCTTGTAAAAAAATACGATATGGACGTCTGCGTGACGCACAAGGACTTCGGCCGCATGCGTACCGATATCGACAAGTTGATAGACGAGCATATAGATATGGACTGCGACTGCATAGGCCTCGGATGCATGCCCTCGGAGTACAGCCGCGACGAGGCGGGCGTAAGGCGGTTCGCTGCAGACGTCGCCCCCATAGCCTCCCGAATCAGGGAACGCGGTCTGCATTTCGCGTACCATACGCACGATTTCGAATTCATCAAACTCGAAGACGGCAGGACGCTGCTCGACGTTATGCTTGAAACGACCGACCCCGACACGTTCTGGTTCACGCCGGACGCGGGCTGGGCGCAGATAGCGGGCTGCGACCCCAACGAATTCCTGCGCAAGCTCAAGGGCAGGATCAAGGTCGCGCATTTCAAGGACTACTGTTTCGAAAACGGCAAACGCCGTTTCATAGAGATAGGCAAAGGTCTTGTCGATTACAAAAAGGTCTACGAGACCTGCGAGGAGATAGGCGTTCCCTACGCCGTTTTCGAGCAGGACTGCGACTGGTCGCAGGACGCCCTCACCTCCTGCAGGGAGAGTTTTGCCGAAATGAAAAAGATAGCCGCCGAGGTCGACGGCTGAACCGATAACTATTACCCTTAAGAAGGACGGAACTTACCCGATGAGCAATCCGCTGATACGCGAGGAAACGCCCGAAGAACGCGCTGCCAGACTCAAAAAGAAGCAGGAAAAAGAACAGGCGAAATTCGCAAAAAAAGCTTCGCGCGCAAGATCACGCGACGCAGGAAATGCCGACGAGCCCGATAACGGTTCCGCCGTAAAAAAAACGGCGAAGAAACGCAAGCCCAAAAAGGTCAAACAGCCCAAGGTCTACAAGCACCCCGCGCTGCACAAGGCCTTCAAGGCGATATTCATAGCCCTGCTGTCGCTTTGCATGGTGGGGATACTCACCGTTCTGGCTGTCGGCGGCTACGTCTTCACCTATATCGACAGGCAGGCGACCGGCGAGGCGCTCGTCGACCTGCAGCTTTACAGGGAGGACCAGAGCCAGACCTCGATAGTCTACGCCTACGACAAGAAGCATAATCTTGTCGAGCTCGCGAGGCTGCACGGCGAGATCAACCGTATCTGGGTCGACTATGAGCAGATACCGGAAAACCTCCGCAACGCGTATATCGCGCTTGAGGACCAGCGTTTCTGGTCGCACAGAGGCGTCGACTGGTACCGAACGATAGGCGTCGTGCTCGAAGCAAGGCTCCAGCAGGGCGGCTCCACGATCACGCAGCAGCTCATCAAGAACCTCACCGGAGAGAACGGACGTACCTTCTCCCGCAAGTTCAACGAGATCATCCGAGCGCTCAACCTCGAACGCCATTACTCGAAAGAGACCATCCTTGAAACGTATCTCAATACGCTCTATCTTGACGCGGGCTGCTACGGCGTCGAGACCGCCGCCGAATACTATTTCGGCAAGAACGTGTCGGAGCTCGACCTTGCCGAGTGCGCTTCCATCGCGGCGATAACCAAGGCGCCGTACACATACGACCCGATGCGCAATTACGACAAGAACCTCCAAAGAAGGCAGCTCTGCCTCAACGACATGCTCGAGCAGGGACTCATCACTCAGGAGGAACACGACGAGGCTTATTTCAAGGAGCTCAATCTCGTCGGCAACCAGAAGGCCGTCGACGACGCGAACTCAACGTCGAAGGACACGACCTCCGATATCCAGAGCTACTACGTCGACTACGTCATAGATCAGGTCATATCCGACCTCAAGGAGCAATACGACATGTCCTCGAGCGAGGCGTGGCGCAAGGTCTATTACGGCGGTCTTAAGATATACACCTGCGAGGACATGGAGATCCAGTCCATCATGGAGGATATCTACTACAACCGCACGGGCATGACCGGCGACGATCCCGACCTGCAGTCCGCCATGGCGGTGGTCGACTACAGCGGCAGGCTTATGGGCATAGTCGGTCAGGCGGGCGAGAAAACGACGAACAGAAGCCTGAACATCGCGGCGGACAGTCCGCGTCAGCCCGGTTCGTCGATCAAGCCTCTTTCCGTCTACGCGCCCGGCGTCGACAGCGGCGAGCTTTACTGGTCGTCGATGCTGATGAACTACGGCATCGAGCTGCCAAACGGCAAGATCTGGCCCGAAAACTACGGCGGCGACCCCGGCGACGGCAACTACTACAATCTTCAGCAGGCTATCGCTCCTTCGATGAACACCATCCCCGCGAGGATAGTCAAGCTGCTCGGCATAGATTTCTGCTACAAGTACCATACGGAGCACTTCCACCTCAACCACCTCGTGGATGAGGACAGGGACTACTCGCCCATCGCCGTCGGCGGCATGAACTACGGCGTAACCTGCGTCGAGATGGCGTCAGCGTACGCGAGCTTCGGCAACGGCGGTAAATACTTCAGAGCTTCCACATACGATCTCGTCACGAACGCCGACGATTCGAAGGTCTGGCTGTCGCGCGACGAAGAGGGCGAGCAGGCCGTCGAGCCCGGCACCGCGGACGTTATACAGGAGCTCATGCGCACGGTCGTCACCTCCTCGAACGGTACCGCCCGCAAGTGGAGACTCGACGACATGCAGATGATCGCCAAGACAGGTACCACGACCGACAATAAGGACAGTTGGTTCATCGGCGGAACGCCCTACTACATGGGCGCGGTATGGTACGGCTACTCAAAGAACCCGCAGGAACTCCACAACATCGGCGGCAACTCGCCGTCCGGAAGAATGTGGTACAACGTCATGAGCCGCGTCCACGAGGATCTTGAGAACAAGGATTTCTACAAGTCCGAGGACTCCGTGAAGCTGTATTACTGCACGGGCAGCGGCATGAGAGCGAGCTCCGGCTGCGCCAGCACCGCTTCCGGCTGGTTCAGGAAAGACAGTATACCCAAATATTGCGACGGCTGCTACGTACACGGTGCGAGCGGTCAGGGCCCGACGGTCACTACGGACACGACGATAGATCCGTCCGCAGTTTCCGAAAGCCAGGTGACCGACATCACTGAGACCCCGCCCGTCACCGATCCGCCGGTCGAGGTGCCTGCAACGGTCGCGCCGACAACGACGCCGCCCACCGCCCCGCCGACCACCGCGCCGCCGACCACTACCGCGGCGCCGTCGATCGTAGTGCCCGACGAGGACGACCGCTGATGATCATTCTCGGAGTCGACCTCGGCGACAGGCGCAGCGGGCTTGCCCTGTGCACACCCGACGAGAGCTTCGTGAGCCCTGCGGGCTGCATAGTCAGCGTCGGACGCACGGCTCTCGCGCAGGAGCTCGCCTGTAAAGCCGAAAGCTTAGGATCCGGACTCATAGTGCTGGGTCTGCCGGTCAATATGGACGGCTCCGAGGGCTTCAGAGCAAAAGCCGTCCGCGAATTCGCCGCGATCCTGCGCGAATATACCGATATACCGACAGATTTCCTTGACGAAAGACTGTCCACGATGCAGGCCGCGCGACTTCTTGACGAGGGAAGCGTTTACGGCAAAAAAAGAAAAGACGCGATAGACACTCAAAGCGCCGTTATCATCCTGGAGGATTATTTAGCCCGGAGGAGATCGAATGCCTCAAGATCTTAGTTTTTATCTGATCCCCGACATACACTATTACGAACCCTCACTCGGCACTACGGGCAGGGCTTTTGAGGATCACGTCAAATCGGAGACGAACTGCTGCGAATCGTCCGCGGCGATATTTGAGGCTGTCGTCGACAAAATACTGTCTGACAAAACAACGCGTCTTATCCTTCTGCCGGGCGATCTCGCCCACGACGGCGAATACGAGAGCCATCTGTCGCTTATCAGGCAGCTGCACAGACTCCGCGCCGCGGGCAAAAAGGTCTGCGTCATCTCCTCAAAACACGACTACAACGACTCCCCGTGTTCCTATAACGGCGACAGGCGCGTACCCGTAAAAGGGACGAAAAAGAGCGAGATCGTCGACCTTTACCGAGATTACGGCTACGGCGAGGCCATAGCTTTCGACGAGGTCACGCTGTCTTACGTCGTGGAGCCGCAAAGAGGCTACCGCGTACTGATGATAAACTGCGACGGCGAGTTTGACCTGCCCGGTCTTTTCACGGAGCATCTTATACTCTGGATAAGAGCGCAGGTCGAAAAGGCGAAAAAAGACGGCGCTTACGTTTTCGCCGTGACGCACTTCCCCATCCTTCCGGTATTCGAGTGCTGCGAGTTCGTGCCCGAATCCCACGTCAGGAGCTGGCGCAGCATAGCCCGCATCCTTGCCGACATAGGCATAGAACTCGTATTCTCGGGGCAGATGCACATCCAGAGCGTCAATAAGTTCGTTTCGCCCGCGGGCAACACCTTGTATGATATCTGCACCTCCTCGCCCTGCGGCTTCCCCGGCAAGTTCCGCAAGGTCACTCTGCGCGGCGGCAAATCGGCGGAGATAAAGTCGATACCCGTTCCGGACTTTGATTTCGACAGGTCGGGCCTGAGCGTATCCGATTATTTTGAGGAGCGATTCCGCGCTTCCGTCTTCCACAGGATCAGGTCCTTCCTCGAGCTTGAACGCGACGGGCTGAACGCGTATCAGAACTTCTCGCTCAGGGCGCTCGACAAAATGACCTGCGGCAGGCTCTGCGCGACTGTCGCCTATCATGCCGACGATTCGATAAAGGATCTTAAGGTGCGCGACCTTGTCGCCGACCTTCTGGTAGCCGTATTCGCGGGCGATCCCCCCTACTCGCCGGAAACGGCGGTATATCAGGACGTGAGGGGCTTCCTCGGACGCATCCCGCTGATCAAGAGAGCGGTCAACCGCAGACTTTCCAAGGACACCGGCGAGACGATCGACCTTGAAAAGCTCGTTCTCGCGTCCATCAGCGGCAGCAAGGCCCTGCCCGACAATAACCTCGTCATAAAACTCAAGTAAGGAGCGGAGACATGGAGTGGACTGAAATAATAATAACCGTCCCGAGCGAATACACCTCCGCCGCATCCGATATCGCGACCATGACGGTCCCCTACGGCTTTTATACCGAGGATTATTCATCCGTACTCGAGGACGTCGACGAGATAGCTCACACCGACCTTATCGACGAGGAACTCCTTGCGCGCGACCGTACTCACTCGCTCATACACATCTATATCTCCCCCGAAGAGAATCCGGCGGAGGCAGTTTCATTCCTTTCGTCCCGGCTCGATGCGGATAACATACCGTATGAGCTCTCGACCGGCGTTTCCCGTCAGGAAGACTGGATAAACAACTGGAAAAAATATTTCAGGCCGATGCCCGTCGGCAGAAAGCTCTATATCCGCCCGGCATGGATCGACGAGCCCTCCCCCGCCGGCCGCGCCGTGCTCACGCTCGAACCGGGCACGTCTTTCGGCTCGGGCACGCACGAAACGACAAGGCTCGTTCTCGAAACGATGGAGGACCTTATCACGCCGGATACGCGCGTACTCGACGTCGGCTGCGGCAGCGGCATACTCTCGGTGTCCGCGATGCTGCTCGGCGCGAAGCGCGCCGTAGGAGTCGACATCGACCCCCTCGCGGTCAAAACGGCGGAAGGCAACGCAGACCTCAACGGTCTTCGCGGCAAGGACATAAGCTACGTCTGCGGCGACCTGACCGAAAAGACGAGCGGGAAGTTCGACCTGATACTCGCGAACATCACCGCCGACGCTATAATCCGCCTCGTCGGAGGCATATCGGCATTCATGGAGGACGGCGCGGTGTGCGTGGTTTCGGGCATCATCGAAAAACGCGCGCCGGAGGTCATCGGAGCGATTGAAGCGAACGGTTTCCGCGTGACGTCGCAAAGAGAACTGAACGGCTGGGTATCTGCCGTATTCACGAAATAAAACTGCAAGAACCGAGCCTTGCATTTTTACGAAACGTATGATATTATATGCGTACGTTTCAACTTCTGCCCTTGGCGCAATTGGATAACGCAGCGGATTCCGATTCCGAAGGGTGAGGGTTCAAATCCCTCAGGGCAGGCCAGAAAAAAGCACGCGAAAGCGTGCTTTTTTCAACTAAATCCACCATGTCGGGTGGGT
>JAFRXS010000038.1 GCA_017443405.1 Clostridia bacterium | reverse complement strand
TCGTCGCCCGCGAACATATAGATCACGAAATCGTAAACGACGAACAAAACGCAGAGGAACGAGCAGACGTCCCCGAAGCCGAAGAGCCGTCCTTTTTTAAAGTAAACCACGCAGAGCGCGAGGACGCCCGCGCCGGCGGCGACGGCGATGACGATACCGGTAGCCGCGAAATCGTAACGCACGAGCGCCGGACGGACGGCGTTCACCGCCGCGGCGGCGGCAAATATGACGTAACCGGTAATATTCAAAACCTTATTGCCGGGCCCGGACGGGATTTCGATTTTTCCGTCACGCGAAGGGACGTTTTTCAGAATGAAATACGTTATCAGACCGCCCGCGATGAAGCCGGTAAAATACTCCCAAAGGCTCCACGCGGCGAAGCCTTCCGGCAGAAAAAAGCCCTGCATATGCCGGAAACCTCCGCCTGAAAAGAAGAAGAAAAGATCGCTGAGCGTTATCGCGAAAGCAAACGACGAGCAGACCGCCGCGCCCGGTTTGGCGGCGAAGCGGTCCCCGAATGCGAAACGCGCCGTGACTGCCGCCGCGACCGCTCCGAGAGCGGCGGACACCGCCGACACGCAGGCGTAATAGTTCCTCCCGCCGAAAACGTGCTTCGCCCATGATTCGGAGTTGAAGTGAGCGAGATACGCCTTATATACGCCCGTATCCGCACCGATCCCCGCAAGTCCTTCGGCAAAGGTCTTTGCCGCCTGCGGCTCTATGAGCCTGACGAGAGGATGCGCGACGCTCGCCTTCGCGGCGTAGGATACTATCAGGGCCGCCGCGGCGACGGCTGCCATCTCCGGGATGACCCGTTTGCCCTTCCCGAAGCAGATACCGAGCATGACGCCGAAAACGCCTGCGAGCCCGAAGCCCATCAGAAGCATCAGTATTATACCGCTCACGGGAGAAACCGCGACATCGACCGTCTCTTCGCCGGGCACCGCTACGGAAAGAACGCCCGTTATCTGACTGTTGAGCGTGCCCCACGCGGGAGTCGTGAGCATGAACGAGAAAGCGGCGAGCCCGATGACGCCGTACGGGGTTTTCCCGACCTTTACGAACGACGCGAGGAACAGGATAAGCACGAAACCGACGTTGAGAAGCCCCCAGGACGAGCCCCAGCCGTGGGTGCCGCGCACCCGCCAGAGCATGCCCGTCAGCAGAGCGCCGCACAGGATAAAGGCGATCTTCGCGCCTTTTGAGGTCACCGCGCTTTCAGTCTTCATCCGAGTCCTCCGAAAAATCAATGAATAGCTCGGCTCCGAGCTCGCTTTTAAAGAGTTCGCGCGCCCTGACCGCCGCGTCGGCGCCGTTCTCTTCCGGCTCGCGCGCCCTGACGTCAAAGACGGAAACTGAGCCGTAGCTATGGCAGCCGATCCTGATTATTCCGTCAATTCCGCAGGACGAAAGTATCTTGCGGGCTTTTTCGACAGCCCCGGCGTCCGTCCTGCCGATAAGCACTCCCGCGCTCGACTTTATTACAAGGATCGCGTCGACGAGCAGCACGGCGCTTACCGCCATGCCCGCGAAGCCGTCTATCGAAAAATCGGCCTTCGCGCTCAAAGTAAACGCGGTAAGAGCGCAAAGAGTGATGAAGAAATCTATCACGCAATCGCGGCAAAGTCCGGTTATAACAGGCGAACCGTTCCTTTTGGACGCAGCCTTGTAATACGCGAGCAAAAGAAGCTTCACGACCGCGGTCGCCGCGATATCGACGGCGTAGACGGTATTGTACCACACGGCGACGGGATACATCACTCTCTCGAGCGACACGTAGCCGAAAGCGAAAGCCGATACGCCTATCGTCAGGGATATGAGAAAGCCGACAAGATCCTCCGCCCGTCCGTATCCGAACGGATAACGTTCGTCAGACGGCTTTGCCGCCAGACGGAAACCGAATATCGCGGTCAGACAGATCACGCAGTCGAAGAAATTGTTCAGCGAATCCGCGTAGATGCTGACGCTGTTCGTCGATATGCCGATATAGAGCTTGA
>JAFRXS010000037.1 GCA_017443405.1 Clostridia bacterium | reverse complement strand
CGACTCTGCGAGCTTTTCTTTCTTTTTTCCGAATAATGACATTATTAATCCTCCTTATAAAATCAAATTTTGTATTGCGTTAAAGAAATATCCCACGAGGATAATTCCAACGGTACAGATTGCGATGAATATGCCGAGGAGCTTTGCCTTGACCGCCTTCTTCAGCATAACCATGGATGGCAGCGATAGTGTGGTGACTCCCATCATAAAAGACAGAACTACGCCGAGCAGTGCACCTTTGGCGAGCAACGCCTCCGCGATCGGGATCGTGCCGAAGATGTCGGCATACATCGGGATGCCGCAGATCGTTGCAATGATCACACCGAAGGGATTATTGCCTCCCAATGCCTTAACGACCCATTCCTCCGGGATCCAGTTGTGGATCACCGCTCCAATGCCGACGCCGATCAGCACATACGGGAACACCTTTTTTGCCGTTGATACGACCTGTTCCCACGCATATTTCAACCGGTCTTTTACATGGAGCGCTTCCTGTGGCAAGTCAATTGCTTTTCCTTTTCGTATGAAATCCTGTACCTGATCTTCAAGGTGCAGCTTCTCTATCAGGGTACCGCCTGCTACGGCGATCACCAATCCGAGAACGACGTAGACGACAGCTACTTTCCAGCCGAAAATGCTCATCAGCAGGACGAGGGATCCGAGGTCGACCATTGGCGAGGAGATCAGGAATGAAAATGTCACGCCCAGCGGCAGTCCTGCACTTGTAAAGCCTATGAATAACGGGATCGACGAGCAGGAGCAGAACGGTGTGACCGTGCCAAGCAGCGCTGCGATGATCCGTGCGCCAATGCCGCTATATCTGCCGAGTATCTTTTTGCTTCTCTCCGGCGGGAAATAGCTCTGGATATACGATATGATCAGGATCAGGATCCCAAGCAGCACCATAATCTTTATCGTATCGTACAAAAAGAATTGTACGCTGCCGCCGATCCTGCTTTTCACATCCAGCCCGCACAATGTCAGCATTTGACTGATCAGTCTGTTCAACCACTGCATGCCGAGGATCTCATCCTGAATAAATGCCCACATAAGGAATCCTCCGATTTATAGATTGAAATGTATAAATGCTTTGTTGTTTTTATAAGCTGTGCCGCAGCACAGCCTATACTCGATTACTCTTTGCAGCAACAGTCGCCTTGTCCATGCACGTCGGTCAGAGCGCATAACACGGAAATGGCCTTATCTGCGCCTTCGGGTGAAATGGAGTAATACATCCATTTGCCCTCTTTTCGCCCGACTACAATTTCGGCATCACACAGGATCTTCATGTGGTGGGACAGCGTCGGCTGCGTGATGTGCAAATCATCCAGCAAAACGCAGGCACATTTCTCTCCGCCCTGTAAGAGCTTTAAAATCTTGATGCGGTTTTCGTCGCAAAACGCCTTGAACATTTCGGCTGTTTTCTTATCACTAAGTTCCATTGCGCACCTCACATCGAAAAACATCTATCTATATTATATTCACGAATTTCAATTTGTCAATATGTATATGCAAAAAAAATACCCTCGGCTTTGGCTTCCTGCCGCTGCCGAGGGCTTCGTGTTATCTCACGTATTCCTGCCAGATAGTGACGCCGCATTTGAATTCGATCTCGATCTCGGTATCCCGGACTTTGATCTGTTCGACCAGCGACCGCATGATGGCAGTGTCATCCGAGCTCATGATTGTTCCGTCTTTGAAACCGTGCTCGAAGGCGTCGAGGATGACCTTGAGCTCAGTGTGCTGATAGGGCGGTCTTTGTTTTGGCAAGGGCAGAAGGACTTGTTTGCCCTCTTGCGGTGCCCAAACCCGGCGGGCGCGGAATGATTCCGCTGCCGGGTTTGACCGCTGCGCTTCGCCGCGCTCCCTTCATCTGCCCCCGGCAGCGGTCGCGCGGCTCACCCGGCACGCTCCGCGCGCCTCGGGTTCAATGTTTTTACCCGCCAAAACAAAGACCGCCCTGCGGCGGTCTTTGTTTTGGCAGGGGCAGAAGGACTTGAACCCTCGGCACGCGGTTTTGGAGACCGCTGCTCTACCAACTGAGCTATACCCCTAAGTCGATTTTGTTTACCCGCATATTATACACACGGCGGCGGCGTTTGTCAACAGTAAAAAATGCCGGCGCGGAAGATATTTTTCGGGCAGGAGGCTTTTTCGCTTGGCGCCGCGTCGGCGTTATATTATGATTGTGCTTGTATCGCGGGAAAAGATTTGATATAATATCCCCGTAAGAAAACAAAGGAGTGACGGTTATGGACGTTGAAAAGATACTGAGTACGGTCGACCACACCCTGCTTTCACAGGGCGCGACGTGGGACGAGATCCGCGCGATCGTCGACGACGGGATAAAGTACCGCTGCGCGTCGGTGTGTATCCCCGCTTCCTATGTGAAAAGGGCGGCGGAATACTCCTCCGGCTGGGTGAAGATCTGCACGGTCATCGGCTTCCCGAACGGCTACTCGACTACGGAAGCGAAGTGCTTCGAGGCGGCGGACGCCGTCAAAAACGGAGCGGACGAGATCGATATGGTCATCAATATCGGCTATCTCAAGGACAAACGCTACGGCGACATTCTCGATGAGATCGACCGCGTGAAAGACGCGTGCGACGGCAGGCTGCTCAAGGTCATCATCGAGACCTGTCTTCTGACCGACGAAGAGAAGATAAAAATGTGTGAGATCGTTTCCGCTTCCAATGCCGACTTCATCAAGACCTCGACCGGTTTTTCAAAGAGCGGCGCGACGAAGGAAGATATAAAGCTGTTCGCCGAGCACATGACGAACGGCAAGAAGATCAAAGCGGCGGGCGGTATCTCCTCGCTTGAGGACGCGGAGGATTTCCTCGCGCTCGGCGCCGACCGACTCGGAACGAGCCGAATAGTCAAGATAGTCAAAAATGCGGGAGGCGGCGACAATGGATCGTATTAAAACTCCGCACATCGACCTGCTCGACGGGAAGCTCGGCTTCGGTAAGACCGTGCTCATGCCCGGAGATCCGCTGAGGTCGAAGTATATCGCCGAGCATTTTCTCGACAGACCCGTGCTCGTCAACAGCGTGCGCGGCGTGAACGGCTATACCGGGTATTATGACGGAGTCAAGGTCTCCGTCATGGCGAGCGGCATGGGCATGCCCTCAATCGGCATATACAGCTACGAGCTGTACAGGTATTTCGGCGTTCAGAACATCATGCGCATCGGCTCCGCGGGCGGTATGGCGGAGGACCTCAAGGTCCGGGACATCGTCGCCGGCATAGGCGCCTGCACGAATTCGTCCTACGGCAGGCAGTACGGTCTCGACGGCACGATAGCTCCCGTTTGCAGCTTCGATATGCTCGTCGCCGCCAAGGAGACCGCGGACGGTATGGGAATCGGCCTTCGCGTCGGCAATCTGCTGTCCTCGGACACCTTCTACGACGATACCCGCAAGAGCGGCGAGTGGGCGAAAATGGGCTGCCTCGCGGTCGAGATGGAGGCGGCGGCGCTCTATATGAACGCCCTCAGGCTTAAAAAGCGCGCTCTCGCGATCTGCACCATCTCCGACCTTATCTTTCCGCCGTATACCGCGCTTGACGCCGTCGAGAGGGAGCAGTCCTTCACTCAGATGATGGAGCTCGCTCTCAAAACGGCGGTGAAGCTTGAGGGGCTCCCGTTCCTTGAGGTCGAAGAATGAGCAAAAGAGTCTTCATCATAGTGCTCGACAGCTGCGGTATCGGCTGTATGCCCGACGCCGCGGATTTCGGCGACGCCGGCGCGAATACCATGCTTTCGATCTCGAAATCTGATAAGTTCCGCGCGGAAAACCTCAGAAAACTCGGGCTCGCGAATATCGACGGGGTCGGGTATCTCGGTCCCGTTCCGGCGCCTGAAGCCGCGTTCGCCAGGATAGCGGAGCGCTCGAAGGGCAAGGATACCACCGTCGGGCACTGGGAGATAGCCGGTATCGTGTCCGAAAAGCCGCTTCCGACGTTCCCCGACGGCTTCCCCGAAGAGCTTCTCAAAGCGTTCTCCGAAAAGACGGGCAGGGGAGTCCTCTGCAATCTGCCGTACTCGGGCACGAAGGTGCTTGAGGACTACGGTGAGGAACACCTGAAAACGGGCAGTCTGATCGTGTACACTTCGGCGGACAGCGTGTTCCAGATCGCCGCGCACGAGGATATCGTCCCGCCCGAGCTGCTGTACGGCTATTGCCGCGAGGCGCGCGGGCTCCTCAAGGGCGATTGGGGCGTCGGCAGGGTCATCGCCCGTCCGTTCATCGGGGAGCCGGGTAATTTCACCCGCACTTCAAGGCGTCACGATTTTTCGCTCGAGCCGCCGGGCAAAACCATGCTCGACTGTATCAGCGAAAGCGGGCTCGACTGCATCGCAGTCGGCAAGATCTACGATATTTTTGCCGGCAGAGGCACGACGGAGCACATCTATACCGCCGGCAACACCGACGGTATGGCGAAGACTCTCGAATACGCCGACAGGGATTTCGAGGGGCTTTGTTTCGTTAACCTCGTGGACTTCGATATGCTCTACGGCCACCGCAACAACGTCGACGGCTACGCCGGCGCGCTCGCCGAATTCGACGGCTGGCTTTCCGGCTTCCTGCCGAAGCTGCGTGAAGACGATATCCTCATGATCACCGCCGACCACGGCTGCGACCCGGGCTATACCTGCTCGACCGACCACTCGAGGGAATATATCCCGCTGATCGTTTACGGAAAACGCGTAAGACCCGTGAACCTCGGCACGCGCACGGGCTTCTGCGACATCGGCAGGACAGTGCTCGATTACCTCGGCGTCGAGGGGAAGATTCAGGGGGAGAGCTTCCTGAGTCGTATCAACAAAATATAGTAGATTTTTGTTGACAGGAACGCAACAATCTGTTATTATTATATCACAGCTTAGCTGAATGTTTTCGGAGGTATACAAATGAAGAGAATCCTTGCTTTGCTCCTTGCGGCTGTCCTCGTGGTCGCTCTCGCGTCCTGCGGCGCCAAGCCCGCCGACGGCGACAACAACGATGAAGCCACGACTGCCGCTCCGGTCGACGTGACTCCCGCAGCCGACGCCGAGTATGCTGTCGCCATGATCACCGACTACGGCGACATCACCGACCAGTCCTTCAACCAGACCACTTACGAGGCATGCAAAGAGTTCTGCGACGCCAACGGCGTGGACTTCAAGTACTTCAAGCCCGCTTCAGACTCCGATGAGGACCGTGTCGCTATGATCGAGTCCGCCATCGACGAGGGCTTCAACGTTATCGTTATGCCCGGCTACGCGTTCGCGAACGCTATCGCGACCACCGCGCCGAACTATGAAGACGTCAAGTTCATCGCTCTCGACGTTTCCGAGTACGACCTGACCACCGCCGGCCTTGCCGAGATACCCGCCAATCTCTACAGCGCGGTATACAAGGAAGAGCTTTGCGGCTACATGGCGGGTTACGCCGCCGTCAAGCTCGGCTACTCCAAGCTCGGCTTCCTCGGCGGTATGGCCGTTCCCGCGGTCGTCCGTTACGGCTACGGCTTCCTTCAGGGCGCCGACGCCGCGGCTGCCGAAACGGGCGCGGACGTTTCCGTCAACTACGCCTACGGCAACCAGTTCTACGGCGACGCCGACATCACCGCCGCTATGGATACCTGGTACGGTGACGGTACCGAGATCGTGTTCGCCTGCGGCGGCAGTATCTACTCTTCCGCAGCCGAAGCCGCCGCGAAGGTCAACAGCAAGGTCATCGGCGTTGACGTCGACCAGGCCGGCATCATCGACGGCAAGTACGGCGAAGGCATGACGGTCACTTCCGCCATGAAGGGTCTTGCCCCCACCGTCAAGACTCTGCTCACCGCCGTTGCCGAGGATAAGTTCGCCGATTACGGCGGCAAGATCGAGTCTCTCGGCCTCGTTTCCGAGAATCCCGATGACAACTACGTCCAGCTTGCCGGCTCCACGCAGTTTGCCGACGGTTTCACCGCCGACGATTACAAGGCTCTCGTAGCCGATATGTTCGCCGGTACCGTCACCGTTTCCGACGACATCTCCGTCGCCGCTGCCGACGTCGTAAAGAACATCTCGGTCAACGATCTCGGCAACCTCAAGTGATCCCAGCCTGACTCCGGGCTCGGTCCGAGCATTGTGATCCGCATTTAAAAAAGGCCTGCCGAAAGTTTATACTCTTGGCAGGCCTTTTACAAAGCAAATACGCAAGAAAACCGTATCAAAGGATGTGTGAAATTTGGCAAGCGAATATGCGATAGAAATGCTGAACATCACCAAAAGATTCCCGGGTATCATCGCAAACGACAATATTACGCTCCGTCTGAAAAAGGGAGAGATACACGCGCTCCTCGGTGAGAACGGAGCGGGCAAATCGACCCTTATGTCGGTCCTTTTCGGTCTGTATAAGCCCGAGGAGGGCGAAATACTCAAGGACGGCAAAAAGGTGGAGATCAACGACCCCAACGACGCCAACCGCTACGGCATCGGAATGGTACACCAGCATTTCAAGCTTGTTGAGTGTTTCTCCGTCCTTGACAACATCATCCTGGGCGTCGAACCCAACAGGGCGGGCGTGCTTCAGAAGGCGTCCGCCAGGAAAAAGGTCAACGCTCTCTCGGAGCGCTACGGGCTCAGGGTCGACTGCGACGCGATGATAGAGGATATCACCGTCGGCATGCAGCAGCGTACCGAGATACTCAAGATGCTTTACCGCGAGAACGAGATTCTTATCTTCGACGAGCCGACCGCCGTCCTTACCCCGCAGGAGATCTCCGAACTGATGGAGATCATGAAAAATCTCGCCAAAGAGGGCAAGTCGATCCTCTTTATCTCGCACAAGCTCAACGAGATAATGCAGGTCGCGGACCGCTGCACCGTTCTGCGCAAGGGCAGGTACGTCGGCACGGTCGACGTCAAGGATACGACCGTCGAGGAGCTGTCCGCGCTGATGGTCGGCAGGGACGTCAGCTTCCACGTCGAGAAGGGCGAGGCGGAACCGAAGGACGTCGTGCTGAGCGTGAGAAATATGACGATGGTCTCAAAGCTCCATAAGAAGGAGGTCGTCAGGGACGTTTCGTTCGACGTGCGCCACGGCGAGATAGTATGTATCGCCGGCATCGACGGCAACGGGCAGACCGAGCTCGTCCACGGCATCACGGGGCTTGAGCCGATAAAGTCGGGGAGCATAAAGATGTTCTCGGAGGAGATATCACGCAGCTCCATAAGAAAAAGAAACACGCACGGAATGAGCCATATCCCCGAGGACAGGCACAAGCACGGGCTCGTTCTCGACTATACGCTCGAGGACAATCTCGTGCTCCAACGCTATTTCGAGCCGCAGTTCACGAATAAGGCGGGCTTCCTCAAGCGGAAGAACATCAGGGCGTACGCCGACAGACTCATCGAGGAATATGACGTCCGCAGCGGCGAGGGCGCCGTGACAGTCGCGAGAAAGATGTCGGGCGGCAACCAGCAGAAGGCGATCATCGCCCGCGAGATAGACAAGGACCCGGAGCTTCTGGTCGCCGTCCAGCCGACGAGAGGACTTGACGTCGGCGCCATCGAGTTCGTCCACAGGAAGCTGGTCGAGCAGCGCGACGCCGGCAAGGCGGTGCTGCTGGTCTCGCTGGAGCTGGACGAGGTCATGGACGTGCCCGACCGCATCCTCGT
>JAFRXS010000036.1 GCA_017443405.1 Clostridia bacterium | reverse complement strand
GGCGAGATAGAGCAGAACTGCGAATTCTCCGCGGTCGCGAGAGACCGTGAAGACGATATGAAGGCGGCAGCGTTCGCCGTCCTTTTCGGTGACAGAGAATGAGGCAGACCGCTTATCTATCCGCCGACGGCAGGGTGTTCTGCCATGAAAACGGGCTGATAACCTCCGCGGTTTTCAACTCGCTTATCAGCGCGTCCCGCGAGGAGCTCGCGCGCAGGCTGTCCGAGTACGGCTACGACGCGTCGCTGCCGACCGAGGAAATGCTCAAAAAAGCTTCGGACGAGCTGTGGGCGCTGATGGACGAGATCATGCCGTCGAAGCACGAGCTCGATTCCCTTATCATACGCAACGACTTCCACAACCTCAAGACGGAGCTCAAGAACATCATCGTCCCGGACGATATCTCCGGCGCGATGCTTTACCCGACCGTCTACGACCCGGAGGAGGTCTCCGAAGCCGTCGGGACGCGCCGTTTCGACGCTCTGCCGGAGTGCATGGCGGACGCCGCGAAGCGCTGCTACGACGTCCTCACGAGGACGGGCAGCGGCAGGCTCGCGGACGTCATCATCGACCGCGCTTCGCTCACGGCGGCTCTCGACGCCGCGAAAAAGGCGGACGGCAGTCTGCTCGAGCGCGTCGCGGTAAGGGAGATAATAAACGCCGACGTCGCAGTCGCCTGGCGCGCCTGCCTGTCGGGGCTCGACGCGGACTTCACCGCGAAAGCGCTCGTTCCCGCCCCCGGCGTAGACGTTTCCGCTCTCGCGAGGGCTTCCGCAGAGGGGATGAACGCGCTCGACGGCGCGCTGCGCGGGTCGGGGCTTTCTATCTACGCGGACGCCGTCGCCAAGGGCGGCACCGTATTTGAAAAGCTGTGCGACGACCTCGTCATGAAAGAGGCGAAGACCGCGCGCTTCGAGAACATCGGCAGCAACCGCGTTGCGGCGTTCGTCATAGCAAAAAGAACGGAAATGCTCAACCTGCGCATACTCCTCTGCGCCGTGCGCAACGTGCTCGACTCTTCCGTCGTCACATCGAGAGCGAGGGAGCTTTATGTATAAGATAGCCGCCGTCGGCGACAGGGACAGCATATTTTCCTACGCCGCCGTCGGGATAAGCGTTTTTCCGGCGGAAACGCCGCAGGACGCCGTAGCCCGTATAAGAGAGCTCGCAGGCGCGGAGTACGCCGTGATCTTCATCACGGAAAAGCTTGCCTCCGGGATATCCGCCGAACTGGACAAATACCGCAACAGCCCCGTCCCCGCCATAATCCCTATACCGGGCATAGGCGGCAGCACGGGTCTGGGCATGGAAAACGTATCAAAAGCCGTAGAAAAGGCTGTCGGATCCGACATCATAAACTGATCAGGAGCAAATCATGGCATCAAAGGGTACAATATACAAGGTCTCCGGGCCGCTCGTAGTCGCCGAAGGGATGCGCGACGCGAATATGTTCGACGTCGTGCGCGTCAGCGACAAGCAGCTGACCGGCGAGATCATCGAGATGAGGGGCGACAGGGCCTCCATCCAGGTATATGAGGAGACCGCCGGCCTCGGGCCGGGCGAAACGGTCGAGTCTACGGGCATGCCTCTTTCCGTCGAGCTCGGGCCGGGACTCATCTCCGGCATCTTCGACGGTATACAGCGCCCGCTCGAAAAGATCCGCGAGCTCACGGGCAACAACCTCACGCGAGGCGTGCAGGTCCCCGCGCTCGACCGCGACAAAAAGTGGACCTTCACTCCCCGCGTTGCCGCGGGCGACAAGGTTGTCCCCGGCGATATCCTCGGCGAGGTCCGCGAAACGCCGACGGTGCTTCATAAGATACTCGTTCCACTCGGCAAGGGCGGAACGGTAAAGGAGATATTCGACGGCGATTTCACCGTGACCGAAACCGTGTGCGTGATCTCCGGCGAGAACGGCGACAGTGAAATCTCCATGATGCAGCGCTGGCCCGTCCGCCGCGAGAGGCCCTACGCCGAAAAAATAACGCCCGACAAGCCGCTCATCACCGGTCAGAGGGTCGTCGACGCGCTTTTCCCGATAGCGAAGGGCGGCGTCGCCGCGATACCCGGCCCGTTCGGAAGCGGCAAGACGGTCACGCAGCACCAGCTCGCCAAGTGGGCGGAGGCTGACATCGTCGTCTACATCGGCTGCGGCGAGCGCGGCAACGAGATGACCGACGTTCTAAACGAGTTCCCGGAGCTCATCGACCCGCGCACCGGGCGTTCCCTTATGGAGCGCACGATACTCATAGCCAACACGTCCGATATGCCCGTCGCGGCGCGCGAGGCGTCCATCTATACGGGCATCACGATGGCGGAATACTTCCGCGACATGGGCTACAAGGTAGCCATCATGGCCGATTCCACCTCGCGCTGGGCCGAGGCCCTGCGCGAGATGAGCGGCCGCCTCGAGGAGATGCCCGGCGAGGAGGGCTACCCCGCCTACCTCGGCTCGCGTCTCGCGCAGTTCTACGAGCGCGCCGGCAGAGTCAGGGCTCTGGGCTCCGACGGCAGAGAGGGCGCTCTTTCGGTCATCGGCGCCGTTTCCCCCGCGGGCGGCGACATCTCCGAGCCCGTCACGCAGGCTACGCTTCGTATAGTCAAGGTCTTCTGGAGCCTCGACTCGTCCCTCGCTTACAGGCGCCACTTCCCCGCCATCAACTGGCTGACCTCTTATTCGCTTTACGCGGACGCGCTGAGCGCGTGGTTCAACAAGAACGTCGCGCCCGACTGGTCGGAGCTGCGAGGCAGGATAATGCGCCTGCTCTCCGACGAGGCGGCTCTGGACGAAATGGTCAAGCTCGTCGGTATGGACGCGCTCTCGCCCGCCGACCGTCTGACGATGGAGGCCGCGAGGAGCGTCAGGGAGGACTTCCTTCATCAGCTCGCCTTCCACGAGGTCGACACCTACACATCGCTCCAAAAGCAGTATTACATGATGCGGCTGATGATGCTGTATTACGACGAATCAGCCCGCGCTCTCGAACTCGGCGCGAAGATCGACGACGTGGTCGCTCTTCCCGTGCGCGAACGCATAGGCCGATTCAAATACATACACGAGGAGGACGCCGAGGCGGAGTTCTCCGGGATAAACGGTCAGCTTCGCAGCGAGCTGTCGGACGCCGTAGCCGGAAAGGACGATTGATATGCCGAGAGAATACAGGACAATACAGGAAGTCGCCGGCCCTCTGATGCTCGTCAGGGGCGTTTCGGGAGTCAAATTCGACGAACTCGGCGAGATCGTTCTCGCAAACGGCGAAACGAGACGCTGCCGCGTCCTTGAAGTGGACGGGAGCAACGTCCTCGTCCAGCTTTTCGAGAATTCCGCCGGCATCAACCTCGCGGACAGCAAGGTCAGATTCACCGGCAGGCAGATGGAACTCGGCGTTTCGCGCGATATGCTCGGCAGAGTTTTCGACGGTCTGGGCAGGCCGCGCGACGGAGGGCCCGAGATAATCCCCGACAAGAGGATGGACGTCAACGGTCTGCCGATGAACCCCGCGGCGAGGAATTATCCCGAGGAGTTCATTCAGACGGGCATTTCGGCCATCGACGGCCTCAACACGCTCGTCAGGGGGCAGAAGCTGCCGATATTCTCCGCTTCCGGTCTGCCGCACGCGCAGCTCGCGGCGCAGATAGTGCGTCAGGCGAAGGTGCGCGGCACGGATGAGGAATTCGCCGTCGTTTTCGCGGCGATGGGCATCACGTTCGAGGAGGCGGACTATTTCGTCCAGAGCTTCCGCGAATCGGGAGCCATCGACAGGACGGTCGTTTTCACCAATCTCGCCAACGACCCGGCGGTCGAGCGTATAGCAACGCCGAGGATGGCGCTTACGGCTGCCGAGTACCTCGCTTTCGATCTCAATATGCACGTTCTCGTCATTCTGACGGACATAACCAACTACGCCGACGCTCTCAGGGAGATATCCGCCGCGAGGAAGGAAGTCCCCGGCAGGCGCGGCTACCCGGGCTACATGTATACGGACCTCGCCTCGCTTTACGAGCGCGCCGGCAGGCAGCGCGGCAAGACGGGCAGCATCACGATGATACCGATACTCACGATGCCCGAGGACGACAAGACTCACCCCATCCCCGACCTTACCGGCTACATAACCGAGGGGCAGATAATCCTCAGCCGCGAGCTTCACAGGCGCGGCATAACCCCGCCGATAGACGTTCTGCCGTCGCTGTCGCGTCTTAAAGACAAGGGCATAGGCGAGGGCAAGACGAGGAAGGACCACTCGAACACGATGAACCAGCTCTTCTCCGCGTACGCGAGGGGCAAGGAGGCGAAGGAGCTCGCCGTCATACTCGGCGACGCGGCGCTGACGGACATCGACAAGCTCTACGCTAAATTCGCGGACGCGTTCGAGGACAGCTACGTTTCGCAGGGCGGAAACACCGACCGCAGCATCGAGGAGACTCTCGATATAGGCTGGTCGCTGCTGCGCATCCTGCCGCGTTCCGAGCTCAAGCGCATCAGCGACGAGCTGCTCGATAAATACTACTCGCCGTCCGACGCCGGCTGAAGCGAAACAGATCAAAAGGGATAAGCCATGGCAAGATTGAACGTCAACCCCACGAGGATGGAGCTGACGAACCTCAAACGCCGCCTGACGACGGCGCGCAAGGGTCACCGTCTGCTCAAGGATAAACGCGACGAGCTTATGCGCCGCTTCCTTATCCTTGTGCGCGAGAACAAAGAACTTCGCCGCCGCGTGGAAGCCGCCGTCGACGAGGCTAATTCCCATATGCTCGTCGCGCGCAGCGTAATGAGCTCAGAAGAGCTCGACACGGCGATGATGCTCCCCGCGAGGGAGGCGTCGCTCGAGGTCAGCGAGAAGAACGTGATGAGCGTCATCCTGCCGGAGTATCAGGTGACTTTCAACTCCTCGAACGAAGGCGACATCTACTCCTACGGCTTCGCCTACACCTCGTCCGACCTCGACCGCGGCGTGAAGTTCCTTTCGGAGATACTGCCCGACATGCTGCGCCTCGCGGAGCTCGAAAAGTCCTGCCAGCTCATGGCGGACGAGATAGAAAAGACGCGCCGCCGGGTCAACGCGCTCGAGCACGTACTCATCCCTCAGTACGAAGAAACGATAAAGTACATCGTGATGAAGCTCGACGAGAACGAGCGTTCCTCCACGACCCGCCTTATGAAGATCAAGGACTCTATGCTCGCGGAGCAGCGCGCGAAGGACGCTGCCCTCGACGCGGAAGCGCTGGCGGACTTTTCGGGAGAGGATATTTCCGATCTTCCGGACGAAGAATAACCGCGAATGATCCTGATAAAAACGACCGGCGATCGGAAACGACCGCCGGTCATAATTATGATATACGCAAAAATACGCGACACTTATATGAAAGCTTTCGCTCCTGCCTTTCACGAAAGGCAGGCAGGTCCCAAGGGCGGCGCCCTTGGTCGCCCGCCGCAGCGGGCGAAACCTTCGCTTCAAAAAGCGCAGGAAGGGAGGAAAAACAGTCAGGGGGACTGTTTTTCCTCGGGGAACCCTCGCCGGGGGTTCCCCGATAAACGGAATCAGTCGGCAGTATCCTGCTTTTTTCTGTAATCCGTCGGCGCCGTGCCGTACTCTTCCTTAAAGACGAGCGCGAAACGGCTCATGCTCTTATAGCCTACCGAAAGCGCGATATCGTTGACGCTCTTATCCGTCTCGCGCAGCAGCTGCGCCGCCTTTTCCATGCGGTGCATACGCATGTGCGCCGCGACGGAAGTGCCGTAGACCTTTTTGAACGTCTGCTTGAGCGTGGTCGTGTTGATATTGAATTTCAGCGCGAGCTCGTCGATCGTTATCATGCGGTCGAGATTTTCGCTCATATAGTCGTGCACCGCGCGCACGGTCTCCTCCGCGCTCCCCTGCCCCGAATTTACCGGACAGGCAAGCCTCATAACACTCTCCGCCGTCACGTGCAGCAGCCCCGCGAGCTCCGTATCCGCGGCGCGGTAATAGGTCTCCTTGCCGTCGCGCCTGCACTCAAGCAGCCCCGCGGCGCGCAGCTTCTGCAGATGATGGGATACCGCCGGCCCCGTCATATCGGTCAGCGAAGCTATATTGGTCACGCACTCCTCGGAATGGCAGAGCAGCCAGAATATCTTGACGCGGCTTTCGTCAGCGAGCAGACTGAACAGCCCTGACGCAGCCCTGAACTCGCCGATCTCCGACAGCGATCTGCGAAGCGCCTCCGCCGACCCGCGCCCGTGGTCGTGCGGGAGAGTGTATTCCTTCTTTTCGTCCATACCGTCACCGCCTTTTCATTATTATATCACAGTAAAGCGGGAAACACAACACAAATAAACGTCCGTTTATCTGTTTTGGAAATCATTATATCCCGTTCGGAAGTATTTGCCCGGCTTTACTTGACTTCACGCCGTGGATGTTCTACACTTTTGTCACAACAAATAAACGCTCGCTTATTTGTTGCGGAAAGGCGGCGAAGGCCATGGAAAAAGAACAGAAGATAAAGCTTGCGCGCATCGTCATCACGGCGGTACTTTGGGGCGCGATGTTTTTCATCCCCGTAACGGGAATAGCAAGGCTCGCGGTTTTTGTCGTTCTTTACCTCATCATAGGCTACGACATTCTTCTGGAAGCCTTTGAGGGAATCATCCACGGCGAAGTATTCGACGAGGATCTTCTGATGGCGGTCGCCACGATAGGCGCGTTCGCGCTCGGAATTTACGAGGGCAAGGGCGAATATAACGAAGCTATCGCCGTCATGCTGTTCTTCCAGCTGGGCGAATTTTTCGAGGACCTCGCCGTCGACTCCGGCAAGCGCAATATCGCCGCGCTTATGGATATCCGCCCCGACTTCGCGCGGATAGAAAAAGACGGCGGGCTGCGCAAGGTCGCGCCGAATGAAGTCCGCGTCGGGGATACGTTAACCGTCGACCCCGGCGAAAAGATACCGATAGACGGCGTCGTGACCGAGGGCGTTTCGTCCCTTGACACGAGCGCGCTCACGGGCGAGAGCCTGCCGCGCGACGTCACGCCGGGGAGCGAGGTCATCTCCGGCAGCGTCAACCTTTCCGGCGTGCTGAAAATAAAAACGACGGCTGAATTCGGTGAATCGACCGTATCAAAAATACTCGACCTCGTTGAAAACGCGAGCTCGCGCAAATCGAGGTCGGAAAACTTCATCACAAAATTCGCGCGCGTATATACGCCGATCGTCTGCGCGCTTGCGCTTGCTCTCGCGGTCATTCCCCCGCTTGTCAGGACGCTGTTCATGTCGGTTTCGCCCGATTGGGGCGCATGGATATACAGGGGGCTTACCTTCCTCGTCATAAGCTGTCCGTGCGCTCTTGTGCTGAGCATACCGCTGAGCTTTTTCGCGGGAATAGGCGGCGCAGGCGCGAAGGGCATACTGATAAAAGGCTCCAATTATATGGAGGCTCTCGCGCAGACCAAGACAGTCGTTTTCGATAAGACGGGAACGCTGACAAAGGGCGCGTTCGAAGTCAGCGGCATCCACCACTGCGAACTTGAGAACGAAAAGCTGCTCGAATACGCCGCATTAGCGGAAAGCGCGTCGTCGCACCCGATATCGAAGTCGCTCATCAGGGCGTACGGCGCGGAGCCCGAAAGAAGCCGCGTGACGGATATCAAAGAGATCGCCGGACAGGGCGTTACGGCTACGATAGACGGTCACAAGGTCGCCGCCGGAAACGCTAAACTGATGAACACGCTCGGCGTGGAGTACGTGGACTGCCGAAGTTCCGGCACGATAGTTCATATGGCGATAGACGGCGCGTACTCCGGGCATATAGTCATCTCCGACGTCGTAAAGCCGACGGCGAAGCAGACGATAGCGGAGCTCAAAAAGGCGGGCGTGACCAAAACCGTCATGCTCACGGGCGATTCAAGGAAAACCGCGGAAAACGTCGCGGATCAGATCGGCGTCGATGAGGTCAAGAGCGAGCTTCTGCCCGCGGACAAGGTCGAAGAAGTCGAAAGGCTGCTCGGCGAAAAACCGGCGAACGGCAAACTCGTTTTCGTCGGCGACGGCGTAAACGACGCTCCCGTTTTAGCGAGAGCGGACATAGGCGTCGCGATGGGCGCGCTCGGCTCCGACGCGGCGATAGAGGCCGCCGACGTCGTGCTTATGGACGACGACCCCATGAAGACGGCGAAAGCGATCGGGATATCGAAGAAATGCCTGCGGATAGTCAAAGAGAATATAGGGCTTACGATAGGCGTGAAGGTCGCCTGCCTGGCTCTGGGCGCGCTCGGCATCGCGAATATGTGGGTCGCCGTGTTCGCCGACGTGGGCGTAATGATAATAGCCGTGCTGAACGCGATCAGAGCGGCGAGATAACAACGCGACAAAAACAGCCCATATCAGGCTTTCCTCCTGCCTTTCCCGAAAGGCAGGCAGGTCCCAAGGGCGGCGCCCTTGGTCGCCCGCAGCGGCGGGCGAAACCTCCGCTTCAAAAAGCGCAGGAAGGGAGGAGAAACAGTCCGGGGGACTGTTCCTCCTCGGGGAACCCTCGCCGGGGGTTCCCCGTTTTTATGTCGCCTACAATTATATTATAGTTTTGATCGCGCCTACGGCGCGTTATGATCCGCCGGACGGCAGAGTGATAAAAAACCGCCCGGCAATGCGGAAAAAGCCGCATTCCCACGTGCGGTGAGTCTGCGGCAAGTCTTTGAGCGTATTATTCCGACGGTATCAAGCCGGCGGGTCAGGTCTCCTGCAGAGTGATACCCGTTTCGGCATCAAGCTTGGCGGCGATACGCAGGGCCAGTCTCGCGTCGGTAGCGTTGACCGTTCCGTCCTGGTCCAAATCCGCAAGGAGCGCGATAAACTCCGGAAGCTCTTCAAGCTTCGCGGCGGCGCGGAGAATAATTCTTGCGTCGTCAGCCTTAATCTCGCCGTCCTTGTTGACGTCGCCGAGCTTCCACAGCTTGCCGTCGCCGGACGGTGCGGGTTCTGTAGGCTCGTCGGTAGGTGCGGGTTCGGTAGGTTCGTCGGTCGGCAGGGCGGCGATCGTTTCGGTCTTCACCGCTCCGCAATCGGCGCAGGCATACTGCTTCTCGCCATCAACGCCGGGGGCGGGTTCTTTCGTGACCTTACCAGCGTCCCAGTTGTGGGCGGCGGTCTCAACGTGGCTGCTGTCGTTAGCGCAGACTCTTTGATGCTCGTTTTCGTTGATTTCTTTCCACTCGCCCCATGCGTGCCCGGTGGCGGGGACCGTTTCCTGAGCTTTGATCCATTCTCCGCAGACGGAGCACTTCGTGCCTTCGGTCAAACCGTCGGTCGTGCAGGTTGCGGGCGTTGCCGCCACGGTCTCGGGAGTGTGATCGGTCTTCGGGATCGTTTCGGTAATATAATTAAGACATATGGTACAAAGACCCGATCTCTCGCCCTCCTCCTGACATGTGGCCTCTTTTGTTACCACGTAGGAGTACTCGTGCTGATGAGCTCCTACCGTGATAGCGTAAGCTATCGGCGTGTACTGGGTGTAACCTTTAATTTCGATATAGTATGTTCCGCTCTTCTCGGGCCTGAATTCAAAATACTTGTTGTTGTTCGCCTCGTCGTATTTTATCAGGTTATCAAAGCGGTATTCCGTTCCGGCTTCATCTACAAAATAGATATAACCGTTTTTGTCGACCTCGTCATAGTTATCTATGGTCACACGATATATATCCTTCTCATCAAGAGTCAGCTTGAACCAGTCATCTTTCGTCGTATATTCGCCGTACCAGCCGCGGTAAGTGTTACCGAGTTCAAAAGGCGTAGCTGTGGAAATACCGTCGTTGGGCTCCCTCTCGCTGTATTCAGTCGCTTCAAAAGAAAAGCTGTATTCTGCTTTTATGTATCCTGTGTAGATAGACCCGGAGAAATCGATATTCATATAATACGTTCCCGCGGCAAGTCCTATATTATATGCATAGATACCGCTACCGGCTTTCTCTTTACTCGTATTCATATCCCAGGCAAGCGTACCCTTATCATCATAAAGAGACAGTTTGTAACCCGCGTCCTTACCGGTAGTATTATCTTTCGTCTCAAGCTTAAAGGTCAGTATCCCGTTATTCGGCAGGGTTATTTTATTATAGCAGTCCTTAGAGTAATTAGTTTCAGTCCAGGCCTTGGTGTAGGTCGTGCCAGCAGCGCATTCAATGGCTTCGGCAGTCGAAAACCCTGTTTTTCCTCCGTAATCAGCGTCATCCTCATATACAGCGACGACCTTAAGAGTATAAGGAATCGGCGTTTCGAGGTAATTATAATACCTGATATAATATGTTCCGGCTTCATTGGGTGTATATTCATAATAGTTGCAGTCCGTTTCGGGATCATAAGGCGCATCATAGCTGATAGAACTATCCGACGTACCCGAAGCGTTCTGGATTTTTGCGATCCAGTTTGTCGCGTCCAGTTTATCGTAATTTCCCATATAGATGCGGTAGATCGAGTTCGCCTTCAGATCGATTTTAAACCAATCCTCATCTCCCGGATACCCGGAACTCCCGCCGAAGAATCCCTGATACTCTTTCCCGACTTCTATCTCATTCGCGGTCTTTTGCTTGCCGTTCGGCTCGACCTCGCAGGTATCGGACGCGGTAAAAGAAAACTTATAAGAAGAGGAGATCGTCCCGGACGTCACGACAAAACCCGCGTCGATATTGACGTAGTAAACGCCAGCGTTCAGACCGACGCTGTATTCGACAAACGTGCTTACTTTATTGTCTCCGTAGCCTGAATGCTTCCAGTATTCGTTGCCTTCCGCGTCAATAACGGTTATCGTACAGGAAGCGTACTCGCCCTTTGAGTCGATAGGCTTGTCCATACGGAATGTTAGTATGCCCCTTGCGGGCAGTTCGACCTTATTGTAGCAATCGTACTGATAGTCGCTCGTCGTCCACGACTTTGTGTACGTCGTGTCGAGAGCGCACTCGATCGCCGCGGCGACGGAATACCCGGTATTCGCAGCGAAAACGCTAAGCGGCAGAAGCGTAAAGATCAACACCGCCGTCAGCGTCACAGCCAATAAACGTTTCATAGTAACCTCCCTGATCATCATATTATGATGAAATAATAGTATGTATATTATAACATAATTGCAAGGTTGTGTCAAGTGCAGATTGCACTGTGTAATATATGTGCTGATTTTAATGCAATATTAAAGTGTTTATTTCAAGTGTCATCATCCGTTAAAATACAGAGGGGTGAATGAATATGTTCAAAGTCCAAAAAGATGAATACGTCAACAAGACTTTCAGAATGCCCGTAAAACTTGTAAACGACCTGGAACAGCTTGCCCAGAGAGAGAACGTCTCGCTGAACAATTTAGTAATACAGTGCTGTTCATACGCTTTGTCCGAAATGGAAGAACCCGCAAAACCTGAATAACAGACGGCAGTTCTGTATCTCTTGCCGTTCATTTACGGCAGCACAAAAAAAGACCGCGTTAACGGTCCGTTTCCGATGAATATCAAAATACAGGCGAAATAACCGGCAAGACAGTCAGCGGCGGACGGCAGTCCGCCTTTTTCAGTATCGAGACCGCCGAACTACGCATAAAAAAACCGCCCGGCAAGCCGGGCGGCGAAAGGTATGGGTAGGAGATCAGTCCTCTTCGACGTCGATGACGATACCGGAACCGACCGTACGGCCGCCTTCACGGATAGCGAAGTTAAGACCCTTTTCGATAGCGATCGGAGTGATGAGCTCGACCTTCATATCGACGTGGTCGCCGGGCATGCACATCTCGGTGCCTTCGGGAAGGGTGATGATGCCGGTAACGTCGGTGGTCCTGAAGTAGAACTGCGGACGATAGTTGTTGAAGAACGGAGTATGACGGCCGCCTTCAGCCTGGGTAAGAACGTAGACCTGGCCCACGAACTTGGTGTGAGGATGGATGGAGCCGGGCTTCGCGATGACCTGGCCGCGCTCTACGCCGTCACGGGCGATACCGCGAAGAAGCATGCCGACGTTGTCGCCCGCCTCGGTGTAATCGAGGGTCTTGTGGAACATCTCAAGACCGGTGCAGACGGTGGTCGTCTTCTCGTCCTTGAGGCCGACGATCTCAACAGTCTCACCGACTTTGAGAACACCGCGCTCGACTCTGCCCGTCGCGACGGTGCCGCGGCCGGAGTTTGTGAAGACGTCCTCGACGGAAAGAAGGAACGGAAGGTCCTCTTTACGGTCGGGAGTGGGGATGTAGCTGTCGACAGCGTCCATGAGTTCCCAGATGGGAGCGTACTCGGGGGCGTTGGGATCGGTGCTGGTGGACTCGAGGGCCTTGAGAGCGGAACCCTTGATGATGGGAGCCTCACGGTCGAAGCCGTACTCCTCAAGAGTGTCGCGGACTTCCTCTTCGACGAGCTCGATAAGCTCGGGGTCGTCGACCTGGTCGGTCTTGTTAAGGAAAACAAGGATCTTCGGCACGCCGACCTGACGGGCGAGGAGCAGATGCTCTCTCGTCTGAGCCATGGGGCCGTCGGTGGCGGCGATGACCATGATGGAGCCGTCCATCTGGGCTGCGCCGGT
>JAFRXS010000035.1 GCA_017443405.1 Clostridia bacterium | reverse complement strand
CGACCACAAGGTGAACGTCAAGGCTTACGGTTCCCCCGACGAGATCGAGGAAAAATACGATATAGTCATCATCGCCGTCAAGTATATGGCGCTCATCCCGGCGGCAAAATCCGCGCTCAAGCTGCTCAAGGACGATTCCATCGTCGTTGGTATGCAGAACGGCGTCTGCACTCAGGAGCTCGCTTCCGTCGTGGGCGAAGAGCGCACCGTCGGCGCGATGATCGGCTTCGGCGCGACCAAGCTCTCTTCCACCGAGTTCGAGATGACCTCGCTCGGCGAGATGTATATCGGTATGCCCGGCGGCAGGACCAACGACAAGCTCGAAAAGCTGTGCGAGATGTACTGCACCGTCGTTCCGACCAAGATCACGCCCGACATAACCAGCCGTCAGTTCTCCAAGCTCATTATCAATTCCTGCATCAACGCAACCGCAGCAATAACCGGCCACACTCTCGGCGAGATGATCTCCGACAAACGCTCGGTCGAGCTGTTCCTTGAGATAGCGCGCGAGGGCATGCATCTTGCTGACGCCATGAAGATCAAGGTCCCGAAGTACGGCGCGGTGCTCGATTATAATCTTCTTATGCTCAGCGAATCCAAGGCTTTCGACAAGATATGCACGCTCGTCGTCAAACTCGTCGCGAAGAGCAAATACGCCAACGTCCGTCCGTCGACTCTGCAGTCGCTCGAACGCGGCGAAAAGACCGAGATCGCCATTTTTAACGGCTACATCGAGCGTATGGCGCGCGAATACGGAGTCAAGACTCCCGTCAATTCCAAGCTGACCGAAATGATACACGAGATCGAGGACGGAAAGCGCGAGATGTCCATGGACAATCTCGGCGAGTTTGAGTACAGATTCCTTTGATCGCTGAACAGGAGGACCAATCAATGAGCGATATCACTGATTCCCGCTTTGTCCGGGAGATGAGAGAGATCACTTCAAATATGTACCGCCAGGGCTGGGACGAGCGCAACGGCGGCAATATCAGCATGATGCTCGACAGGGAAGAGGTCTCGCAGTTCCTCGATCCCGATAAGATCATCAGGACGATAGACACCGGCTTTGACGCCGCGCCGCTCGCTGGGAAGTATTTCATCGTCACCGGCACCGGAAAGTATTTCAAGAACGTCGACCGCGACCCCGAGAACAATCTCGGCGTGCTCCGTATCGCCGACGACGGCAAGAGCGCCGGTCTTCTCTGGGGCTACAGCGACGGCGGCAGACCGACGAGCGAGTTCCCTGCGCATATGATGAGCCATATCTCGCGCCTTTCGGTCAACCCCGACAACAGGGTCATCATGCACAGCCATCCGACCTATACTCTTTCCATGAACTTTGTCCACGCCGCCGACGAGCGTGAGTTCACGCGTTCCCTGTGGCGTATGTGCACCGAGTGCATGGTCGTATTCCCCGACGGTATCGGCGTTCTCCCCTGGATGCTCTGCGGAACCAACGAGATAGGCGAAGCGACGGCGAAGAAAATGCTCGAGTACCGCCTTGTCGTGTGGTGGATGCACGGCATCTACGGCTGCGGAGCGACTATGGACGAGGCCTTCGGGCTCATCGAGACCGTCGAAAAAGCCGCGCAGCTCTATATGCTCACCGCCGGTCTTCCTCGCGTCAACGAGATAAGCGACGATCAGCTCAAGGAGATCGCCGCCGGTTTCGGTCTTGAATACAAAAAAGGGTTCCTTGACTGATGTCTGACGATAAGCGCCTTAAAATAGGCTATAACACCTTCGCCGGGCTGTTCGGCGGCGGTAAAGGTCCTATGTTCGGTCCGCTGGAGCAAAGCGGCGGGGTCGACTTCCTTTTCGTTCATTTCGATCCGCAGACCGTTCCCGTATCCGAATCGAAAGTAGAAGCCGCCGCCGTGGCGCGTGAGATCGCGAACAGGGGAACGGAGTTTATCGCTAACTTCGAGTTCCAGAATTTTCAGTATCTGACAAAAGCTCCCGACGGTACGGAATGGTCGAACAGACTGGATGGTACCCACCGGCTCATTCTGCCGGAGGGCTACGTGGACGCTCTCGCAAGCGCGGGCAATCTCGCCGGGCTTACCTACGACGAGTTCGAGCACTGTATAATCAATAATAATCTCTCTATTTATCTCGACAAGAACGTCCGCAAGGTCGTACCCGTTTTTCCGGTGCCCGATACTGCGGACTTCGAGACGCAGCGCGACACGCTGAACGGTCAGATAAAGGAATTCGCCGATTCCATCAGGGCGGCCGGCGCGCCGGCGTTTTCCGGTGAGCACGTCTTCCCGGTGCTTTTCCACATGTTCGCGCGAAACGGCATCGTCCCCAACTTCAAATCGCAGAAGGAGGGATGGTCGAACATCCATTTCGCGGTCGCCGCGGGAGCCGCGCTGCAGTACGGCATGCCGCTGTGGAACTGCGTCGACCTTTGGCATATCCAGACCTTCCCCGGTCACAGCGCGTCCGAGATGTTCTATAACCTCGTGTTCGCCTATAAAGCGGGAGTCAACAGGACCTACGTCGAAGCCGCAAACGCGTTTTACGACGGCGACGAATACAACGAGTACGGCAGGACGTTCTCGCAGTTCGTAAAGCTCTACCGCGGCAGGGAACGCGACTACGATATATCGGACTACGAGCCCGAGATAGCCATCATAAAACCCGACGACGGCTACTGGGGGCAGGGCAGACTGAATATCATGTGGAAGGACTCCCTGCTTGGAAACCGCGCGATAAAGTCAAAAAAAGAGGACCGCGAATTCATCGACGCGTTCCGCATAATAACCCACGGCGAGACCGTTCTTACAGGTATTTCATGGGACAAGATAAGTCCCTGGACCATTGCGGTCAAGCACCGTTCGTTCTGCACGATGAACGGAGCCGCCGTTTTCGACGAATACGTCCGCCGCGACAAGCTCGGGACGGCAAAGCTGATCTTCCTCTGCGGAAGGACGCTGAGCGCCGAAACACTCGCCGACGTCCGTTCTGTCTGCGCCGAAAACGGTACGGTCGTCGTTTGCCCGTCGAGGTTTGCTCCCGCCGATATCCTCGCCGACGCGCGATCAGTAAAGATGCACGCTTCGTACTCCGAGGTACGCGTAGGCAGGGGCAGCTATATCGTCACAGACAACCTGAGGGCGCCGGACCTTGCGAGCCGCCTGTCGGAGTATCTCGGCAGAAAGGGCGAGATCAAGCTGAAATTCGCCGGCAAGACCGTGAGAATGAAGATATCCGATAACGGCAACAGGATCGATTGAATAACATAATTACATCAAAAAAGGACGGAGCGCATCCGTCCTTTTTCGTTTGCCGGTCAGTAAGTGAGTTTCGCGTTGACCGCCCTTACCGCGTCGGCGTCGATCTTATCGAGCTGTCTGTCGTAGGTAAGAAGACCGTTGACCTCCCATTCGACGTCGGATACCTGCGTGTAGACCGTCGCGCAAAGTCCCTTTTTGATGAGCGGTATTATCTGCTTCTCGTGGAGCTTGACGAAGGCTTTCGTCAGCGTCTTGCCGGAACGGTACATCTGGTAGCCGAAGCTCTTTTTTTCATTCCAGACGTGCCCTCTGATGTTCTGCGAGTAGCCGCCGTATTCGCTGAGAACGAACGGGCGCGACGGGTCTTTTTTCGGCGCGGTCACCGGCATGATGTACTTGTGTATGCTGACAAAATCGGGTCCGCCCTCGTCGTACCAGCCGCTCGCGTGGTCGACGAGCCTCGACGGGTCGTACTCTTTCGTCTTCCAGCCGATATCCCTCGCGTCGAACTGGCCCCAGCTCTCGTTGAACGTTACCCAGACGCAGATGCTGACCGTGTTGTAAAGAGCGTCTATCATCTCGAACAGCTCCCTGCGGTAATCCTCTCGCGAGGTCTTGTCCTCTCTCTTGAACCTTGCGTAATTCCTGTTGTCGGGTATCGAGCGGATGCCGAGATTCGGCAGCGCGCCGGCGTAGATCGGGCCGACGTAGCCGCCGCCGGAGGGCATATCCTGCCATACGAGCATGCCGAGCCTGTCGCAATGCCAGTACCATCTCGCGGGTTCGACCTTGATATGCTTGCGCAGCATGTTGAAGCCAAGATCCTTCATCTTTTCGATGTCGTAGATCATCGCTTCATCGCAGGGGGGCGTGAGTCCGCCGTCCGGCCAATAGCCCTGGTCGAGCAGACCGCGCTGGAAATACGGCTTGTTGTTGAGACAGATGCGCGGAGTGCCGTCCGCGTCCTTCGTGATCGAGAATTTACGCATCCCGAAGTAGCTCGATACGGTGTCCGCGACTTCGCCGTTCTTTAAAAGACGGATAGTAAGACCGTAAAGGTTCGGCGTTTCGGGAGTCCAGAGCTTCGCTCCGTTTACCGTTATCGTCGTGTCGGCGCCCGTCTCGCCTTTAAAGACTTCTTCTCCGTCAAAGGTTATAACCGTTTCACAGGTGCAGCCCGGGATATTGTAGATATCCGTCTTGATGTTAACGGCATCGATATCGATATCCGGCGTGACCTTTATGCCTTTGATGTAGCAGTCGGAAACGGGCTCGAGCCACACTGTCTGCCATATTCCCGTTGTCGCCGTGTACCAGAAGCCGTGCGTTTTGTCCGCCTGTTTGCCGCGCGCCTGACTCCCGTTATCCGTCGGGTCATATACTCGGACAACTATCTCGTTCTCTCCGTCTTCAAGATACTGCGAGATGTCGACGGAAAACGGATTATAACCGCCTCTGTGGGAGACGGCTTCTTTGCCGTTGATGTAGACGTGGCAGAGCCAGTCTACCGCGCCGAAGTGCAGTATGATCCTCTTCCCGCTCCACGCTTCGGGCACTGTGAAGCCGCGTCTGTACCAAAGAAGCTCGTCCTTGGTCACGTGCCTTTCAACGCCCGAAAGCGAACACTCCGGAGCAAAGGGCACGGTGATCTTGCCGGAGTACTGCAACGGCGTCCCGCTGTTTTTCGAGGTTATCGCGTAGTCCCACTGACCGTTAAGGCTCATCCATTCTTCTCTGACAAGCTGCGGACGGGGATATTCGGGGAGCGGAGAATTTTTATCTACGCTGTCAAAAAATCTGCTTTTGATGTGTTCCATATCTGCCTCTGTAAATCATTCTTCAGCTTTGACAGCCGCTCGCTGCGTGTCGAGCTGCGAGTGCATGCCTTCGAGTTTCTTCTTTGTAAGATCGTAACCGAACAGCAGAAGCAGTGCCATGAGCGCGAGCATTATCGCGGGGACTATCGTCGATATGTCGTAAAGACCGTTGAGCACGCCTTCGCTGAGCTGACCGCCGTTCTGCGTGATAGTTCCGTCGTAGCCGATTTTTTCAAGCAGCAGAGGAAGTGTAACGCCGGCTATCGTCTGACCGAGCTTTCTCGTGAAGGAGAAGAACGCGTACGCCATGCTCTCTTCGCGCTTGCCGGTCCTGAGTTCGTGATAGTCTATAACGTCCATTACAAGCGCCCAGACCTCGAGCACGAAGAACGTCTGCCCCATGCCGGAGAGGAAGGTCAGCGCGAGGAAGACCCAAATGTTCTGCGCCAGCGGAGTGCCTCTTACCGCGAACAGGGCGACGCTCGATACGCAGGCGATGATAAGTCCGACGGCGCAAAGCTCTTTCTTGCCGAATTTGCGGATGAGTTTGTTCATTATCGGGATGAACATCGCCATCGGTCCGTAGGTGCAGACCGTGACCATCGCGTACATCCCGGGTTTGCCGTAGAAATCGGTGAAAAGGTAGGAGAAGGTGGACTGATAATAGAACTGGAAGGCAATAAGGAGCATCGAGGCGAGCGAGAGAGAGACGAACGGTCTGTTTTTAAGCAGCGCAAGTATCGTTGCTCCGGCGTTGTAGTTTTTGTCCTTTATCTTTTTCTGCGGCGGTATGCGCTCCACTGTACCCCTGTAATGCAGGTAATAGACGAGTATCGAAATCACGGACAGCGCGACGACGCAGATGAACAGCTTATCGCTGTCGAGCGCCTGGATGTCCTTGCCGTTGGGGTATTTGCCGACGGACTTGTAGACGATCATCGGAAGGATTATCGTTCCGGGAAGGCCGCCAACGCCCGCGCCGATAGAACGCCACATGGACAGCGAGGACCTTTCTAACCCGTCGGAGGTTATGACCGATGCCAGCGAGCCGTAGGGGATGTTGACCGCCGTGTACATCATTCCGTAGAGGATGTAAGTCACGTAGGCGTAGACGAGATATATCCACGAGCCGGTCTGCACGCCCGGTATCTTAAAGAACATCAGCGAAGCCGATATCGCGAGGGGGATCGAGAATCTCAGTATCCACGGTCTGAACTGGCCCCTGGGGTTGGGTTTTCTTGACTGGATGAAGGCGCCCCACATCGGGTCGTTAACGGCGTCCCATATCCTGGCTATGAGTATCAGAAGCGCTATCGCCCGGTTGTCGAGCCCCAGCGAGTCGGTGTAGAATTTGCTTTGGAACGCGCCGATGAGCGAAAAGGTAAGAAGACCCGCCGCGTCGCCCAGCGCGTAGCCTACCAGGTCCTTCATTTTAATACCGGAAGTTTTGAGGGAATTTGTTTCCGCCATGATCATACCCCTGTATTTCTTTGTGTTTTGATTATATCACGGATTTAATATGCTTTTCAATAGTAATTTGATCGTATACATCTCATTTTTTGTGTAACAGATATAAATCCGGCTTGAATATATATCGGATTTCCTGTATAATCTGAATCAGAATCAGTATTATTGACCGGAGGTTTGCGATATGGATGTAAAGTCGGTAAAAAAAGCGGGTTATTATATCTCGGATGAGATCACCGAAAAGCAGCCCTTCCCATCCGGGGTTTGCGGTTGCCGGGATTTCAGGATACCGGGACTCATCCGCCTGGCGGACGGTTCGCTTTTCGCGACTTCGGACGCCCGCTGGACCGACGCCGACAGCGACTACGGCGGTATAGACACGGCATTCGCTATTTCCCGCGACGGCGGCGAACACTGGAGCCACGGCTATGCGGCGCTGTTCCCCGATACTCTCGGCACTCCCGACGATCCTTTCGATTCGACTACCTGCATCGATCCCGATCCCGTGCAGACGCCCGACGGAGTCATACATTTTTTTGTCAATATGCTTCCGACCGGCGTAGCCTTCGATCTTCACCGCCCGGTTACCGGCAACGGATTTATCAGCGTCAACGGCAGGGAATACCTTGCTCTTACGGACGATATTTCCGAGGCGGACGATCCGCGGGATTTAGGGTATTACGCCGGGGAATATGAGGGCGGTTTTGCCCGTATCTTTAATCTTTCGGGTGAGTATACCGGCTTCGCGATTGACGGATACTTCAATATCTACGCTGAGCGCGAAGGGGAGTTTTGCGAGCTTTATCAGCCGCAGATCGGCAGCGGCGAGCATGTGGTCCAGAACGTCTTCTATCGCGATTCGTCCTTCCACGTTCTCAATACCATGTTTACCCTCGATCTGTATTCCGACGACCTCGCAAAAACATGGCGCTGCCGTACCGTCTCCGGTGAGATCAAATCGCAGGACGAGGATTATATCATATCGTCT
>JAFRXS010000034.1 GCA_017443405.1 Clostridia bacterium | reverse complement strand
CTCCCGCTTCCGCGCAAGTTTTTTAAAAACTTACCAAAAAAATCTCAGGGTTTTCTTTCAAGTCGTTGTTTAATTTTCAAGGTTCGCTCGGCCTCGTTCCCCGAGGCAGGAATTTCAGTTTAACACATCTTTCCCCGCTTGTCAAGAACTTTTTTCGCCGTTGCCGCGGTTTTTTTCAGGATATCTTCCGAATTCCCTCGCTCCCCGCAGCGCCTATGCATATTATCACTTTATTCCCCCCTTGTCAACATCATTTTTTCCCATTTCTCATTCTCTACACTACACAGCCGGGCGTTTGTGTATTATTTGCACATTATTCCAATCCGTAAAAATACGCGCCGCTGCATATCGCAGTACGGCGCGTCTGTATTTATTACTTTTATCCTGCAAATCCTGCAAGGCACTGCGTATATGCGGAGACCGGATCGGCGGCTTTTGTTATCGGTCTGCCGACAACTATATAATCGCTTCCCTGCTCCTTTGCGAACTCCGGAGTAGCAACTCTCGCCTGATCGCCGACGTCGCTTCCGCCGAAACGGATGCCCGGAGTGACGGTCAGGAAGTCCCGCCCGCAGATGCCGTGTATCTTCCCGGCTTCATAAACGGAGCAGACGACGCCGTCGAGACCGGCAGTCTTCACGTTGAGCGCGAAAGCGGACGCAGCGTCCGCAAGCGGCCTGTCGATAAGCAGCTCCGCCCCGAGTTTTTCGGGCGCAATGCTGGTAAGCACGGTAACGGCGATGACCTTCGTGCTGCCGCCGCCCTCTGCTATCCCCTCTTTCGCGGCGCGCATCATGTCTATTCCGCCGAAAGCGTGGACGTTGACGATATCCGCGCCGAGCGAAGAAACGCTTTTCATCGCGCGGCGGACCGTATTGGGGATATCGCAAAGCTTGAGATCAAGAAAAACGCCGTGGCCGAGAGCCTTGATCTCGCGGACTATATCCGGTCCGCAGGAATAGAAAAGCTCCATACCTATCTTGACGTAGGGTTTTCTCTCTACACCGGAGAACTTTTTCAAAAACTCCCGGCAATCCTCCGCGGACGGGAAATCACAGGCGACTATGACGTCCTTACCCATTTTCGGCTTCCTCCCCTTCTTCGGAAATACTCTCGCCGACCTGTTCCGGCGCGTCCGGTTTTTTCAACCTTGAGAATCCCACGGCGGCGACGACGGCGAATTTTATCGCGTTCACGGCGAGCACGGAAACGGAGAAGCCGAGCACGCCGTACTTATAGGTAACGAACGGAACAGCCGCGGCAAAAATCAGAGCGTAGATTATATTGATATAGGTCTGGTATTTTTCCGCGGCGAAACGCAGGACGACGACCATCAGCGTATTGGATACGAAGAAGAATATCTGCCCGGCGTTGGCTATCAGGAAATAGCGGCTGACGTTCGCGAGCTCCTCGCGGTAGAACAGATAAACAAACACATAGGAGCCGCCCCAGCACGCGAGAGTGAACACCGCGCCCATTGCGAGCATGCCGACGGTAAAGACCGCAAAGAGCTTCTTTGTGAACTTGCCTTCCCATTTGGCGAGGTAGCCCAGCAGTACGCCGTCGATAGGCACCGTCAGTATAGCGACGGTCTTGCCGACAAGAGAGGCAATATAGTAAGTGGTGTTCGCTTCGCCGCCGTGCATCGGCTCAAGCAGCAGTCTGTCGGCGTTGAGAACTATCGCGGGGATAAGCTGAGCCGCGGTGAGTATCCAGACTGAACGGGACGTTTCAGAGAAGAACTCGCTCTTTTTGAGGAACGGAGGCTTGAAGATATGCCCTCTTATGAGGACAAACACAGTCGCAAGGACCTCGCCGACGAGTATCGTCGCCATCCATTCTCCGGTGAACTTATAGGCGAGCAGCCCGAGGCAGTAGCCTGCCGTAATTATGACGTAGTATACGAAATATCCCTTAAAATTGACGGTCAGCCTGAACTGCACGTCGTCGTAATAGCGAAGTATCGAAAAAGCAAGCAGCAGGAACAGCAGAGCGGCTCCCGTGACAGAAAGCCCCTTCATCGGGATCATCAGGAAGGCTATAGGCACGCAGACGGCGACGCATATAAGAAGATATATATTATAGTCTGCGTTGCGGTCGTGCCCGGTCGTGCTCTGCACCATGCGACTGTAGTTCGCAGCCGTGCCGAAGGTCGAGGCGACGAGCGATATCAGCGCGATATAAAACAGAGCGACGCCGAATTCCTCAGCGCCCATCTGTTTTTTAAAGGACGGATAAATAAAAAGCTGTACCGCGCCGTTGAATATAACGAGCGCGGCTATGCTCCAAAGAAGATCGCCGGCAATATGGAACGCGGCTTTTTTCCCGCCTTCTTTGACCTTATCCATAACCGTCAGCTTTTCGCGGCGTACTTCAGCATATCCGCCTTACGGATAGCCGTACGCATTATTTTACCGCTCGTCGTCTTGGGAAGCTCGTCGACGAACTCTATCACTCGCGGATACTTATAAGGCGCTGTCGCTTGTTTGACGTGCGTCTGCAGTTCCTTGACCAGCTCGGGGGACGGGGAATAATTCTTAGTCAGGACTATCGTCGCCTTGACGACCTGCCCTCTCAGCGGGTCGGGCACGGCGGTAACTGCGCACTCAAGCACGGAGGGGTGGGTCATGAGAGCGCTCTCGACCTCAAACGGACCAATACGGTAACCGGAGCATTTTATGACGTCGTCGTTTCTGCCGACGAACCAGATGTAGCCGTCGGCGTCGCGCCACGCGGTGTCGCCCGTATTGTAGACTCCGTCGCTGAACGACGCTTCATTCGCTTCGGGATTGCGGTAATACTCGCGGAAGAGTCCCGTCGGGTACTTTTTGTCAAGATTTTTGATGACAACGGAGCCGACGATACCTTCCTCGCATGACTTTCCGCTGTCGTCGACTATGTCGATATCGTAAAGCGGAGTGGGCATGCCGGTCGAACCGGGACGAACCTCGAGCCACGGAAAATTGGCGAACAGCACGCTGCCCTCGCTCTGACCGAAGCCCTCGCGTATCTCGAGCCCGGTCTGCTGCTGCCACTTGTAGTAGACTTCGGGGTTCAGCGGCTCGCCAGCCATGGAGCAATGCTTGATGGAGGAGAAATCGTATTTTGTAAGATCCTCCTGGATAAGGTAACGGTAGATGGTAGACGGACCGCAGAAGGAATTGAGCTTGAGCTTTTCCATTATCTCAAGCATACGGTGGGGATTGAATTTGACCGTATCGTAGGTGACGATGACCGCGCCGCAGATCCACTGACCGTATATCTTGCCCCACGCGAATTTTGCCCAGCCGGAATCCGCCTGAGTCAGATGACGGCAGCCGTCGTAGACCTGCTGCCAGTATTTTGCGGTGACGATGTGACCGAGCGGAAGAAGGTAATCGTGAAGTATCATCTTCGGCTCGCCGCTCGTGCCGGACGAGAAATAGATGAGCATCTTATCGTCGTTGTGCGTCGCCTCGTCGCCCGTCGGTCTGTCGAACACGGGAGAAGCCGCCGACATATCCGCGGTCAGAGAACGCCAGCCCTCGGGAGCGTCGCCGATAACGCTGCAATACTCAAGCGTCTTGCACTCGCCTCTCGCCTGGTTGACGTGTTCCACGACCACCGGATCGTCGGCGCAGCATATCATCTTGACGTCCGCGGCGTTGCAGCGGTAGACTATATCGTGCTTTGTCAAAAGGAACGTTGCCGGAATAACGACGGCGCCGAGCTTATGCAGACCGACCATAACGAACCACACCTCCGGTCTCTGCCGGAGTATGATCATTACGGTATCGCCCTTTTTGACGCCGAGAGCCTTGAACATATTGGCTGCGCGGTTGCTCTGCTCTTTGACGTCGGCAAAGGTGAAGTGCTTTTCGTTGCCGTCGTCGTCGCACCAT
>JAFRXS010000033.1 GCA_017443405.1 Clostridia bacterium | reverse complement strand
ATTTTGTTGTACATAGTTCCGTAGGAAAGAAACAGCCCAACAACGATCAGAAACGCCATAGCCGCAAAATAGACGGTGTTGAACGACAGATCGTCGCTGAAATAGGCCGCAATAGCGATGATCATCTCTCCGAACGTGAATACGACGTAGAGCATCGCCCGCTCGGTCAAGTGAGCAAAGTCCACAGGGATGAGCCGGTTTTTCTTGCCGGAAAGGAGCATCGCGGCGATGCCGAACAGGATAGGAACGTAAGCGACAGACGTCCCTGTCAGCGCGTAAACAAGCATATGAACCCCGACTAACGCCGCTTCCGCGAGGATGATTGCCGCCTTACGCTTGATCTGCTTTATTTCACACGGAGCGTTTTTGTGATTCCGAAGCTCGATCAAATGCTGAACGCCGATATTTACGAGGATCAGCGCCCACGCGGCGGCGTATTTGTAAAGCGAATCCTGCCACTGCGCGCTCGTCCCGTCCGCCATAAAATAGAGGAAAAACATATTGAGGCAGAGAAAAATGTGATCTCTTGCGCCGTTTCTTCCGTATAGGTTGATATAGAAAGTGGAATAATTCCAGATTTGTATCACCGCCAGCGTGCAGAGAACGTAGGCGAGAAAGACCTCGCCGGTCACAAAGCCGTTCTCCACGTGATGCAGAAGCGAATTATTTCTGCCGATGATATAGACGAAGATAAGGTCGTAGATCAGTTCAAGATATTCGACCTTTTTCTCTTTGGGTTGTAATTCAGTCATATATTACGCTCCGTTTCGGAAATTTCCTGATTAAATCCGATCTCAAAGATATCGAGTGATTACTTGAGCTCACATCATTTACAGTTTAACCTTAAATATGCTCACACCGTCGCGTCGGTCGCGGATGAAGATATCCTTCGGCAGAGCGGGTAGATAGGTCTTTTCAAATGTCATTGTCCCGTAATACGCGCAGAAGTTGGCGACGGGCAGTACCACCCAATCGGTTTCTTCTTTTCTATTCGCATAGTAATAGCGAACAAGGTCGACGGCAACGTATTCTTTCGAGGGCTCCCAATTGATTCTTCCGATCTTTTCAAGAAGTCCGTCCGGCAAAGGATATTCTTCCATTCTGAGTGGTCCCGCCTCCAGCGCGTCGGCGATGATATCGTCAAAACGGATCGTCCACGCACCTTTGGTGTTGAGGGAGAAAATCGGCACCTGAAACTGTCGCACCTTTGTTTTCCATTTGGATGTGAATCCTGCGGAGATACCGGGTCTGGCATCGGCAAACGTTTTATTGACAAGGTCTGGATTTTTCTTAATGAATTTAAGCACGGCCTTGATGTGCCGGTAATACCAGCCCCTGCCGTTCTCGTCCACGAGATCGGGGAACTCGGCGGAGTATTCGCTGAAATCCACCTGCACTTTCGGATTCTTACTCCTGTCCGGCACGCTGCTCCACGCAAGAAGCGCACGGCGGGCATAAGCGATCCGGTCATAAGGGTTGACGGAAAGAAGATTGCCGTCGCTGTCCTGGAACAAATAGCCCCGCGCGAGGATCGTAAAAATACGGGTAAAGCCGATGAATTCTCTGATCATATCCTTAATCAGATGGAATACCGGAAGCTCAAGCAGTTCATCGAATACGGTGAAAAGCGAATCAAAGATCTCGACAAACTGATCTCCGGCGTATATTCCGAT
>JAFRXS010000032.1 GCA_017443405.1 Clostridia bacterium | reverse complement strand
GTTTAATTCTTCCATATAAGCCGCTACTCTCGGTTTGATAGCGCCGAAGTAGTGGTCGTCCATCTCCTGGCCCTTAGGCGGCTTTGATCCGAACAAGGTTCTGCCGCAGAAACGCAGGTCGGGACGCTGATCGTACATTTCTTTTGTTATAAGAAAATATTCCTGTTCCGGTCCGACGGACGAAACGACTCTTTTCGCGGTGTCGTTGCCGAACAGCTTAAGAACGCGCAGCGCCTGCTTGTTAAGCGCTTCCATTGAGCGAAGCAGCGGAGTCTTCTTGTCAAGCGCGTGGCCGCCGTACGAACAGAACGCGGTGGGGATACATAACGTCTTGCCTTTTATGAACGCGTAAGACGTCGGGTCCCACGCGGTGTAGCCCCTCGCCTCGAAGGTGGCTCTGAGCCCTCCGGACGGAAAGCTCGACGCGTCCGGCTCGCCCTTTATGAGCTGCTTGCCGGAGAACTCGCTTATCGCCGTCCCGTTGTCGAGGGGGGAGACGAAGCTGTCGTGCTTTTCGGCGGTGATGCCCGTCATCGGCTGGAACCAGTGGGTATAGTGAGTCGCGCCGTTTTCTATCGCCCAGTCCTTCATGACCTCGGCGACGGCGTTCGCGACGCCCAGATCGAGCGATCTGCCCATGCTGATCGTTCTCTTCAAGCTCGCGTAAACGTCCTCGGGCAGACGTTCCTTCATGACCTTGTCATTGAAGACGTCGGCGCCGAATATTTCCGTTATCCTGTCTTCCATAATATCGAACCGCCTTCTTTTTCTATATTTGTTAGTATAATATAAAATACCATATATGTCAAGGAAAAGCGCTTTATTTTTCGCAGCGGGGGGAAGGCGGGCGGCGAGCGCCTATTTTTCACTTGACAACTCTCCCCCTCTTTGATAGAATTAAACTTGAAAATCGAACTGTGCCGGTCTGTGTCGAGGACCGGGGGGACAGGTGAGGAAAATGGGCAGAAAAAAGCTCTTCGCGACTGATTTCGACGGCACTCTGAGCCAGTATCCGCACGGCGTCAGGCAGGACTACCTCGATATGATCGAAAAGTTCCGCGCGGCGGGAAACGTTTTCGGTATCATAACGGGCAGAACGTACTCGAACGCGGACTTCATAATCAAGGACTATCTGAAATACTGCGACTTCATCATGTGCATGACAGGAGCGTACGCCGTGGCGAACGACGGGAGCACTCTCTTCGAGTACAGCGCGGACGCGTCGAAGCTCCCCGAGATCCTGCGGACTATAGCTGAGCTCGGCACGGGCTACCTCTATTTCGCGGACGGCAGGGAATCGTTCAGGGTCGACCTCGAAAAACCGCTCGACGACAGCCACGAGGCGATAATCGAGGCAAGACGGCACAAAACCTTCACGCAGATAAACGCCTGCTTCGATCCCGAGGATCACTTCAGGCGCTGCGTCGCGGCTCTCGAGGAAATGTACGGCGACGTGCTTTCCATAAATATCAACGGACACTGCGTAGACATACCGCCGCACGGAGTCAACAAGGGGATGGCGGTCGCCAGGATGGCGGAACATTTCGGGGTGCTCGAGGAGGATATCTACACCGCCGGGGACAACGACAACGACGCGCCGATGATCGCGCGCTTCAACGGGTACACCGTGCCTCACGGTACGGACGAGTGCAAGGAAGCCGCGAAAAAGGTGATGGTCAACGTCGGCGAGATGCTCGCGGACGTGATGGCAAACGACGACAATACTCTTTGAACAAGGAGACATCATATCATGGCAGTAACTTCGGAAAGGAAGATCGTACACATAATAAACCCCGTCTCGGGCAGCGGCAGAAAATTCAGAAAGACGAGGAGCGCGATCAACGCTCTCGGCGAGAGCATCTATCTCACCAAGCGCGAGAGCGACTGCGAGGAATTCGTCGCGGAATATCTCGCAAAAGACCCGTACGCCCACATCGTCGCCCACGGGGGAGACGGCACCATGTGCGAGGCGGTCAGCGGGATCATGGCGGCGGGCGCGGGATCTACGGCCCTTTT
>JAFRXS010000031.1 GCA_017443405.1 Clostridia bacterium | reverse complement strand
GGATGCCCAGCTCGGTGAGCTGCGTGGTAAGATACAGATTGCGTTCCAGATTCGTGCCGTCGATGATATTCAGGATGGCGTCCGGCCTTTCGCCGATCAGATAGTTCCTTGCCACCACTTCCTCCAGCGTATAGGGAGAAAGCGAATAAATACCCGGAAGGTCCGTGATCGTCACGTCGTCGTGCTTTTTGAGCTTGCCTTCCTTCTTCTCCACGGTCACTCCCGGCCAGTTGCCGACGAACTGATTCGAGCCGGTGAGCGCGTTGAACAGCGTTGTTTTTCCGCTGTTCGGGTTGCCCGCAAGAGCGATCCTTATACCCATGATACCATGTCCTTTCTGCCCGCAGGGGCCTTGAACGGTTAGTTGGGGCTAACCGCTGACTGAAAAAAAACGAAAAACGCGGCGCGTTATTCAACTTCGATCATTTCCGCGTCCGCCTTGCGCAATGAGAGCTCATAACCGCGCACCGTGACCTCGATCGGGTCGCCGAGCGGGGCGACCTTGCGGATATAAACGGACGTATGCTTAGTGATCCCCATATCCATTATGCGGCGCTTCACCGCGCCCTCGCCGTGCAGCTTTACCACCGTGACCGTATCGCCGATATTTGCTTCTCTGAGCGTTTTCACAGTTGTTTCCTCCCGATTCGGTATTTTTTCTATTATGAAATATCAAAAGCTTTTCAGACCATTATTTTCCGCGCGAGCGCTTCGTCGAGCGCGACGCGGCTCTCCTTGACCTTGACAATAAGGTTCCCCGCCAGAGCGCTGACTACGGTCACCTCGCCGCCGACGTGGAAGCCGAGCGTTTCAAGATGGAGCCTGACGTCCGCACTCCCTCCGATCTTCTTGACGATCTGCGGACTTCCCGCGTCCGCCATGCCGAGCGGTATCATAACGTCCCCCCTCCGGCGCGATCAGCCGAAGCTGACTGCCGCCCGAATAAATACGGTTAGCAACCTCTAACCGCCTGTATTATAGTTAGCCTCCGCTTACTTGTCAAGTGTTTTTTTCGATTTTCTCATTTTTCTCATTATTATTTTTTCATTGCTTTTTCTGCGAAAATATGGTAAGTTAAAGTTGAAAACAACGGAGGTGAGCCATATGGCGATGCAGGAATCCGGCGAAATGTATCTCGAAACCATCTACGTCCTGTCCCTGAGGTCGTCCGGCGTCCGCAGCATCGACGTCGCGGAGGAGATGGGCTTTTCCAAGCCCTCCGTCAGCCGCGCGGTCGGTCTGCTGAAAAACGAGGGTCTGCTTGAAACGGACAGGACGGGCGTCCTGAAGCTCACCGAGGCGGGTGAAAAAAAGGCGAAGCGCATCTACGAGCGGCACACGGTCCTGTCAAGGATGCTGATGGAGCTCGGCGTGGACGAACAGACCGCGACCGAAGACGCCTGCCGCATCGAGCACTACATCAGCGACCGCAGCTTCGACGCGATCAAAGCGCATATGACGAAATACGGCCGCGCGGACGCAGACAAGGATTGACCCGCCGCGTGAAGCGCGTAAGACAACGGAAAACGGTACGCCCCCGCCTGCCGGCAGGGGCGTTATCCGTATATAAAGACCCTTTTCAGTAAACGCAGATATACAGCGTATCGCCCTCGAAAACGAGCTGCTCGGCAGGCTCGTAGACCTTCCGGTCGCGCCCCCCCCGCCGGTAAACTAATCTTAATCATCGCGTCCCTTGCCAAAAGGCGGGGGATGTGTTATAATGATATCCAAATAATGGAGTATTTTGAGAAAAACACGCACAGAGGTATACTTATGTCTATTTTTTCAAATCTGTTCGGGGATTATTCCCACAGGGAAATAAAGAGGATACAGCCGCTCGTCAGGGCTACGCTGGCTCTTGAGGAGGAGTATTCGCGACTTTCGGACGACGAGCTCAAGGCGAAGACGCCCGAGTTCAAGGCCAGGCTCGAAAGCGGCGAGACCCTCGACGACATACTCCCCGAGGCTTTCGCGGTCTGCCGCGAGGCGGCCTG
>JAFRXS010000030.1 GCA_017443405.1 Clostridia bacterium | reverse complement strand
GAGTACGCCGTCCCCTACTATCCGCACGTGTCCGTCGGCTGGGACAACAACCCGCGCTTCAACCACCTCACCCTGCCGATAATGAAGAACAACACGCCCGAAAACTTCAAAAAGGGACTCCTGATGGCGAAGGAATACTCCGACAAGTACAACGGCGTGCCGCTCATCACCGTAAACTCGTGGAACGAGTGGACCGAAATGAGCTATCTCGAGCCCGACGATGTGTACGGGTACGGATACCTCGAAGCGATACGCGACGTGTTTTTGCCCGAAGAATAGAACTCCGCATACGAAAAACAGCCGGATCGACCGGCTGTTTTTCTGTTTAAGCTGACTTCAGACGAGCGGTACGGTGTACTCGAAGGGCTTGTACCACTTCTGGGTGATGCAGTTGCGGGCGCGGAGGATGACCTTGCCTTCATAGACCTCGATCATGAACGCCATGCCGTGGTTGGTGATGCCGCCCTGCGGCCAGTTGGGCATAAGGAAGGACGGAAGAGTAAGATAATGCACGCCGTCGACGGTGACGAAGGTCGGAACGTTGATGTCGTTGCTCATGCCCTTGTGGATGTGGCCGGTGAGCATGAAGACGTTGTCATACTTCGACAGCAGATTCTTGATCTCGGTGTTCTGCGGCTCCTCGGTCACGCCGTCGTAGAAATGCTCCTCGCCGTGGATGCCGGCAAGCGGAACGTGCGCAAGGACGAAAACGGGCTTGCCGTCCGCGGTCGCGCGTTCGAGCTCGGACTCAAGGAACGCCATCTGCTCTTCTGAGTACCAGGGAAGATCCCAGTTATCCGGGTCCTCGTCGCCCATGACGATGAAGGTATAGCCGTTCACGTCGTGGCTGAACCAGTTATGCTCGATCTTATAGTCCATGTACTCGTTGAACGTGGCGACAAAGTTCGCCCTCGCCTCGTCGTTGCTCATCGGGGAATGACCGAGGTCATGGTTGCCGGTGATATGGATCTGATCGATATCGTCCTTGACGAGCTTCGAAACTATCTGGAAATGCCTCGTCATATCCTCGGCCGCGCCGTCCTGGGTAAGGTCGCCGAGGTCGATGAACACGTCGGGCTTGTAGAGGTTCATCTCAACGCACGCGGCGGTAAGGAAGGACTGCCCTATGGGCAGGATGTGGCTTATATGCGTGTCGGAAATGACGCCCGCCGTCATAAGAACGGCTTCCGGATCGACCGGAGCGACGCCGCCCGAGAACGGGATAAGGATGAACGTTATCGTGATGATGATGGAGGTCAGCCAATTAAGGACACTCTGCATTTTGTACACTCCCGGATAAAGAATAGCTTAAAAAGCGATGATCACGCTTCTGTTTTCTGTATTTTATAATATCGCCGTGGGTTTTGTCAAGGGGAGCAGCCCCGTTTTTTACCCGTTTGCAGCGCTCTCGGAGAAAATGTTATGGTCGAAAATAAGAGTATAATAGACGTTTCCGCTCTCGAGAGTCTTGTAGTTGAGCGTCTTCGCCGACATGATGAAGTTCGGGTTCGCCGCGGTGATCGTGTTGAATTCCGTCGCGTCGAGAAGCAGGAAGTACCTGTCCACTCCCGGCTGATCGGTGAACCAGGAGTCGTCCGACTGATAATCGTAGATATCAACGTTGCCCTCGGGTGTGACGGTGACGTTGCGGACCTTTATCTTATCGCCGGAAGCCACCGTGACCGCGCCCGCGTGCCAGAAGGTCGCGTAGCCGTAGGTCAGATCCTGTTCCTCGAGGAACTGCTGCATCTGGTAGATATCCTTGCTCTTCCAGCCGTTTGCCGGGGCGATCGCGATACCGAAGTAGTTGAGAGCGCAGCTGAGCGCAAGCGGGATAACAAGCACGGCAAGCAGACGCGACGAGCGCGATTTTTTGCGTTCCATGCCGTTTTTGCCGAACAGGAAGCGCAGGAACAAACCGGTGACTATCATCGACGTGCCCGCGGCGGGAACGAGGCGCCAGTTCGCGCCGGAAAGCGTTCCGCAGACCATGCCCATAAGCACAATCGCCGTGACCGCCCAGTGGATCCAGATCCACATGCGCATCGCCCTGCCGCCCTTGTCGTCGGGGTATTTATTGTAAAACACCGTGGCGATGACCGGGAACAGCGCGACGAGCCCGGAAGCGACGAGCGACAGCAGGTTCTTCACGCTTTCGAGAGTCGCGCGCAGATCGCTGAACGACGCGAGCGGCTTCCCCGCCATATTCGTCACGCCGAACAGCATTATCCACGATTTGGGGATCGAGGCGAGGTTGTTGTGCCAGTCTTCGATCGACGAATAGTTTGAATACGCGACCTCGTACGCGCCGGTTATGCCGCCCGCCGCCCATCTGCTTTTAAGGAACATACCGCTGAGCACGGCAACGCCGAGTATGCCGAGAAGCGCCACGGTGCCGAGCGCGCGTTTCGACTTGAGCTTGAAATGCCCGTTCGCGAGCGGAACGGCGAGTATCGCCGCGAAGAACGGCAGAGTGAAGATGGACATCGCGGATATGCCGTCGGTCGACGTCAGCATAACGAAGACGAACAGAACGCCGATGATCAGCAGCTCTCTTATCACAAGTCCCCTGTCCGCCAAGCCGGTCGCTCTTCTTTTCTCTTCGACGGCGGTAAGGCGCAGGAAGAGCCACATGCCGATGACAAGGAAGATAAGCCCGAGGCTGTAGTAGATAACGTGCCCCCAGAATATCTCGCGCATCTTCTCGCTCGAAAGCGTCAGGCCGAAGATGAGTATCCCCGAAAACGCGCTCGACGGGATGTCAAAGCCCATTTCCTTCGTCATGAGGACGAAGAACAGGACGAACAGGAGGAAGAAAAGCGTCATGCCGATGACGTGCGTCGTCATCGAAAGACCGGTGATCCCGATGAACGGGAGCATAAGCAGGCTGCCGCCGAAGGGCAGCAGGCAGGCGTAGGAGAAGGTGCTGCTGAACACCTTGCCGCTGCGGTAGGATGCGTCCGCCCACAGAATTGTGTCGACGCAGTCGGAGTGGAACTCCGCTCTCGAAACGATGATGATAAAGTAAAGGATCACAGCTCCCGCGCCGACCGAAAGAACGACGGCGAGCAGCGAACGGATATCGAGTTTGCCCTTGCCTGCGGAAGCATCCTTCGTCGCTGACGCGTCGGACCTTTTGCTGAACAGCAGGTACTTCCTCGCGAAGAAGTTCCAGAGGAAGGCGACGGCTGTCGAAACGACCTTCGCTATGAGCTGATAAAAGTTCGTCTGCGCGGAGAGAAGAGAAGAGAACAGCCCCGTTATGCCCCAGGTTATAAGGAGCCCGACAAGACCTATCGCCGCGAATCCGAGAAATTCGACCGCCTTGTTTTTGACGGCGGATTTTTTGAACACCCACAGAGTGCTTATCAGGTAGTTGACGGCGAGCCCGAACAGAAAGCCGGCGATATTTGCCGCGACGGCGTTCTGTTTCGAGAACGCGAACCAGAACAGGGCGGTCGATACGCCCCAGTCAACGAGCGTAGCCGCAGCGCCGACGAAGATATAGCGGAAGAACTGGATGAGCGTGTTGTCGGTATCCCCGGCGAAAAGCGCGCCGAAGCGTTTTTCCTTCAGCAGCCCCTTCAGTTCATCGACGTCGCGATTTGCCATCACTTCTTCTCCTCGTGATATTCTTTTTCGGTATTGACGTTCCAGACAGCCGTCTTGTCGGTCGAGCCCGCCTTGATGGCTTTTACCGCCTCGAACGCCGTGCCCATGGAGTGGTCCATATTATTGTAGCGGTGCTGGCCGTTCCTGCCGATGCAGAAAAGGTTGCCGATAGTGTCAAGGTAAGCCGTGAGCGTGTCTATCTCGGCATAGGTATCGAAATAGGCGGGGTACGCCTTTTTGACCTTTTCGCGGTGGGAAGCGAGAACGCTGTCCGGAGAGGCGAGCACGCCCATTTTCACGAGCTCCTCTACCGCCTGCTTCACGCAGTCCTCCTCTGACATGTTCCAGAAGGCGTCGCCCTCGTCGCAGAAGAATTCAAGACCTATCCAGACCTTGTTCTCGGGGTCGCCGACCATATAGGGCGACCAGTTGTTGAATATCTGTATCCTTCCGAGCTTGACGCCCGTATCCTGAACGTAGATCCAGCAGTCGGGAACGATATCGCCGAGAGTCGGTATATCCGTTTCATTTTTGAGCAGGAGCCCGTCGACGAGCAGGCCGACGGTGACGAAGTCCCTGTAAGGAAGCCCCGCGGCAATGCGCGCGACATCGGAGGGAACGTCGTCCATACCGGCGATAAGGTCCTTGAGCGGCATGGTGGAGATAAAAACGTCGCCCTCGATCGTGAGCTTTTCTCCGCCGGAAACAGCCTCCACGGCGACCGCCCTGCCGTTCTGGCAGACGACCTTTTCCGCGGCGGTGTTCATGAGTATCTTTCCGCCGAGCTTTTCGACCTCCGCAGCCGCCGTCTCCCAGAGCTGACCGGGACCGAGCTTGGGGTAAAGGAACTCCTCGATGAGCGAGGTCTCGACCTTCGCCTTGTCCTTCGTGCCGAACACCTTCGCGAGCATATCCTTTATGACCGCGGTGATCGAAAGCCCCTTGACCCTCTGCGAGCCCCAATCCGCAGAAATGTCGCGCGGATGACGGCCCCACAGCTTTTCGGTGTAGCCCTCGAAGAACATCGAATACAGCTTCCTGCCGAAGCGGTTGATATAGAAATTCTCAAGATTATCCTCCGGCGCCTTGACGACGGAAGACTTGAGGTAGCTGAAACCCGCCGCCGCGGTCGTGACGAAGCCCATGTTTTTGATGGTTTCGGGCTTCATCGAGATCGGATAGTCGAAGAACTTGCGCTTGTAGTATATCCTCGAAACGCGGTGGCGAAGGAGCATCACGCGGTCCTCTTTTTCGGGGTCGGGACCGCCGGGAGTAAGAGTCTTCTGCCTGCCGAGCTTCGCGTCGTCGAAGGACGGGCTGCCCTGCATGGGCATCATGGCTTTCCACCACTCCATAACGCGGTCGTCCTTAGAGAAGAAGCGGTGACCGCCGATATCCATCCTGTTTTCGCCCACGCGGACCGTGCGCGATATGCCGCCTATGGCTCCGGAGCATTCAAGTACGGTGACGTCATACTCGCCCGAGCCGTCTTTCAGCAGCTCGTAAGCGGCGGTTATGCCCGCGGGACCCGCGCCGATAATCACGACTTTTTTCATAGACCGTATCTCCTTAAAGTTTCGTTCTGCCGCCGGAAATCAGACTCTGAACTGAAGATCTATACTGTCGGCAGACTCCTTGCCCCAAAAGCTGATCGCCTTTATCTGCGCCTTATACTCGCCCGCGGGCAGCAGCTCGAGCTCGAAGGTGAGCGTTTCGGGCATATAGTACATGAAATAATCCGAATACATGCAAGCTCTGCGGCAGATCACGCCGTCCGCGCGGCGGATGGTGATCATATAATAGTCTACCCTGTCCTCGTCTATGCTCGCCTGAGGATAGGTGATCCTCAGCTTATCGCCGGAAAGGTCGACCTTTGCCGTCTTGTCGGTGAAATACGGACGGACAGACGTTTCATATCTCTTGTCTGTGTAAATGAAGGTGTCGGGATCGGAGGGGGTGTCGATATGCCAGACGTAGGGGAAGAACTGACCGGTGATGATGTCGTAGGGCTTGACGACCACGCTGTTGTCGGCGTAAGCCTCGACCACGAGGTACTGCGCCGCCTCCTTGCCGGTGGGCGGTACGGTACCGTAGTACATATCGAAATCCTCGCACTCGAAGTAGCTCAGCGTTCCGGTGCCGAGGCTCGTGAAATGCTTCTGGTGTATCGACCTCGGGTCGTTGACGGGCGCGTGCGAGTGCCCGGAGAAGTTGATTATCTGCGGATAGTTGACGAGTATCGGGATAAGGTCGTCCTCACCCCAGGCGATGCCGCAGGCGACCGTGCCGCTGACGTGCGGATGCTGGAAGAAGAACACCGGCTTGCGGGGGTCGTCATCAAACGCCTGCTTGAGAGAATCGGCGGCAAACGCCTTTTCCGCGTCGTCGAAACGGCAGCCTCTCGTGGAGGATACCGAGATGAAGTGGAAACCGTTCACGACCCTGTGGATGAACGGATCGAGCCCGTAGATCCTTTTGAGGCGTTCCTTCGCGACGTCCTCGCCCGCGCCGTACTCGTGGCTGGCGGTCGAGATGATAACGCCCGTTTCCTCGCCGAGGTTCGGGTAAAGAGCCTCCTTGAAGTTGATCATCTGCTGCTCTGTGCCGTTGTTCGCGAAGTCGCCTATGACGACTATCTGATCGATCCTGTCATAGGGCTGCGAGCGCGCGTAGGCGTACCCTTCGGCAAGACCTTTCCTGAGTCTTGCGAGCTCGACGCAGGACGGATCGTCCTTGACGTGGACGTCGCTCATTGCTATAAAACGAAGCACGGGCTGTTTTTCGGACATTACGGTTCTCCCCCAACTATATAATCATCTTTATAAATTATACCATAACAGCTTATTAAAAACAATATAATATTTCTATCATATCCGTAATTTTCAAATCGAATAAAAAACAAAAGCCGGGGACGCGCTGCCGGCTTTTATGTATCCGAATAAGGGAGAAACGGACCGGTCAGAAGGTGTAGCTGCCCGCGGTCACGGTCTGTTTTTTGCCGTCGATGACGACGTCCGCGACACAGCCCGGCGGAATGACGATATCGTAGCGGTAGCCGTTCCCGGTCTTTTCCCAGCCCGATATCACCGTACCGAAAACGCTCTTGTACTCCGCCTTCGCGTACGTGAAGCTGCCGCCCGGCAGCGGTCTTATGACAAAGCGGTTCTCGCCGCTTACGTTTATGCCGCACATGGTCCTGAACAGCCATTCGCACACGGCGCCCTTGGAATAGTGGTTGAGCGAGGCTATGCCGTCCTGCGCCTGCGTGCCCTCCCAGCTTTCCCAGACCGTCGTCGCGCCCATTTTGGGCATAAAAAGCCAGCCGGGCATCTCCTCGTTCTCAAGGAGCTTATAAGCGGTCTCAAGGTCGTATTTTTCGAGCACGCCGAGTATCAGCGGAGTCGAAAGGAAGCCCGTGCCGAGCCTGTGACCGTAGTTTTCGATCGCTTTCACGAGCCTTTTTTCGGCGAAAGCGGTCTGACTCTCATCGAGCAGCCCGAACGCGAGCGGTCTGACGAGCTGAGCCTGACGGTCCGTATCGAGACTGAACGCGTCCGTCTCAACGAGCTCGCGGTAAGCCTTTTTGACGTTTTCGCTTATTTCCTTATACTTTTCTTCGTCCGCGCGGGGCCCCAGCACGCCCGCTATCTCGCTCATGACGCCGAGGACGTAAGCCGTGTAAGCGGTGGACACCTCGGGGTGCGGCGCGACCATGTCCTTCCAGTCGTTAGTGTGAACCTCTGCGGGCTCCGCCCATTCGCCGTAGGACTGTCCGCTGTTGACAAGGTACTTTTTATCTTTGATACCGTACCGCTTCGCCATGAAGCCCGTTTTGCCGATACGGCGGATCATGAAGCCCGCGTAGAGCTTCATGCGCTCGTAATAATGCCTGAGGATCTCCTTATCGCCGTAGATCTTGTAGAAACGGTACGGCATGAGGACGCCGACGTCCGACCAGCCGACGGAGCCGTTGAGCGTCCACATATAGAAGTCCACGCCTCCGGCGGGGGCTATCTGCGGCAGCCTGCCCGAGCTCTTCTGCCAGTCGTAGACGTCGTTCAGGTACTTTTTTGAAAACGCCGCGTAGTCAAAGAGATACGCCGCAGTATCGAAGAAGATCTGAGCGTCGCCCGTCCAGCCGTGACGCTCGCGCGTCGGGCAGTCGGTCGGGACGTCGAGACTGTTGCTTTTTGTCGACCACGCGGTCGCGGAAACGAACCTGTTGAGAAGCTCGTTGGAGCTCTCGAAAAAGCCCGTCTGCTCCATATCGGAATAGACCGCGTACGCCGTGAAGCCGTCTGCAGTGAAAGCTGCGTCTGTTTCGACCTCGGCGTAGCGGAAGCCGAAGACCGAGAAAGCCGTCTTGTATTCGTTAAACCCCTCGCGGCAGGTGTATTCGATCTTCTGCAGCGGGGTCGTTTTTGTTTTGGTCGAGCACTGGATGTTTTTAAGAGTCAGATTGCCGTCCGAGTCGAGCATCTCGCCGAGGCGCACGGTTATCTTCTCCCCCGCCCTCGCGGTGAGAGTGAAGCCGATATATCCCGCCATATTCTGCCCGAAATCAAGAAGCGTTCTGCCGTTGGGCGCTTTCGTGACGACAGGCTTGAACCTCTCGTGCTCGGTAACAGGCACGTTGTTCGACGCAGTCGGTATCACCGGATGAGAAACGGCCCTTGCCCGTCCAGAATAGGTCGGCTCCATACGCGCGTCTACGGTCTCGCCGTCCTTATTGTCAGCGAAACGGACGGGGCCGTCGCCGCTCCATTTCCATGTTTCGTCGGTCGCGATGACGCGGGTCGATCCGTCTTTGAATACGATCTCGAGCTGGGCGAGGAGCTTCGTCTGCGTGCCGTACTGGTTGCGTATGCCCCACGCGCCGATACTGCCCCTGTACCAGCCGTCGGCGAGCTGAACTGTGACGGCGTTGTCTTTATCAAGCAGCCCGGTCACGTCATAGGTCTGGTACTGCACGCGTTTATTATAGTCCGTATGCCCCGGCGCGAGGCAGAAGTCTCCCGCCTTTTCGCCGTTGATCCTCGCCTCATACAGTCCGCAGGCGGTGATATACAGCCTCGCTTTTTCGACTTCCTTATCGAGCTTGAATTCTTTCTTGAAGCAGTCGACGGGATAACGCTTTTTCCGATCGACCTTATAGTCCCCCGCTATCCATTTTGCCTGCCAGGAACGTATGCCGTACTCGAAGAACGCGGGCTCGCTGAATTCGCCCTCGGAGCCGTTCTCGTCCCACAGTTTGATCCTGCAGGTCACTCTTTCACGGTCTTCGGCGGGCAGCGGATAAACCGCGCGCATGCTGCCGGACAGGACCTTGCCGCTGTCCCACTTATCCGTGACTATACGGTAGGCGGTCTGCGTGACTCCGCCCTCGCAGTTCCAGAAAACGCGGGGATTTTCGATATCGATTCCGAGCGGGTTCTTAAGGTACTCGCATTTGAGGTTTATCGCTCTCATTGGGCAGCCTCTTCCGCTATGCCTTTTCTCTCCCGGATCTCCGCCTGTTCACGGTCGATGTTCTTTTCGACGGTCAGGAAGATCAGAAGAACGGCGAGGATGATCCCCGTAAAGGTCTCAAGTCCGACAAAGGCGAACGATATAGTATTCTTTACAGCCTGCGTCTGAGTGGCTATCAGAACGCCCGCGTTGTCGTAATACGGAGCCGCGTAGCCCGATTTCGCAAGCATGGCGTTGAAGATGCCGGTGCAGATACCGACAGAAGAAACGGCGATGATGTTGTAGACGGACATCGCGACGCCGTCCACCCTGAAACGGTGCTTCCATTCCATATGGTCGAGCACGTCGGCGAACAGCGCCATAAAGACGTAGGAGCACGGCAGACCGCCGATGTTTTTGATGAACTGACCGATGAGCACGACGACCATATTAGTCGGGAACATCCAGCAGACGGCGCTGCCGACCGCGTAGAGTATGAAGCCGATCATCGTGACGTTGCGTTTGCCGAACTTTTTGGCGAGCGGCCAGACGGCGAAGATGCCGATACCCATCGGTATGCCGCCGATAACGGAGATAAGCGTCTGCGTTTTGCCGTCGTTGTAGGTGCCGAGAACGTAGTTGCAGTAATAGACGAGTCCGAGATTTTTTATTGAGGAACCGATGGTGAAGATGAGGAAGTACAGGAGGATTATCACCATGTATCTGTCCGTGAAGACAGCCTTGATCTGCGCGGCGAACGGCGGCTTGTCCTCTTCTGTCTCGCCGCCCTCGAGCGTGACCCTCTCTTTTGTGAAATAATACTCCATCAGAGTGAGCGGCAGAGCGATGATGGAAAGGATCGCCATGACGGTTATCCATTTGCTCTTGTCCACTCCGAGCATAGGCATGATGACCATCGGGAATATGAGCGCGACGAGGATACCGCTCATCATGATCGTCGCGATCTGATTGAAGACGGAGAGCTGACCCCGCTGCTCGGTATTCCTCGTGGAGAGAGGCGCCATAAGTCCGTGGCTCATATTGAAGATCGTGTAGGAGAAGGAGTAGAACAGGTTATACGAGAGCATGACCCATATTACTTCGACCGTTTTGTTGCTCTCGGGAACGGCAAACAGCAGTATGCCGCTGAAGCACACGAGCGGCGCGGACAGAAGCAGCCACGGGCGCGCTTTGCCCTCGCGAGTTTTGGTGCGGTCGATGATATAACCCATCACGATGTTGGTGACGGCGTCGATGACCTTTGAGATTATCGGGAAGACGGTCAGGAAAGCGCCGCCCCAGAACGTCGTGAGCTTGAGAACGTCGGTGTAGTAAACGTTCAGATAGGTCGCGAGAACGGCGTTGAGCAGCAGCGCGCCCATCGGTCCGAACAGATAGCCGAGCCATTTTTCGCTTTTCTGAACGTCCGCGTTCTTTATCCTGCCGTGAAAGAGCGGACTGCCGAGCGCTTTGAACATAAACCTCACTCCTTGACAAATCGGTCTTTTTCGGTTACGATATTATTATACCGACACCTTGTTGAATTAACAATCATCAGTTTATATAAATTTGGCCATAAAACCGACAGTATCAAAAAAAGTGTGGGGATAATATGAACACAAAAAACAATCAGAGAACAAGGCTTTCCAAAATGCTGTTCAAAAACGCGATGACCGATCTGCTCAAAGAAAGAAAAACGGTCGAGAAGATATCCGTCAGGGAGCTGTGCGAGCGCGCGGAGCTGAACCGTTCCACCTTCTACGCGCACTATAACGAGCCGGCCGATCTGCTTTGCGAGATAGAGGACGAGCTAATAGACGAGATGAACGGCCAACTGGGCAGCATCGGCGCCTCGCCCGATATAAACAACGCCTGCTCTTGCATACTTTCGTTTTTGCGGTTCATCCGAAGTAACGACAGCGTGTTCCGTACCCTGCTCGTCGAATCGGCTGACAACAGCTTCAAAAACAAGTTCATGAACAACGCGACGAGCCAGATAGTCGGCTTTGATCTCACGCTGCGTTCGGATGAGGAGCAGTACGTCTACTCATATATCCTCAACGGCTCGACGAGCGTTATCGCGCAGTGGATACGCTCCGGCTATTCGGTCGATGAAAACAAGCTGGTCGAGCTGCTTTTCAGGATGAACAAAAACCTGCTCGACGGCGTGGTGACAGAATAAGGAAACAAAACAAGAAAAAGCGGCGCCCGCGTGGAAGCAAGCGGACGCCGTATTATTATTTCGGGGATCAAATCACTCGCCGAGCTCTTTGAGACGCTCCTTGAGGAAGTCCGCCGCGATGCGGATATCGCCGACGCGGTCCGCGCCGCACTCGCGCTCGATGGTGAGGAAGCCGTCGTAACCGACGTCCTTGAGCGCAGCGAGATACTCCTTCCACGGCACGTCGCCCTGCCCGAGAGGCGTTTCGCCGCCGCCTACGTCGTGATGACGACCGTCCTTGGCGTGGGTGTGGGCTATGTAATCCTTGAGGATGTAGACCGCCTCGACGGGGTCCTGACCGACGGTCATGACGAAGTTGGCGGGGTCGAGATTGACCTTCGCGCTGTGTGTGTCGGCTTTTTCAAGGACGCCGCGCAGAGCGAGAGCCTTTTCCGGGCCCGTCTCGGTCGCGAAAACGCAGCCGATCTCGTCGCCGTACTTTCCGAGAGCCTCGATGGATCTGACCATGTTCTCGTACTCTTCGCAGTTCTCGTCCTCGGGGACCTTGCCGATATGCGTAGTGATGATGTGGGTGTCGAGGTCAAGAGCGAGGTCCATCATCCTCTTGGTGCGCTCGATGCCGAGGGTATTGAACTCCTTGGTGTTGAACTTCATGCCGAAGTCGGCGCACAGGGCGGAGAACTCGAGGCCGTTGCCCTTGACGAACGCGAGAAGCTCTTTTCTGAGAGACGGAAGAAGTATCTCGGGGCAGAGCCTGCCGCCGGTGCAGTAGGGCTGAAGTCCCTGAACGCCGATCTCGACGGCGTGCGCTACGGCGTCGTTGAACGGCTCATGGAACGAATCGGGGATAACGCCAATCTTCATAAACAGTTCCTCTTTTCTTTATTGTATCGAATTGTGATCATTTCGCGAGAAGTTCCCTGACAAGCAGGGGGATAAGGGAGAATATCGCCTTTATCTTCACAAGGAAGCCGACCTCGTTCGCCTGTATGTCGAAAATGCAGGCGTCAAGCTCGGACGGGCAGAGCGTCGCGTAATCGACGAGGAAGTCCTCGTAATTCCACGGGTCGTTCTCGTCTATATCGATGACTCTGAAGCCGCGGTTGCCGTTGCCGTAGGAGGTAAAGCCGCAGCCGGGGGAGGTAGCGAGCTTAACGCCCTGATACTCGAGCTCCCAGCTGTTCACGTGATCGTGGCCGAAGTACATGCCGATGACGTCCCCGCCGTCGCGCAGCGCCGCGAACTGGCCGTTGGAATACTTGGGCGGACAGGGGGCTTCGCAAAGCTCGCCGGTCGAGCCGTCGGGCAGCGCGAGGTATCTGCCGTCGTGTTCTATCGCGTTAGCGGTGCCCGCGGGGACCTCCGCGAGAGCGTCCCATATCTCAGGCACGACTATATGCTGGAACAGTATCGAGGGGACGGGCTCGCCGCCGTTGCGGGCCTTGAGCTCGGAGGATCTTCTCTGATACCATTCGATCTGATCCTTATGCACGCAGCCGTAGCCGCCCAGGTCGTTCTCGTCGTTGTAGTTGCCGGAATCGAACATCCAGACGTTGAAGACTATATCGTTCGCGTCGGTCGAGGAATAGATCGGGACGCTGTAGGTGCCGTACCAAGAAAGAGAGTCCTCGCCGCGGCAGCCGACGAAATTCGGGTAGCTCTCGTAGACGCTCATCTGATAAGCCTTGTTCGCGAGCGTCGCCTCGTCGTCGTGATTGCCGTAGACCATCGCGACGGGTATGCCGTAGCCGGCAAAGATATCCATATACGAAGCTATAGCCGCCTTCGCCATAAGCTTCGTCCAGCAGAAATAACCGGCGATATTGTCGCCCGAAAGGACGATAAGGTCAGGCTTCTGGCTCTCGATGCCGGCGATCAGCAGCCTGCGCGTCGCGGCGTCAAGTACGGGATTGTCCTGAATGTCCGCGATCTGAAGGATGCGGAATTTACCGTCCTCATTGAACTGAAGGCGCGTGTCCGCCTGATCCGACGTCCGCGCCGAGACCGCGGGAACGAGAACGCACGCAAGCATCGCGAAAGCGAGGATGACCGAAAGAACCGATTTGATCTTTTTCACAGGAACTTCCTCCCCTGTCTGAAACTGAAAATATTGTACTACCAATACCGGCGGGTGTCAAGCACAAAGCGGCGTCACTCCGTAACGTCGATATCGGGCTGTATGTAAACGGTGTACCCGGGATATAGCGCGGAGATCTCGTCGTGAAGCTCTCGAAGAGCCGCGTCACGGTCGCAGTCGAACGAGAGCACGGCGTCGAAGGTCATACGCTTCTCTGTGGGATCCACGTAGAAACCGTGGACCTGCAGCGCATAATCGTGCGCCATGACTTTTTCGATCACCGTCTTCCTCATCAGCGCGGTTTCGTCCGAGCCGTTATCCACCGCGTAGATGCTTATCCCCGTGAGGATGATGCCGTGTTTTTCGTACACCGTCTGCTGCACGCGGCGGTCGAGAGTGTCGATCTCGCTCGCGGTCAGAGAGCAGTCGACCTCAACGTGTACGGAGCCGTAGTATTTGTCGGGGCCGTAGTTGTAAAGGAAAAGATCGAACGCGCCGAGTACCTGGGGATCCGCCGTGATCGTCGACTTGATCGCCGCGGTGAGCTCCGCCTCCGTCCGGTGACCGATTATGTCGTTGAGCGTTTCGATCATCATCTCGATGCCGGATTTGATTATTATGACAGCTATTATCACGCCCGCCCAGGCTTCAAGGCTGACGCCGGTAGTCAGGAAGATGATCGCCGACGCGAGGACGGAAAGCGAGATCACGGCGTCGAAAAGGGCGTCCTTGCCCGACGCGGCCAGCGCAGCGGAGCCGACGGAATTCCCCTTCTTCTTCACGTACAAGCCGAGTATCAGCTTGACGACGATCGCCACGGAGATAAGGATGAGCGAAAGAGTCGAATAATCCGCGGGCTCGGGATGTATGATCTTTTTTACCGATTCCACGAGGGAAGTTATACCGGCGTAGAGTATGAGGCCGGCGACTATCATCGCGGACAGGTATTCTATACGCCCGTGCCCCAGAGGGTGCTTTTTGTCGGGCTTTCTGCCGGCAAGCTTCGCGCCGACGACCGTGATGATGGAGGAGAGCGCGTCGCTTAAATTGTTCACCGCGTCGAGGATGACGGCGATGGAGTTTACTGCGAGACCGACGGCCGCTTTTACCGCCGCGAGAGCGACGTTCGCGATTATACTGATGACGCTCGTGCGGGCAATCACCTTTTCACGCTGCTGAGCAGTTACGTTTGCCATGATCTGACCTCTGTTTCAGGTGGATTCTTTATATGGCACAACGCCCGCCGTTCGTTTAAACAGGGGCGCTGTTCGGGTCAAAAAAATGTTTACGCCCGAGGGCAGAGGATCACTGCGCCATGCACCTGACCATGATGGCCTTCTGCGCGTGGAGCCTGTTCTCCGCCTCGTCGAAGATCTCTCCGGCGTGGGCTTCGAGGACGTCTGCGGTTATCTCCTCGCCTCTGTGCGCGGGCAGGCAGTGCAGCACCATGCAGCCGGGATTCGCCGCCTCGAGCAGGGAGGAGTTTATCTGATAACCGGCGAACGCCTTTGCGCGCTCGGCGGCTTCGCCCTCCTGCCCCATCGACGCCCATACGTCGGTGTACAGCACGTCCGCGCCGTCCGCAGCCTTGTAGATGTCGGGAGTGCAGAGAAAATCGCCGTTTTCGGACGCCCACTTCATTATCTCCGCGTCGGGCTTATAGCCCTCGGGGCAGGCGACCGCGACCTTCATCCCGGTCTTGATGCCGCCGACGATGAGACTGTTGCACATATTGTTGCCGTCGCCGATGAAGACGAGCTTGTTGCCGGCAAGGTACTTTTTGTGCTCTCTCACCGTGAGCAGGTCCGCCATGACCTGACAGGGATGGCAGTAGTCGGTAAGACCGTTGATTACGGGGATGGAGCCGTATCTCGCGAGCGTCTCGACCTCTTCCTGATCGAAGGTGCGGATCATGATACCGTCGAGATAGCGCGACAGCACGCGCGCGGTGTCCTCTATAGGCTCGCCTCTGCCTATCTGCAGCTCGGACGAGCTGAGGAAGAGCGCCTGACCGCCGAG
>JAFRXS010000029.1 GCA_017443405.1 Clostridia bacterium | reverse complement strand
GTATTATCAAGGCAGATGAGGCAGTATTGGGGAAAAGATGCTCTGAAAAACCGTTTTGTGTTCAACTCCCCTTACCCTAAGCCGCCCGGACGGCGCGCGGCTTCATTCCGCCGCGCCGCAAAGCTCGACGATCGCGTCCGCGTATATCCTCACGCTGTCCTTCAGTACGGAAACGAGCATGAATTCGTCGGGGCCGTGCATGCGGTTGTCAACTCCAGGCACGGCGCAGCCGAACGCGACGCCGTTGGGGATGTCGTGGCAGTAGGTGCCGCCGCCGATGGCGAGGGGCTCGCCGCTGCAGCCGGTTATCTTTTCGTAGCAGCCGATAAGCGTCTTTACGAAGTGGGAGTCGGACGGCACGTTGTGCACCGGCGTGATAAGGCAGTCGTCGACGGTGAAGCCGATGCCCTCGAATCCCGAGCGCAGAACGCCCGCGCAGTTATCCTCCGTCGCGCAGACGGGCACGCGGCAGTCCACCACTCCGGTGAGCCTGCCGTCCTTCATGTTCAGCATATTGAGGCTCGCCGTTATCCTGCCGGATTCCGGGTCGCTCATATCTATACCCGCGGCGCCGCCGTGATGGTCGCCGAACGGGAACATCCGCGACAGACCTTTCAGCAGGTTTGCGGTTTCGCCCGAAAGGGGGAGAGCCGAAATGAGCGCCAGCGAGGCGGTCAGCGCGTTGCGCGCGAGGTCCGGCGTGGACGAGTGCCCGCCCTCGCCCGTGACGGTGACTTTAACGCCCCCGGGCACGGGAGCCGTTTCGACCTTGACGGGAATGCCGAGCTTCTCCGACGCCGCATCGATTTCGCCGGCGTCTGCTCCCTTTACCGTGAAACAGGCGGAAGCGGGGATCATATTGAACTTTTCGCCGCTTGTGAATGATAGTATTTCGCCGGTTTCCGCTTCGGCGGAGAACGTGACGTCCGTAAGTCCGCGTTCGGCGTGTATGACGGGATAATCCGCGTCGGGGGAAACGGTCATCGGAGCGTGCGGCTCACGCTCGAAATAGTATTCGATGTCGGACGAGCCGCACTCCTCGTCGCCGCCGAGGATAAGGCGGACGTTGCTTTTCAGCGGTATGCCGAGTTCCTTTACCGCGCGCATGGCGTAAAGAGCGGCGAGAGCCGGTCCCTTGTCGTCCGAGCTGCCCCTGCCGTATATCTTCCCGTCCCTGACGACGGGCTCGAAAGGCTCGGTGACCGTCCAGCCCGTACCGCCCGGCACGACGTCGAGGTGCGCAAGTATATCGAGCCCCGCGGGGAGGTCGCTTATGTCTGCGGCTATCGCCCTGCCGTCGTAGCGCGCGCATTTGAAGCCGTACTTGTGAAAAAGCTCCTCGCCCTGAGCGAGAGCCTTTGCCGGCCCCTCGCCGTAGGGCATGCCGGGCAGGGCGTCGGTACGCGAGCTGTCCGTTCTTATCAGCGCTTTAAGGTCGTCGAGCAGCTCGTCGATGTGGTCTTCAGCGAATCTTTCTATCTCTTTTTCGTACATGGCTTTCTCCGTTTGTCTTATTGTACGGTGTGAACGAGTATCGCGGTCTTGTCCTTTGCGCCGTGAGTGCGTTCGGCTCGGGGCCGGCGTTACAGAATAACGGTAAAAGTAACGGTATCGCCTTTTTGTTCGGCTTTTATTGTTCCCCTGTGCGCTTCGACGGTCGCGGACGCGACGGAAAGACCTATCCCGTAGCCGCCCGTCGCCCTCGCGCGGGACGAATCCTCGCGGTAGAAACGGTCGAATATCCTGACAGTGTCGACTTTTACGCCCGCGTCGACGGGGTTTACGGTCTCGAAAACGGTGTTTTTCCCTTTTTTGAAAAGCCGGACCCTTATCTCGCCGCCGTCGGCGCAGTATTTTATCGCGTTGTCGGTAAGCACGGAGATAAGCTCCCTTATGCTGCCCGGGTCGCCGTTGTAGCGTACGCCGGGCGTTATTTCCGCTGTCAGCGTCTTGCCCGCGGTCATGGCTACCGCATCGAAGGACGCGACCGCCTCACGCGCCGTTTCGCTGAGGTCGAATTCGGTCTTTTCGACGCGCAGGGCGTCCTCGCCGAGCTTCGAAAGGGTAAGGAGGTTCGACGTAAGGGCCGTCAGCCGCGACACCTGATGTTTGATGCTCTCGATCCATTCCGACGGGCCGTTTTCCGCCTCGATCACCTCGGCGTTAGCGCTGATGATGGCGAGGGGCGTTTTTATCTCGTGCCCCGCGTCGCTGATGAACTGCTTCTGTTTTTCTATCGCTTCGACGGTCGGTTTGACTGCGCGTTTTGAGAGAATGACCGCGATGGGCAGGGATATGACTATGCACAGCACTCCCACGGACGCGCCTGCCAGCAGCAGATCGTGTTCTGCCTGCCTGTTCTGGGTATAGTCGACGAAGATCATCAGCGTCGAATCGCCGCTGCCCGCGGCTTTGAGATAGCGGTAGCTGCCCCAAAAGCCCTTTGTCTTTCCGAGAGAGTACGCCTGCTTCCAGACGCTTTCCGCTCCGGCGGCTGTGAGCCCCGCGAGATTGTCGGTATTGATCTCGGTAACGCTGCCGTCCGCGTCGGAGCGGACGAAAAAGTAGCGGGTTTTTATCGCCGTGTCGGTGTCGACGCGTATCCCGCCCCTGAAAAAACCGTCAAGACTCGACGCGCCCTCCTCGCGCGTGCGGTGAGGGAAGTAGCCGTCGTTCGCCGCGAGATAGTCGAGCAGAGAATCGACCTCGTTGCGGAAAACGAAGCCGCTCACCTGCCGGGTCATGAAGATCATGAACAGCAGAACTATGAACTCGGAGAGCATCACGGTGACGACGAAGCGCCGCTTCAATTTGCCGGTCATGGAGTCACCTCAGCGTATAGCCCTCGCTGTCGCTGCCGTCTATCACTACGCAGGAGCCCAGAGAGGACAGCTTGGAGCGAAGATAGGAGATATAAACGAAGACGACGCCGGCGTCGGTGTCGGGCTCTTCCGACCATACGCGGTCGAATATCCGGCGCGTCTCAAGAGTTTTGCCCGCGTTGCGGATGAGGTATTCCGCTACGCCGAATTCCTTCGTTCCCAGACGGAACGACGACCTCTCACCGTTGAGCTCAGAGGTGTTGCGGTCGAGCGATATGTCGCCGTAGCGCAGCACGTCGGGCGAAAAGCTGCCCGCGCGGCGCGTCATCGCGCGGACTCTCGCGAGAAGCTCGCCCATGGAAAAGGGCTTTGTCAGATAATCGTCCGCCCCGGCGTCGAGACCTTTTATTCTGTCGCTGACTTCCGTTTTCGCGGTGAGAAGCAGCACGGGCGTGCTGTCGCCCGCGGCGCGCAGCTTCTCAAGCACCTCTATGCCGCTCATGACGGGCATCATTATGTCAAATATGCAGCAGTCGTAGGCTCCGTCGCGGGCGGCGGAATACGCGTCGCCCCCGTTATAAACGGTGTCGACCTCGTAGCCGGACTTGCGCAGTATGGCTGCCTCGGCGTTCACGAGCTCGCGTTCGTCGTCGGCAAGAAGGATCTTCATGATATTACTCCATTTTATCGATGACGTCGCGCAGGGTCTTGAGCGTGAGATCGGTGCTGGCTATCTCGTCGGCGCAGCGCTTGAGCTCGTCGCGTATCATTTCCTTGTGCGGGACGTCGCGTTTGTATTTTATGCGGTGTTCAAGGGCCGCCCAGCAGTCCATCGCAAGGGTGCGGAGCTGTATCTCCGCCGTGACGTAGGTCATCCCCTCGGGCAGGTGGATTGGCACGCGGACTATCATGTGATAGCTGCGGTAGCCGTTGGGCTTCGGGTCCCTGATATAGTCCTTTTCGTTGAGGATGACAAGGTCGTCCTGCTTCTTTATCATATCGACGACGCTGTAAACGTCGTCCACGAAGGTGCAGACGACTCTCGTTCCGGCTACGTCGTTGAGGTGTTCGAGCGCGTTCTCGTAGGTCGGCTCGAGGCCGCGGGAGACGAGCTTGTTCTTAGTCGACTGCGGGGTCTTGACTCTCGCCTTGCAGTATTCGACCGGGTCGCGTCTGCCCGTCGCGACGAAATAGCGGCGGATGATGTCTATCCTCGTGAGTATCTCCGAAATGGCGCCCTCGAAAAGCACCAGCGACTCCTTGTAAAAATCGCTTTCCGGAGTCGCAACCGCGCCTTTTTCGTTTATATCGTCCATCTCATTCCCCGCGGACCTTGATCTCGCCGTCCTCTGCGGTGACGGTTATTTCGCCCTTCGCCTGTCCGTCGGAAGAGATGATGATGTCCGCGACGGGGTCCTCTATCTTGCGGCGGATGGTGTTGCGGAGGTCTCTCGCGCCTCTCGTTCCGCCGTCCGCGTCCGCGGCGATGACGGGATAAACGTCGTCCGAAACGGTGAATTTAAAGCCCTTGTCGTTTATCGCCGGACGCAGCTCGTCTATGAGCAGGCGGGCGATACGGACGTAATCGTCCCTGGTCAGTGCGTTGAACACGACTATCTCGTCGACCCTGCCGATGAACTCCGGACGCAGGAATTCCCTAAGCGCTTTCATCGAACGCTCGCGGGAGGCGTCTGCCGCGCTGCGCGCGAAGCCTATCGCGCTGTCTTTGACGTTGCTGCCTGCGTTGGAGGTCATTATGATGATGCAGTTCGAGAAGTCGACCGTGCGTCCCTGCGCGTCGTTCGTCTTTCCCTCGTCAAGTATCTGCAGCAGGATGTTCATCACGTCGGGGTGAGCCTTTTCTATCTCGTCGAAAAGAATGACGGAATAGGGCTTGCGGCGCACCTTCTCGGTGAGCTGACCCGCCTCGTCGTAGCCGACGTAGCCGGGAGGGGAGCCTATGAGCCTCGATACGCTGTGCTTCTCCATGAATTCGGACATATCGAGGCGTATGAGCGTTTCGGGCGTGTCGAAAAGCTCCTTTGAGAGCTGCTTGACAAGCTCCGTCTTGCCGACGCCCGTCGGTCCGACGAAGATAAAGGAGGCGGGACGCTTGGTGGGGCTCAGCTGTATCCTCGTCCTGCGAATGGCGGCGGAAACGAGCTCCACTGCCTCGTCCTGACCGATTATGCGCGCCTTGAGGTGCGCTTCGAGGTCGCGCAGACGCTTCACGTCGCCCGCCTGGATCTTTGAGGCGGGTATGCCCGTCCACAGCTCGATGACGCGGGCTATATCGTCCTCGGTCACGGAGTTGTCCGCGGCGGCGTGCTTGAGCGGCTCGCCCTGCTTCTCGAGCTCCATTATCTCGGCTCTGACGTTCGAGAGCCTCTCATAGTCTATCTCGCCGGTGGAGGACATTATCTCCTCCTCCTCGGCTTTCTTTTTCGCGAGAGCGTCGCGGTTCTTCTCGTAGTCGCTTATCGCTTTGTTCCTGAGGTTCGCGCAGGTGCAGGACTCGTCGAGCAGGTCTATCGCCTTATCGGGCAGGAACCTGTCGGTGATGTATCTTTCCGCGAGCGTGACCGTGGTGAACAGCAGCGAGTCGGAGATCGAAACGCGGTGGTAGTTCTCGTAATAATCCTTGATACCCTTGAGTATCTCGTAGGTCTCCTGTATCGACGGCTCGTCGACCTTGATGGGCTGGAAGCGCCTCTCGAGAGCGGAGTCCTTTTCTATGAACTTGCGGTATTCGGTGAAGGTCGTCGCGCCGATGACCTGTATCTCTCCGCGCGACAGGGCGGGCTTCATTATGTTCGCGGCGTTCATCGAACCCTCCGCGTCGCCCGTGCCGACAAGGCTGTGCACCTCGTCGATGAACAGTATGATATTGCCCTCGGTCTTGACCTCGTCGATGAGGCCCTTGATCCTCGCCTCGAACTGACCGCGGAACTGCGTGCCGGCGACAAGAGAGGTGAGGTCGAGCATCTGTATCTCCTTGTTCGCGAGCTTCGCGGGGACGCTGCCCTCGGCTATCTTGAGCGCGAGCCCCTCCGCGACGGCCGTCTTACCGACGCCCGGTTCGCCTATCAGGCAGGGGTTGTTCTTTGAGCGGCGGCAGAGTATCTGTATCGCCCTGTATATCTCCCTGTCGCGGCCGATTATGCGGTCAAGTCCGCCCGACCGCGCCTTCGCGGTGAGGTCGGTGCAGTACATGCTGATGAACTTGCGCTTTGTCTTCGTCTTGCCGCGCGGGGGCTGCGTCCTGCCGTCGGGGCGCTGCGGAGCGCCGCGTCCGGGGAACGGAGGCATGGGGGCGGCGCCGGGTCTGCGCGGTTCTTCCGCATCTTCGCTGCCGTCGCCGTCTTTATCTGCGTCCGCGCCGGGCTCCTGGATATTGTCGAGCATGGGCATGGCCATCGCCCCTCCCGGCTGGAACGCCGAGAAGTCGATGTTCTCCATGACGTCGGAGATCTGATCGCTGACGGAGTCAAGATCCTCGTCCGTCATTCCGAAATGGTCCATGAGCTGGTTTATCGGACCGATGTTGAGCTCTCTCGCGCATTTGAGGCAGAAGCCCTGCTGCGACGTCTGACCGTGCTCGGTCTTGGATATGAAGATGACCGCGGGGCGGGTCTTGCATCTTGCGCACAATATTTTTTTCATCTGTATAAGTATCTCCCGGGTAAGCTGTATTGTTTATCGTCAGTTTATTTGTTTTTGTTCTTT
>JAFRXS010000028.1 GCA_017443405.1 Clostridia bacterium | reverse complement strand
GAAGCTCACCTACGACGTAGAGGAGAACATCACCGCCAACGCGTTCGAAAAGACCGCGAACGTCACATACGACTACAAAGGCGGCGCCGGAGACAAGACGGGCGAGACCGTAACGCTCGGCTTCGCGAACTGGGCGGCGAACTCCGACGGTTCGGGCGATACGTATACCGACGGTCAGCCCGTCAAGAACCTCGCCTCCGAGAAGGACGCGACCGTCAACCTTTACGCTCAGTGGAACGGCGTGAACGTCACCCTTCCCGCGGCCTCCCGCACGGGCTATGACTTCGCGGGCTGGTACGCAGGCGACGAAAAGATCGAGGGCGATACTTACACCGTGACCGGAGCGGTCACGCTTACCGCCCATTGGACGGCGCACACCTACACGGTCGCCTTCGACGGCAACCGGGGCGCGGGCGCGACGCCCGTGACGGGCGAAACCGCCTCCGTCAGCTTCACCTACGACGGCAAAGCGAATATACTTACCGCCAACGGCTTCGCCAGAGCCGGCTACGACTTCCTCGGTTGGGCTCTCGATCCCGCCGCGGCGGCTCCGACCTACACGGACGGTCAGACCGTAACGGATAATCTTACCGCGGACGACGGCGCGAGCGTCACTCTTTACGCCGTCTGGAGCGCTCTTACCCAGACCAATAACTACTCCGGCGCGACCGTCGGCGGCGCGTCCACGTTCACCGGAGCCACCGACTCGACTGTCGTCCTCGGCTCTCCCGACGCGAAGACGGGCTACACCTTCGGCGGCTGGTACGGGAACGCGGAACTTACCGGCGAGCCCGTGACCTCCGTCCTCATTCCCGCGGGCGGCGCGACCGTCTACGCGAAGTGGACGGCAAACGAGTATACCGTGACCTTTGTTTCCGCTGCGGAAGCTCCCGGATACACGACAGAGGGCACGACCTCGGCGACCGCGACCTACGACGCCGCTATGCCGGAGATCACCCTTCCCGTACGCGCGGGCTATTCGTTCGGCGGCTTTAAGATCGAAGGCGGCGAGCTTTACTACAACGCCGACGGCAGCTCCGCGAGAGTCTACGATATACCCGGCGACGCGAACCTCTACGCCGTCTGGACGGCGGACGAGGATACCGCGTACACCGTGAAGCACTACAAGCAGGATCTGGGCGCCGACACCTACACTCTCGCCGACACCGACGAGCTCACCGGCACGTCCGATACGACGGTCACCGCCGAAGTCAGGAGCTATACCGGCTTCACGGCTCCCGCGGAGCAGACCGTGTTCATCAAGCCCGACGGTTCCGCAGTTCTCGAGTACAGATACGCGAGAAACAGCTACACCCTGACGGTAGTTCCCGCGGGCGACAGCTTCGAGGGCGAGACCACCGTCACGAAGCAGTTCGAGGACAGCTATACGATCACTGCGACCCCGCTCAAGACCGGCTACGGCTTCGACAGCTGGAGCAAGACGGCAGGCGAGGGCAGCCTTGACGGCAGCACCTTCACGTTCGGCGCCGGCGACGGCACCGTCACCGCTGTCTATACTCCCAATAACTACACCGTTCGCTTCAACTCCAACAACGGCGACGGACTCACCTCCGAGCAGATTCTTACCTACGACGCTCCCGAGGCTCTTGACGCCAACACCTTCTCCAAGGACGTTGAAGTCAGCTTCGACTACAACGGCGGCTTCGGCTCGCCCGAGTCCGTCATCCTCGACGCGTTCACGTTCACGGGCTGGAACACCGCGCCCGACGGCAGCGGCGACGGCTACGGCGACGGCGCGGAGGTCGTCAACCTCTCTACCGGCGCGGACGTCGAGCTCTACGCTCAGTGGACGACCACAACGATAGATATGCCCGAGACCTCCCGCACCGGCTACGATCTTGACGGCTGGTACGAGGGAGAAAACAAGGTCGAAGGCGCGTACACCGTTACCGGCGACGTTTCGTTCGAGGCGCGCTGGACGGCGCACACCTACACGGTCGCTTTCGACGGCAATCAGGGCGCGGGCGCGACGCCCGTGACGGGCTCTACCGCTTCCGCCGACTTCACCTATGACGCCGCCAACGCCCTTGCCGCGAACGGCTTTGAAAGAGCCGGCTACGACTTCCTCGGCTGGTCGACCGATCCCGCGGCGACCGCGGCGGACTACACCGACTCTCAGACCGTATCCGACGGCCTCTACGCCGGCAAGGGCGCGACTGTGACTCTTTACGCGGTATGGCAGGCTCTCGAGCAGACAAACAGCTACGAGGGCGCGACGTCTGACGGAGCCGCCGTGTTCACCGGCGCTACCGACTCGACCGTCACGCTCGGCGAGCCCGACGCGAAGACGGGCTACACGTTCGGCGGCTGGTACAGGAACGCGGAGCTTACCGACGGCCCGGTTACCGAGATAACCGTTCCCGCGGGCGGCGCGAGAGTCTACGCGAAGTGGACCGCAAACCGCTACGCCGTGACGCTCGGCGTCGGCGACGAAGGCCTTGCCTACATCACGCCCGGCACGACGGACGTCACCGCGACCTACGACGCCGATATGCCTGCGATAACGGCTCCGTCGCGCGTCGGCTATCAGTTCGCCGGCTACTACACCGATGACGGCGTCATGTACTACGACGCGGACGGCAATTCCGCCCGTACCTGGGACATCGACGGCGAGGCCGCGCTTACCGCGCGCTGGATACCCGACGGCGACACGAAGTACAAGGTAGAGCATTACCTTGAGGACCTGAACGCCGACACCTACACGCTGGAGACCTACGGGATATTCGGCGGCGAGAGCGACGCCGACGTCACCCCGGCGGTGGGCAGCTTCACCGGCTTCACCGCTCCGGCGGCGCAGACGGTCAGGATCGAGCCCGACGGCTCCACGGTAGTGAAGTACTATTACACGCGCAACAGCTACACCGTTAAGTTCCTCAATTACGACGGCGCGCTCCTGTCCGAGAAGGTCTACGAGTACGGCGACACGGTCGCCGAGCCCGCCGCCCCGACGAAGCCCAGCGACAGCGCGAATCACTACTTCTTCTCGCGCTGGGATCCGGCTGTCGTCACGGTCGACGGCGACATTACATACAAGGCGGAGTTCACCGCGCACGCGCACGAGTGGAAGAGCGAGGTCACGGTCAGGCCCGACGGCAAGAACCGCGGCGTGCGCACCTACACCTGCGAGGACTGCGGCAGCTCCTACAGGGAAGTCATCAAGAGCCAGTTCGAGGACTGCCCGTGGTGCGGCAAGGACCACAGCGGCCACGGCTGGATCGGCGAGATCAACTGGATCTTCCACATGATCTTCGCGATGATACGCGATATCTTCAACTTCGCCTCAAGAGGCTGAACCGATACTTTTTGATACACTTCGAGCCGGCGCTTTCGGGCGCCGGCTCGTTGCGTTTTGGGTCCTGCGCGCGGCAGCCAAGCTGGAGGAGCTCTCCGGCGCGTACGCGCTCGCCGCGGACGTCGATAACGCGGACGGTATCAACGCGACCGACGCGAGAGGCATACTCCGCGCCGCGGCGAAGCTGAGCGAGCTTGATATCTTCGCACGCTGAACAAATAAGGATAAACAAAAGCGGCGCCCCGGCGGACGCCGCTTTCAAGTTGCGCGTTTTATATGCTGTTCCCCGAATTGAAAACCCTCAATCGTACCTCTCGTCTATGACTCTCTTCGTCTTCTTTTCGCTCCTCGGCAGCACGCCCGTCTCGACGACCTTGACTATCGGCGTAAAGCCTATGCGGCTCTTGACTTTCGCCGCGATGAGCTCGGCGGTCCTGAGGAAATCGGCTCTGCCGTCCGCCTCGACGTAGATGCGCATAGTGTCCCTGCCGTCGAGGTGCGAGATGTGTATCTGATACTCGGAGGACAGCTCCGTGAAGGTCTGCAGGACCTCCTCGATCTGCTTCGGGAAGACGTTTACGCCCTTGATCTTCATCATATCGTCCGAGCGCCCCATGATGGAGTCTATCCTCGGGAACTTCGAGCCGCACTCGCATTCGCCGGGGATTATCCTCGACAGGTCGTGCGTGCGGTAGCGTATCAGCGGCGCGCCCTCCTTAACGAGAGTGCTTATGACTATCTCGCCCCACTCGCCGTCTTTTACCGGTTCGAGCGTGACCGGATCGACTATCTCGAGATAGATGAAATCGTCCCAGTAGTGCATGCCGCAGTCGTAGTCGCAGGATATGCCGATGCCGGGGCCGTAGATCTCGGTCAGACCGTAGATGTCGTAGATCTGAATGCCCAGCTCGTTCTTGATGCGGGCGCGCATCTTTTCTCCCCACCTCTCGGAGCCGAAAACGCCCTTTCTGAGGTGGATCTGATCCCTAATGCCGCGCTTCTCGATCTCCTCCGCGAGCAGCAGCGCGTAGGACGAGGTCGCGCACAGGACGGTCGTTTCAAGGTCGATCATCATCGAAAGCTGCTTCTCGGTGTTGCCGGGGCCCATGGGCACGACCAGCGCTCCGAGCTTTTCGGCGCCGTTCTGGAAGCCGATGCCCGCCGTCCACAGGCCGTAGCCGGGAGTTATCTGGATGCGGTCGCTTTTCGTTATGCCGGCAAACTCGTAGCAGCGCCTGAACTGCTCGCCCCAGTCGTCGACGTCCTTGGCGGTGTAGGGAATTATGACCGGTCTGCCCGTCGTGCCGGAAGAGGAATGTATGCGGACTATCTCGTCCTCCGGTGCCGTCATCAGCCCCAGGGGATAGGCGTCGCGCAGGTCCTGCTTCTCGCTGAACGGCAGCCGCAGGAAATCCTCCTCGGTCCTAACGCCCGTGATGCCCGCCTCGCGGTATTTTTTGCCGTAGAAGCTGTCCGAGTTTATCAGACGCTGTATCTCGTCGTTGACCTTGAGAAGCTGTTCGTCGGAAATATGCATGATTGACCTCCTTAAAGAGTGACTGTATTCAGAGCCTTGAGATTGATCTCCGTGAGCCGCGGCGGGATGACCGCCTTGACGGCGGAAGCGAGCCTTTCGACCGTAAGCCCCAGCGCCCCGGACCTCGCCGCCGCGCCGAGCAGCGCGACGTTGAGACACTTCGAGGTGCCCAGAGCCCTCGCCGCGCTTTCGGCGTCTATAAGAACGAGCCGGTCGACCCTGTTTTTAAGGTAAGAGATCATCTCCGACGGCTCGTAGCGCGACGCGCCGGTGAGCGCGGAAACGGGCATGACCGCTCTGTCGAGCACGACCGCCGCTCCGCCGTCCCCGAGATAGGGCAGCAGCCTGACGCATTCGCCGGGCTCGAAGCCGAGTATAAGGTCGGCCTCGCCCTTTTTGATGAACGGCGTCGCGCACTCCCCGCCGAAGCGGATGAAGCTCGTCACGCTGCCGCCGCGCTGCGCCATGCCGATGGTCTCGGCTCCCTTGACGGACAGGCCCTCCTGCATCGCCGCCTCGGCTATCAGCCTGCCGGCTAACACTGTGCCCTGACCGCCGACGCCGGCGACTATGACGTTCTTCGACGGCTTATTCATCTTCGTCACCTCCGATGGCTCCGACGGGGCAGACCTTCGCGCACAGGGCGCAGCCGGTACACTGGGCGGCGTCGATATGCGCCTTGCCGTCCTTCATACCGAGCGCGGGACAGCCGAGTTCATTGATGCATTTTCTGCAGCCGACGCATTTGTTTTCGTCGACCGTACAGCGCCTGTCGGTCTTTTCTATCGCGACACAGGGCGACTTGAAGATTATCGCCTTGACGCCCGGCTTCTCCGAAACGCGCCGGACCTCGCCGACCGCGGTCTTAAGGTCGAGCGGGTCGAGAGTCACAACGGTTTCGAGCCCTATTGCTTTCAGCACCTTCTCCGCCGAAACGGGCGTTACTCTTTGCCCCGTCGCGGTTACGCCAGTGCCGGGATGCGGCTGGTGACCGGTCATCGCGGTGGTCGAGTTGTCGAGTATCACGAGCGTCATATCCGCCTGATTGTAAAAGGCGTTTATTACGCCGGAAATGCCGGACGCGAAGAAGGTCGAGTCGCCGACGAACGCGAAACAGCAGGTGTCGGGATCGACTCTCTTTACTCCCTGGGCTATCCCGAGCCCCGCGCCCATGCACAGGCAGGTGTCGCACATGTCGAGCGGAGCGGCGTTGCCGAGCGTATAGCAGCCGATATCGCCCGCGAAAAGCGCTTTTCTGCCCTTCATCGCGAGCTTGACCGCGTAGAACGACGCGCGGTGCGGGCAGCCGGCGCAAAGCACCGGAGGACGCACGGGCAGCGCCGGCGGCGCGGGAACGTCCCTGCCCCCGGTCGTGGTTTTTCTCTTTAAAAACGAGTCCATGACCGCCGCGACGCTGTCGGGGCTGTTTTCGCCCGACGGCGCGACGTCGCCCGTCAGCTTTCCGCGTATTTTCACGGGAAGAGCGTATTTGCCCGCCGTGAACGTCAGCGCGCGCTCTATGACGGGGTCGAGCTCCTCGACGCAAAGCACCTCGTCGAGCCCGTCGAGAAATTCGAGAGCGAGCTTTTCGGGGAAGGGGAAGGGAGTAGCGACCTTGAACAGCCGCAGGCTGTCGCCGTCCGCGATATTCTCCCTGACGTATCCGAGACTCCCGCCGTGCGTCGCTATGCCGACCTTCGCACCCCGGCCGTATTCCGTTATTTCGTTTTTACCGTAAGCCGAAAACTCGGTTTTGAGCCCCTCGTTGCGCTTTTCGATCAGCGCGTGATTGCGCCTTGACAGCGCGGGGAAAATGACCAGGTTCGCGGGGTCGCGTACGAAGCCCGCGGGCGTTATCTTTTTGTATTCCTCCGGCTCTTTTACCGTCACGGCCTCGTAGCCGTGGTCTATGCGCGTCGTCGGCCGGAAGATGACCGGAGTCCCGTATTTTTCGGACAGATCGAAGGCGTCCTGTATCATCTCATAGGCCTCCGCGACGCCCGACGGGTCGAACACCGGCAGCTTCGAGTACATCCCGAAGGTGCGCGTGTCCTGCTCCGTCTGACTGCTTATCGGCCCCGGGTCGTCCGCGACGAGCACGACCATCGCGCCCTTCACTCCTATGTAGGCAAGGCTCATCAGCGGGTCGGAGGCTACGTTGAGCCCGACCTGCTTCATCGTGACGAGCGTACGCGCGCCGCAGTACGCCGCGCCCGCCGCCGTTTCGAGCGCCGCCTTTTCGTTTACCGACCACTCGGCGTAGACGCCCTCCGGCGCCCGGCGGCATACCGTCGAAATGACCTCCGACGACGGCGTGCCCGGGTAGCCGCACACGACTCCGACGCCCGCGGCGAGAGCGCCGAGCGCCATCGCCTCGTTGCCCATTAGATATTCTCTGCGCATATGACCGAAACTCCGACCTTCCGGTAAAATTTGCGTTATTATAACAGAATTATACGCGCGTTTCAAGAGCGAACGTGACCGCCGGCAGGCAATCTTTTAATTTCCTGATCCCGTTCCGATTTTCTTTGTGATCCGCGGATTTTCATTTTTTTGTGCAATATGTATAAAATTTTTTGCGGGGGGGGTAGAATCGTCGGATATCATAATGTTTCTGAAATTTTCCTTGTGTTACAATGAAAACAATACATATTTGCGGCATATCGTTATTCTGAAGTAAGGCAGGAGGAAACAAAATGAAACACTTGATTCTTATCAAGAAACACATCGTAGTGATCCTTTCGTTCGCTCTGATCCTTTCCGTGCTCCCCGCCGCCGGGTTTACGGGGCTCAGAGCCCTCGCTGCGGATATCGTCGAATCCGGTACCTGCGGCGAAAACCTTACGTGGACGCTCGACTCGGACGGTCTTCTGACGATAAGCGGAACGGGTGCGACGGAAAAATACAGCTGGGGACAGTCGCCGTTTTACGAGAACGACAAAATCAGGAAGGTCGTGATCGGAGACGGCGTGACCGCCCTCGAAGGATCTCTGTTCATAAATTGCCCGAATCTGGCTGCCGTTGGTTTCCCGGACACGCTGACCCGGATCGCCAGTCAGTCGTTCGTAGGAACGGCTCTGACGAGCGTGACGATCCCTGCGAGCGTGACGGATCTCGATTACTCCGCGATTTCTGATTCCCCGAATATATCGGCGATCGACGTTGCGCCGGGCAACCCGGTATTTCACAGCGTGGACAACTGTGTGATCGAAACGGAAAAAAAGTCCCTGCACATCGGCTGCAAAACGAGCTTGATCCCGACCGACGGCAGCGTGACAAAAATCGGAGTCGGGGCGTTCAGTGTGTGCGGCTGTCCCGAAAACGTCATTATTCCGGACTGTGTGACCGAGCTCGAGGGCGCTGTGTTTTTTGAATGCGGTGACATTAAAACGCTTTCGATAGGCGCCGGCGTGACGGGCATCGGGAAGCATGCCCTTTACCGGTGTTCGGGTCTGACGAATATCAGTGTCGCCGCGGAAAACACGGCGTATCGTTCGGAGGACGGCGTTCTGTTCGATCGGGACAAAACCGAGCTGATCCTTTATCCCACACAGAAAACCGGCGGGGCGTACACGATACCGGCCGGCGTGACCCGGATATCGGATGAAGCGTTTTATGAAAACCCCTACCTGACGAGCGTCGTCATTCCGGACGGTGTGACAGAGATCGGGGAATATGCGTTCAGCTGTGAAAACCTGGCGAGCTTCAACGTCCCCGACAGCGTGATCCGGCTCGGCAGCGGCGTCTTTTACGGATCGGCGTGGTATGACGCCCAGCCGGATGGCGTCGTGTATGCCGGCAAGCACGCCTGCGAGTTCAAAGGCGGGGATATTCCCTCGGATCTCGTCTTCAGGGACGGCACGCGGGGAATTTCCGATCATTTTATCTACTTCTTCGGTGAGGCTGTCGAGACTGTCACGATTCCCGACAGCGTCAGGTATATCGGCGAGTATGCGTTCAGAGGGTGTAACAATCTGAAGGTCCTGACTATGCCCGCAGACGCGACAACAGGCAAATACGCTTTTTCCTGCGACTCGCTGGAGACCGTTACACTGACCGGCAGCGGGGATATGTCCGATTACGATTTCCCATCCCGGTATTCCGAGAATCCTTCGCCGTTTGCGAACGCCGAAAACCTGCGCGCGGTCACGATCGCCGACGGAGTAACAAGCGTCGGTTCATACGCGTTTGCCGATTGTTCCTCGCTGGAAAGCGTAACGCTTTCGGACACCGTGAGTTCCATAGGACAGATGTCGTTCCTGAACTGCGAAAATCTCAAAAGCGTGACGATCCCTTCGAGTCTGACCATGGTTGGGGATTCCGCGTTCGACGGCTGCAGCGGGCTCGAGGCGGTGTACGTGGCGGATCTGGAAACGTGGTGCGGGATTTTATTTGAATCGCTCTCTTCAAATCCCGTTTTCTATGCGCATAAGTTGTATGTCGGCGGCGAACAGCTGACCGAACTGACTGTCCCTTCAGGAGTGACGACGATCGGTAATTACGCGTTCGCCGGGTGTTCCGGGCTTACGAACGCGACGATCCCCGAGGGCGTTACACGTATCGGTAATTACGCGTTCAGCAGCTGCGAAGACCTGAAGAGCGTGACGATCCCCGCGAGCGCGACCGATGTCGGATACAATCTGTTCGAAGGATGCAAAGCGCTGGAGCGCATTTCGCTTGCCGATCTGGCAGTATGGTGCGGTATGGCATTTGATTATTACGCCGGTAATAATCCGCTGGCTGACGGAGCTAAGCTATACGTTAACGGCGAGCCGCTGACAAAGCTCGTCATCCCGGAAGGCGTCACCGGTATCGCAACATACGCGTTCGGCGGTTATACCGATCTTGTCAGCCTTACGATCCCCGCAAGCGTAACGGTCATCGGCAGAGAAGCGTTCAGAGGCTGCACGAACCTTACCGAGCTCATTGTGGAACCCGCCGAAAAACGCTCGGTCGGCAACAATGCGTTCGAGGGCGTTCCCGCCATGCTCGACGCCGCTTCGACGGATGACACTGTTGCGGTCTCGGCCCTGAAACCTCTTGCCGCGTCCGACAGCCTCGGCAGCGGAAGGTTGCTTGCGTCCGATACCGTAAATACCGACGCCGGCTTCCGCACGTTGGGTCTGTGGCACACGCAGGACGACAAAGGTGATGGAAATACAGAGATCGTCTTTATCGACGGGGACTCGATCACTCATACGGATGCCGCTGCGTTTGTCGCCGCAGCAACCGGAAACCCGGAAGAGAATTGCTTTCTCATGGAGACCGTGTATGCCGACGGCGACGCGTTTATCCTTGCCGCTATCGTTCGGATATATGGCGAGACCGAAGACCAGTGGGATTATGAGGTCCAATTCCTTCGAACGGCGGACGGGAAAACCGCCGAGCGTCTCGGTTCGTTCGTTCTTTCCGACTCGATTATGGATAATATTTCGGAAAGAAACACGATCTTCAAGCTCGGAGACAGCTACATCCTGGCGGAGAAGTACGATTCATTTTTGAGCTATGACCACCTCATTCTTGATGAAGAGGAACTCCGGGAGGGCGGCGGATGCCGGATCGGTCTGCAGACAAAGGACTTCAAAACCTTTTCGCGCTTTGATTTCAAGGCGGACGACGCCTTCCTGCAGAAGCTGGCGGAGATCAGAACGGAGAATGGCTCGCAGGTAGTTACTGCTGCCTTCGATCAGTTGACCATGGGGTTCGACGGCAGACTGTTCCTGCGCGTTTCTGTCTGGCCCGAGCATCCGGACTTCATGCTCTCTGCCACGCCGCTGAAGATGCTGTATTACGCGTGGGACAGCGCGGACGGCGCGCCGAAGCTGATCGCGGATGAGGCGGTGAGAACCGATGACGGCGAAACCATGATCGAACCCTATATCCTTAAAACCGGCGAGATCATGCGTTCATATTATGAGGCGACCGAAAACCGGTACTTTACGCGCCATACGGCGTGGGATCTGGACCTGGACTGTTACGGCTCAGGAATATTCGGTCTGTATAACGACAAAGGGGACCGGAACGCGATCCTGATCAATTATCAGGAAATACCCGTCAGCATTGATTTCTACCGGTTTTCCGATGATGCTCCGGCGCAGAAGATGTTCCGTCTCTCCGGCGTCGACGCATTTGTTAGAAAGGTAGTTTACAGCGAGAAATATCCCTTTGTCGTATTCACGCACGGCATCCTGATGGTCGACCACGACAAGGCGGCTTACGCCTATCTCAATATGCCCGATATTAGTGTCATGGATGTCCTCGGCGCGCAAAACGGGATCTATGTGTTGGATACGAAGGGCGACGCCTACTATATTTCGCAGGACGAGTTCGTTTTCCCTGCGGGCGGAGAACCGATCCCGCCGCAGCCTACCGACCCGCAGCCCACCGACCCGCAGCCCACCGACCCGCAGCCCACCGACCCGCCGGCAGCGGATGCTGTATTCAGTTTCGGCGGCGAGGGTATCACCTCTGCGGAGACTCCGGAATTCGTAATATACGCGTCCGCCGCTGCGCTTACCAAGTCGCAGCTCGTCGCGGCGATCACGGGCGCGGACAACGCGGTCGTGACCGTTAAGGACAAGGACGGCAACGAGCTTGCGGACGACGCGACGCCCGGCACCGGCTCTACCGTAACCGTCACAGTCGGAGAGTCTGCCGTTACAAAGACGATCATATTCCTGGGCGACGTGGACGGCGACGCGACCGTAAACGCGACCGACGCGAGGCTCGCCCTGCGCGCGGCGGCGAAGCTCGACACGCTCGAGGGAGCTTTCGCTTCCGCGGCGGACACCGACGGCGACAACAATATCAACGCGACCGACGCCCGCGGCATACTTCGCGCGGCGGCGAAGCTCGACGTTCTTAAAGTCGCCTGATCGGCGCGCGACAGATACTTCTTCTCATTTATGGCGGCGGGGAGACCCGCCGCCTTTTCCCGTTTTTGCCGTGAGGCAAAACATATCGAATGCATCTAAGATGCATATTGAGTCGGTGAATTGACGCTTCGCGTCATGAATTGCGCGGCGAGCCGCGCGTGAATTCTCGCATCGCTCCATGAATTGCGCCGCTGCGCGGCGCATTGACGGCGGGTTCCGCCCGCACCCGGTCATATAAACTAACGCGAAGCGTTACGAAATGCCCGAAAGGCAATTCATGACCGCAAGTCAATTCATGCGCTTCAGCGCAATTCACGCCGAAGGCAATTCACGCGCCGACAGGCGAGATATTCAATGGGTACGGGCGGAGCCCGTCCGCAACGTGCCAAAGGCACATATCACGCGCGGAGCGCATATCACTGCCGCAGGCAATATCACTTGCCCCTCAGGGCAAATATCACTGCATCGGCTTCGCCGATGCTCCCTCTTGACTTTTTCAATAAAATTTATATAATTGAAGTGAATTTGTTTCGCATTTTCGTGCGGAAAACGGAGGTAATTATTATGAAAAAGATACTTGCCGTACTGCTTGCTGCGGTCATGCTCTGCTGCGTCGCGGCGCCCGCGGCGTTCGCTCAGACGAGAGCCGAAGCAGCCGGTCTTAAGTTCAAGGACGACGGCTCCTTCCGTATCCTCAACTTCTCCGATATCCAGGACGACGCCTCTCTGTCCGGGCTTTGCAAGAGCTTCCTCTACAGGTCCGTCAAGGAGCTCGAGCCCGACCTCATCCTTCTTACCGGCGACAATATCGCGGGCTACTCGACCGGGACCAAGGTGTCCTCCACCATAGCCATAAGGCAGTATATGGACATTTTCGAGATGCTCGGCGTCCCCGTGGCGATCGTTTTCGGCAACCACGACGACGATGACGACAACAAGATGACCAAAGAAGACCAGATGGCGTTCTACGAGACCTACAAGTGCAATATCTCCTTCGACGAGGGCGATGCGATCGACGGAGTAGGCACCTACAACATCCCCATTTATTCCTCCAAGGGCGACGGCAAGGTCGTTTTCAACATCTGGATGATCGACTCCGGCACCTATGACGAAGTCAACGGCGGCTACGACCACGTGAAGCAGAGCCAGATCGACTGGTACAGGCAGACCTCCGAGCGTCTTGAAGCGGAAAACGGAGGTCTCGTGCCCTCTCTCGCTTTCCAGCACATAATCGTCCGCGAGATCTGGGACGCTCTTGAGAAGACCGACGCCGAGCACGCGGCGATCGAGTCCGGCGGCGTCTACTACAAGCTGCCCGACAACGCCGCCGGCGTCCTCGGTGAGAGCCCCTGCCCCGGCACCGTCAACAGCGGCGAATTCGCGGCGATGAAGGCGCGCGGCGACGTGCTCGGCATTGTTTCCGGCCACGACCACGTCAATACCTTCGTGATCCCCTATGAGGGCGTCGACATCATCAACACGCCCACCTGCGGTTTCGCCTCCTACGGCAACAACGAAACACGCGGCGCGCGCGTCTTCGACCTGAAAGAGGATGACGCGTGGAACTACAGTACCTTCACCGTGACCTTCGAGGACGTGATGAAGAACGACATAGCGACCATGGCGGTCTATAAGATCTACAGCTTCATCATGGACCTCTGGAACAATCATCTTGAGCCTGTCTGGGACAAGATAAAAGCGGCGTTCGATAAATAAACGAAGCCCCGAAGACCTGACGATAGAGCCGTCCCCGCCGCGGGACGGCTCTTTTGCGCGGAAAAAGCCCGCTCCCGGACGGCGGACGGCCCCGGAACGGTCGAAAAAATGAATAAAAACCGTATTTTTCTTCCTTTTTCTGAAATTTCTTCTTGACAACCGTTATCCGTCTTGTTATAATAGCGAAGTCAGTCAGGGACTGCACGCGAGAGTGGCGGAATTGGCAGACGCGCACGTTT
>JAFRXS010000027.1 GCA_017443405.1 Clostridia bacterium | reverse complement strand
GTACACGTCGGCGCAATGACCGTCGGAACGAAGCTGTGACCGTTCGCGGGGATAGTTTCCGTCTTCGTCTCGCCGCACGCGCAGGTAAAGGTCCTTACGCCTTCGCCCTCGCATGTCGCGGGCGTCGTCACCGCACCTTCGCCCCATGCGTGTCCCGAAGCGGTGACGGGATCGGAGGTATAGGACGCGTCGCAGTTTTCGCACTCCCAAAGCGTATAGCCGTCCTCGGTACACGTCGGAGCAATGACCGTCGGAACGTAGATGTGACCGTTCGCGAGAATAGTTTCGGTCTTCGTCTCGCCGCACTCGCAGGTGAAGGTCTTTACTCCGTCGCCCTCGCACGTCGCGGGCGTCGTAACCGTTCCGTTATCCCATTTGTGACCGGTAGCGCCCACTTCATCCGATGTATAGAACGAATCGCAGTTTTCGCACTCCCAAAGTGTATAGCCGTCCTCGGTGCAGGTCGGAGGGATAACGGTCGAAACGTAGCTGTGACCGTTCGCAGGTATGGGCTCGGTCATCGTCTCGTCGCAATTCGCGCAGCTGAAGGTCTTGACGCCCTCACCCTCGCAAGTTGCCGGAGTCGTTTCCTCCCCATCGTCCCAGTCGTGACCCGACGCGCCGACCGTATCGGTCGTATAGGACGCGTCGCAGTTCTCACACTCCCAAAGCGTATAGCCGTCCTCGGTGCAGGTCGGCGGGATAACGGTCGAAACGTAGCTGTGACCCTTCGCGGGGATCGGCTCGGTCATCGTCTCGTCGCAATTCGCACAGCTGAAGGTCTTGACGCCCTCACCCTCGCAGGTCGCGGGGATCGTTACTTCCCCATCATCCCAGGCGTGGACGTGCTCGGTCGTCTCCTCGGCGACGGCGACTTCCCTCTCCTCGTAGAGCGTGAAATCGTAGCCGCGCGTCACTTCGGCGCTCGTATAGAAGGAATCGCGGCAGGTGTTTCCGCGTATCTCGAGTTCTCCGCCGCTGTTGCTGCGGCAGTTGAGCCACAGGCAGAAATTGATCGAGTTTCTCTTATAGTATCTGAATGTAATGCCTTTTGAGGAATGGTTGGCGGCGACGGGCTTATTTCCCGTTGTCGTTTCGTCTATATCCGTCCCCCAAAAGAAGAATATCTTCGTTTTATACGTCGAGTTCGCCTTCGCGTCGGCGCCTACGCCGTAATACGCGTTGGTGCTGCCGCCGGAGGGAAGGGCGGTTTCATCGGGAGTCTCGTCGTTCCTCGGTCCGAAATACGGCACGCGGTCTTCGTGTTCTATAAGAAACGAGCCGTTTTTGGCGCCCTGAGAGAAGGTAAAAACGTTGTATTTGTCCGCTTCCGACGGCGCGATGACGTACTGCGCGTCAATGCCGTAATCGGAGCCGGGAGAGAGATAAGTCTTATCAAGAACAAAAAGGAGGTTGTGGGAATAGTCCTCGCCCGCGTCGGAAAGACTCAGACGCTCATCGTATATGACGTGCGTATAAACGCCCCCGCCGTCGGTACCGTTCGCCCCGGCAAAATCCGTCGCTATGATATAGTTCCCGCCCGCGGTCGGAGCCTCGACCGGCACGTAGACCTTGACGGTCGCGCCCGTTTCGTCCCCGGCGGCAAACGCCGCGCTGATCGCGCAGAGGGAGAATACCGCCGCGAGCAAAACGGCTGTAATCACCTTTGCGGTTTTTCCGAAAAGCATTAATATACGACCTCCGAAAACAGGATATCAGAGTAAATATAACATAATATCATTTTGCGGTCAAGGTCGCCGGGGCAAAAATCGCTCTTTACTATTATAAAAATATGTGATATAATACACGGAAATATAAAATGGGAGCAGACGGATGGAAAAATACGTTCCTTTCAAGCAGGGCAAGGTCAGAGAGATCTACGACCTCGGCGAGAACCTTGTTATGGTCGCGACTGACCGCATTTCGGCCTTCGACCACATTCTCGAAAACAAGATCGAAGGCAAAGGCGTAGTCCTCAACAAGATGTCGGAATTCTGGTTCAACTACACCGGGGACCTCGTGCCGAACCACATGATCTCGACCGACGCCGCAGATATGCCGGAGTTTTTCCGTTCGGAGGATTTCCGCGACCGCGCGATGCTTTGCCGGAAACTTCGCATGCTCCCCATAGAGTGTATCGTCCGCGGCTACATCACCGGCTCCGCGTGGGAGAGCTACAAGGCCGACGGGACCGTCTGCGGGCTTAAGATGCCCGAGGGGCTCGTCGATTCCGCCAAGCTGCCCGAGGCGATCTACACGCCCTCGTTCAAGGCGGAGCTCGGCGAGCACGACGAGAACATCACCTTCGAGCAGAGCGTCGACGTCATCGAAAAGCTCTACCCGGGCAAGGGTCTCGAATACGCCTCTGCTCTTCGCGACCTCTCTCTCGCCGTCTACAACAGGTGCGCCGATTACGCCCTCTCCAAGGGCATCATCATCGCCGACACCAAGTTCGAGTTCGGCCTTGACGAAAACGGCAGCGTCGTTCTCGCCGACGAGGTGCTCACCCCCGACAGCTCGAGATTCTGGCCCCTCGAGGGCTACGAGCCCGGCAAGAGCCAGCCGTCGTTCGACAAGCAGTTCGTCAGGGACTGGCTCAGGGCGAACCCCGGCAGCGGCTACCGTCTGCCCGCCGACGTCATAGACGTCACGATCTCGAAGTACCGCGAGGCCTACGCGCTGCTTACTGAATGAGATCCTGCCGTACAATATATACCACACGACAAAAAGGAGTTTTTATTTTATGGACGACCCCGGCCCGCGATGGCTGACGCTCTCGATACTTTCCGCTTATCAGGGCGGAGTATCGGGCTCCAAGATCGTACTCGATCTTTTCATCCTCTTCGTACTCATCCTCATAAACGCATTCTTCGCGATGAGCGAGATCGCCGTGATCTCCCTCAACGACAGCAAGATAGAAAAGGCGGCCGAGGAGGGCAATAAAAAGGCGAAGCAGATACTGAAGCTTACAAAGGATTCCTCCCGTTTTCTGTCGACGATACAGGTCGGCGTGACTCTGGCGGGCTTCCTTGATTCGGCAGTCGCGTCGCAGTCCTTCTCGCCGATGCTTTCATCCGCGCTGACGAATTGGCTGACCTTCCTCCCTGTGAACGTCGCGAACGCGGTCTCGACGGTACTCATCACGCTCGTGCTGTCCTATTTCAGCCTCGTTCTCGGCGAGCTGGTACCCAAGAAGCTCGCGCTGGCAAGACCCGAGAGGATATCTTATCTCGCCGTCAGGCCCCTGCTGTTCGTTTCCGCCGTCACGCGCCCCTTCACCAAGCTGCTTTCGGCTTCGACCAACGGGCTCGTAAGGCTGTTCGGCATAGACCCGGAAGCCGAGACGGAGCATATAACCGAGGAGGAGATAAGGCTCCTTGTCGACGTCGGCGAGGAAAAGGGCGTCATCGAGGACACTCAGGCGGAGATGATAAACAACATCTTCGAGATAGACAACCTCGACGCCGGCGACGTCATGACCCACAGGGTCGATATGACCGCCGTCGAAGCGGACGAGCCGATATCCGTCGTCATAAAGGCATCCATAGAGGAGGGCTACTCCCGCATACCCGTATATGACGACGACCCGGACAATATCGTGGGCATCGTTTACATAAAGGACCTTCTCAAGTTCATCGGCGAGGATATCCCCGAGAGCGCGACGATAAGGACCGTCATGAGGGAAGCGTACTTCGTCCCCGAGACCAAAAAATGCGCGGAGCTTCTTAAGGAAATGACCGAGAAGCACCTGCAGATGGCGGTCGTCGTCGACGAATACGGCGGCACCGCGGGCATCGTCACCTTCGAGGATCTCGTCGAGACGATCGTCGGCAACATCCAGGACGAATACGACGACGAGGACGAGGAGATCAACAAGATAAACGACAACGTCTACACCATCGACGGAGCGACCGACATCGACGAAGTCAGCGAGATAATCGGGCGCGACCTGCCCGAGGGAGATTACGACTCGATCGGCGGCTTCATCATCAGCCGGCTGGGCTATCTGCCCGAGGACGGCAACCTTGACACCGTAGAGCTCGACAATCTCCGCTTCACCGTCCTCAGCGTCGAGGGCAGAAGGATAGAGAAAGTCAAGATAGAGATACTCCCGACAGACAATACAGATAAAGAGGAATCAGAATGAAAAAGGACCTTGCCAAAGTCTACGATCCGAAGAACGTCGAAGACCGGATCTACCGCGAATGGCTCGACAAAAAGTATTTCCACGCCGGCACGCGTCCGCGCGCTAAGACCTACACGATAGTCATCCCGCCGCCCAACATCACGGGTCAGCTCCACATGGGGCACGCCCTTGACGAAACGCTGCAGGACATCCTCGTGCGCTGGAAGCGCATGCAGGGCTACGACACACTCTGGCTGCCCGGCACGGACCACGCCTCGATAGCGACCGAGAAGAAGATAGTCGACGCTCTCAGGGATGAGGGCACCTCCAAGGAGGAGATCGGCCGCGAGGCTTTCCTTGAGCGCGCCTGGCAGTGGAGAGCTAAATACGGCGGCAGGATCGTCGAGCAGCTCAAAAAGATCGGCTGCTCCTGCGACTGGGACAGGGAGCGCTTCACTCTTGACGAGGGCTGCTCCCGCGCGGTGCGCGAGGTCTTCGTCAACCTTTACGAAAAAGGCCTCATCTACCGCGGCAAGCGCATAGTCAACTGGTGCCCGCACTGCGAGACTACCCTTTCCGACGCCGAGGTCGAGTACGAGGAACAGGACGGAAACTTCTGGCACATCAAGTATCCGTATTCCGACGGTTCGGGCTATATCGAGATAGCCACGACCAGACCCGAAACGATGCTCGGCGATACCGCCGTCGCGGTCCATCCCGAGGATGAAAGATACAAGGACGCCGTCGGCAAAACGCTCATCCTCCCGATAGTGGGCAAGGAGATACCCATTATCGCCGACACCTACGTCGAGCGCGATTTCGGCACCGGCGCCGTCAAGATCACCCCCGCGCACGACCCCAACGACTTCGAGGTCGGTCAAAGGCACAATCTGCCCGTCATCGACGTCATGACCGACGACGGTCACATGAGCGCGAACGCCGGCAGGTTTGCCGGCATGGACCGCTACGAGTGCCGCAAGGCGATAGTCAGGGAGCTCGAGGAAAAGGGACTTCTCGTTTCCGTCGAGCCGATGAAGCACAACGTCGGCACCTGCTACCGCTGCCACACCTCCATCGAGCCGAGGATATCGACCCAGTGGTTCGTCAGGATGGCTCCCCTCGCCGGCCCCGCGATAGACGTGGTGCGCGACGGCAAGATAAAGTTCATTCCCGACAGGTTCAGCAAGACGTACTACAACTGGATGGAGAATATCCGCGACTGGTGCATCTCCCGTCAGCTGTGGTGGGGCCACAGGATACCCGCATGGTACTGCGCCGACTGCGGTGAGACGATAGTCTCAAAGGACGACCCCGACTGCTGCCCGAAGTGCGGCAGCAAGAACATCACCCGCGACCCCGACACGCTCGACACCTGGTTCAGCTCCGCCCTCTGGCCCTTCTCGACCATGGGCTGGCCGGACGACGCCGAGGACCTGAAGCGCTTCTTCCCGACCGACACCCTCGTCACGGGCTACGACATAATCTTCTTCTGGGTCGCGAGGATGATATTCTCCTCCGTCGAGCATACCGGCAAGATACCGTTCAACACGGTGCTCATCCACGGGCTCGTCCGCGACGCGCAGGGGCGCAAGATGTCAAAGTCCCTCGGCAACGGCATCGACCCGCTCGAGATAATCGACAAATTCGGTGCCGACGCGCTCAGGTTCACGCTTGCGACGGGCAACAGCCCCGGCAACGATATGCGATTCTCGGACGAAAAGGTCGAGGCGAGCCGCAACTTCGCGAACAAGATATGGAACGCCGCGAGATTCGTCCTGATGAACCTCGACGAAAACGAACCCGCGCCGCACATCCCGGACGAAGCCGACCTCGCGACGCCCGACAAGTGGATACTCCACAAGTATAACGCCCTGGTTTCCGAGGTCACCGACGCGCTCGACCGCTTCGAGCTCGGTATGGCAGTGTCCCGCCTCTACGACTTCATCTGGGACGTTTACTGCGACTGGTATATCGAGCTTTGCAAGACGCGCCTCAACGCCGGCGGCAAAGCGAAAGAGACCGCGAAAGCCGTCCTCGTCTACGTCATGTCCGGCATGATGAAGCTGCTGCATCCGTTCATGCCCTTCATCACCGAGGAAATCTGGCAGACCCTGCCGCACAGCGGCGATTCGATAATGATCGCCGACTGGCCGACCGCGGCGGAGGACGACTACGCCGCCGAGACCGCCGAGATGGAGAAGATAATCGAAGCCATCCGCGCGATACGCAACCGCAGAGCGGAAATGAACGTCAAGCCCTCCCGCAAAACGAACGTCTACGTCGTTTCGTCAAGCGCCGACACCTTCGCCGCAGGAGCGGAGTTTTTCAAAAAACTCGCCTCCGCCGAGGAAGTCTTCGCCGGCGAGAAGCTCGACGTTCCCGAGGGCTGCGTCAGCATCGTGACGCCCGCCGCGTCGGTCTACATCCCCTTGAGCGAGCTCGTCGATTTCGAAGCGGAACGCGCGAGACTCAATAAGGAGCTCGCCTCCGACAGGAAGCAGTACGAAGGCCTGACCGCCCGCCTCGCGAACGAGAACTTCACGAGCCGCGCCCCCGCGCAGGTCGTCGAGAACGAGCGCAAGAAGGATAAAGAGCTCGAGGCCAAGATCGCCCAGCTCGAGGCGGAGATAAGCAAGCTCGGGTGAATAACAAAATCAAAACAATTCAAAACAACTCGCACCGCGGCTCACGCCGCGGTGCGATCCTTTTTATGACGAGCTTTTGGTAGGCTGTTTTATTGCGCCAGCCACCCGGCGGGATCGTCGAGCTTCGCAGCTGCGCGCAGAATCATTCTCGCGTCGGTGGCGTTGATCGTTTTCGATCCGTCCGGGTCGGCGGCAACTGCGAACGCGCCCTCAAGCGTGTCGAGTTTGGCAGCGGCGCGCAGAGCGAGCCTCGCGTCTGTCGCGTTGACCGAGCCGTTGCCGTCGACGTCGCCCAAAAAGATCAGCACCTTCGTGACGGTGTCCGTACCGACCGTGACCGTCACGGTCGAGCCGGTGCCCGGCGCAGAGTCGTCTGCAAGGTCGTTTCCGTCCTTGTCCTTGACCGTCACGACCGCCCCCTCAAAGTGGACGATAGACGCAACGACCGCAGACTTTGTGAGAGCGACCTTGGATGAATACCTGATCTCTCCGGTTGATTCGGCGGAGCCTACCGTGCCATCGTCCGGATTATCGAATATGTTGTCCGGGATCGCAGGCTGTTCGGGCTCCGTGGTCGGCACTGTGGGTTCTGTTGAAGGCTCGCCGCCGGAGTCGGAAATCGGCTCTGTGATCTGTCCCTCCGCCGGATCCGTAGTCGTTTCACCGGACGGTTGACTCGTCGACTCTCCCGCCGGGACCGTGGTCGTTTCACCCGCAGACTGAGTAGTAGACTCCGGCTCGGACTGAGTTGTCGTCTCTACGGCGTTCTGCGTCGTTGTTTCGCCCGACGGCTGCGTGGTCGTTTCACCGGACGGCGCAGTCGAAGGCTGAGTCGGCTGCGCGGGAACAGTCTGTACGGTCCCGCATACGTCGCAGACGCCGTCTCCGTTCTTATCGGAATGTCCCGTCGCCGCGACTTCCGCGCCGTCCGCGATCTTAGTATTGCAGACCTTGCAATACGTATCGCCTGTATAGCCCGCCTCGGTGCAGGTCGCGGCTTTGGCGTTCCTGACTTCCGTCTCGCCGTGACCGGTCGCCACGATATCGCGGGTCTCGACGTGGCTGTTGTCGTTAGCGCAGACTCGCCTTTCGCTCCCCTTCTCGGTACAGGTCGCAGCCTTCTCGACAGTCCATCCGCCGTAAGCGTGACCGGTCGCGGGGATCTCCGATCCGGACGCCAGCTTCGCGCCGCAGCCCTTGCAGTATGTGTCGCCGGTGTAGCCGTTTGCACCGCAGGTCGCGGATTTGGCGTTTCTTATCTCCGTACCGCCGATATGCCGGGTCATGTCTTTTGCGATAGTCTCGGTCTCGGTCGCATTACATACTGTGCAGGTGTAGGTTTTTACGCCGGTTGCCTTACAGGTCGCGGGAGTAGTTACAGCTCCGGCATTCCATGTATGCGCCGACGTCTCAATATGCGCCGGATCGTTTGCGCAGACTCTCTGATGCCGGGTGTCGTTCATCTTAGTCCAGGCGCCGTATGCGTGGTCGCCGTAGCCGCCGTAGAATTTGCCGCAGACCGAGCAGGCTGCTTTCGCGATGCATGTCGCAGTCCCGCCGCTGTGAGCGGATTTACCGGAAGTTGCGTCGCAGAGCTCGCATTTATACCAGTGGTAGCTATCGTCCGACTGCAGGACGTTGAAAACGTGCGTGTGCGTCACTGTAACAACACCCTGAGTATATGCAATTGTTACGGGCTTCTCGACAGTAGTCTTCTCTTTTGCGGTTACAGTCAGAATGACTGCGTATTCGCCAAAAACAGCGTTTTCTGAAACAAGGAAAGTCATTTTCAGAACATCCCCGGCAAAGGGCGTATTCGCCGAGAACGCTACGGCGCCGGTCTTATTCGCAAGGTTGAAGTCCTTTATGCTCGCGCCGGACGCCAGCCATTCGCCGCCGGTCAGAGTCAACGCGGTGTTATCGTATGCAAAGCTGCTCACGGACATTGATTTTATGCCGCCTGCGCAGTCGAGACGGAAGGTCATTTCAACCGTTTCGCCGCGTTCAGCGCTGACATTGGAACCAGTCAGCGTACCGTAAACGCCTTCTGCAAAAGCGAATAATCCGAGATTGCACAGAAGCGCCGCGAAAAGAATTATGATGATTATTCTTTTCATTCAGACCACCTCAATGCATTACAACGGGTAGCTATCGGGTAAAAGAGTGAAGTACAGAAGGTAGATAGCGTCGTCGGAATCGACATAGCCGTCGCCGTTGAAGTCGCAGTTCTGGTTAACAGAGTACGAGTCAGGCAGAAGCGTGTAATACAGAAGGTTGATAGCGTCGTCGGAATCGATGT
>JAFRXS010000026.1 GCA_017443405.1 Clostridia bacterium | reverse complement strand
TCCCGCGCCGAAGGCGCATGATCCGGCTGATTATATTCGGAATTTGGGCTGCAATCGGCTTGATAAACAGCCGATAGCGGCGTATAATATTGCCGAAAGCTGGTATGCGTATGGGCTATATTTCGGTAAAGGATGCTTGTGAAAAGTGGGGGATAACGGAGCGCGTGGTTCGCCAGTATTGCGAAGACGGGCGTGTTCCCGGCGCTTTCATTACGGGCAAGACCTGGAATATCCCCGATGATGCCCCAAAACCGGCAAGGAAGCCGCGGCAGCGTTCTGTCCCCGAAGAACTGCCGGCAAGACTCGCTATGGAAAAGAGTCAAGGTGTCACCGGAGGTATCTACCATAAAGTTCAGATCGAGCTTACCTATAACTCGAATCACATCGAAGGCAGCCGTCTGACCCATGAGCAGACTCGGTTTATCTTTGAGACAAATACGATCGACGCGCCGGAAGCGTCTGTAAACGTCGATGATATTCTGGAGACCGTAAATCATTTCCGCTGCATCGATCTGATCATCGACCATGCAAAACGTCCTCTGACGGAGACGATGATAAAGCAGCTCCATCTCCTTCTTAAAAGCGGGACTTCGGACAGCAGGAAGAACTGGTTTGCCGTTGGGGCGTATAAACGCCTGCCCAACGAGGTGGGCGGAAGGGCGACTGCGGCACCTGAGAATGTCTCCGCTAAAATGAAAGAGCTGCTCAGCGCTTATGAAAAACTTGAAACAGTAACGTTCGACGATCTGCTGGACTTCCATTACCGTTTCGAATCCATACATCCTTTTCAGGACGGCAACGGCCGCGTCGGGAGGCTCATACTATTTAAGGAGTGCCTGCGGAACGGGATAGTACCGTTTATCATTGAAGATGATATGAAGTTATATTACTACCGCGGCCTGTCAGAATGGGAAAACGACCGGGCTTATCTGCGGGATACCTGTCTTGCCGCCCAGGACCGATTCAAGACGTATCTTGATTACTTCGGAATCAAATACTGATCCGCTCAAGATCAAGGCGGTCATCGATACCCTCGACCCGCCCGACAAAAAGATAAAGAGGCGGAAGCTCGCCGTAAAGAGCCCGATCAGGAAAAAGTCTCCTTATCCCGATCTTCCGGCAGGCAGACAGAAACTGAGGGGGATCACCGTCAAAAGCCATTTCCAACAGTTCCTCGGCAGCGGAGAGCTGAGCCCGGGCGAGGCTGCTTCACAGATCGCCGAGATATTAACTTACGCAAAGTCCAACCGATATAACGACCCGAAGCTCTCCGGCAAGACCAGTTTTGTCTTCGACGGGGGCGAATATGGGGTCCTCAACGCTCAGCTGTACCACGGAACTTCGACCAGTTCAACAGCGGCGCGCTTGTCAGCGAATTCGAACAGCTCAAAAAGACCCTCGAGCCGAAGGGGAACGCGCTGCAGTAGGCAGCAAGATCATTTGCTCGAAAATGCTGCGGAAGCAATTCCGCAGTTTTTTAATGGCTGTTAATATGTCTCTGTTAACCATACTGTTTATGATTGTGCTATAATTAATGGAAATATAAGGTTTTTGTCAGAGGTAAAAACTTCATGAAGATCAGAAGTGAAAACAGAAGAAAAACTCTTATCTGGTTTGCCGTCACTTTTGCAATCGTGATGGTTTGCCTCGCGGCGGGTGTCATAAAGACTGTCGAATACAACAGAGCAGAGCATTTTGAATCATTTACCGGTTCAAATCTATTTTACGCGGAAAACGCTTCCAAAGGCAGGGTATCGGTCTCTGCCGTCCCGAGGGGCAGCACATGGACCAAACTCTTCGACCTTAACAACGAAGGGCTTACGGAGAATAATTATCAGGCATATACATACGATTTTACGGTAACTAACGATACTAAAGACGAGGTGTCCGGCTTTAAGTTTAAGCTGACCTTCAGCAATGACGTTTTCCTTGCGTCGGCTTGGAACGGTTCGCTTGAGATCCACCAGAACGTTAAGGGCGGAGAGCTTGTGGCGCTCATACCTGATCTTCGAGATTACGATCCGAACGATTATCCGCTCGACATTTTCACCGCCGACGGGGAAT
>JAFRXS010000025.1 GCA_017443405.1 Clostridia bacterium | reverse complement strand
CCTACTATTACGAGGTGATAGACGGCTATTACTTCATCGTTCTCGGTATGGAGGATCAGCTCGTCTACGAGATGACGATGACCGACGCGCAGTTCGCGTGGCTCGAAGGAGTGCTCGCCGAGGCGAAGAGCAGCGGCAAGCCCGTTTTCGTCTTCTCGCACTATCCCGCGGACGACGTGACGGATGAGAACGGCGAATACTCCGACCGCCTCATCGACATGCTCGCCGAATACAACCGCGAGAACGACCTTTTCTACTTCTGCGGCCACACGCACATGCCGATGTACCTTTTCTGGTCGTTCCACGACAGCGACGGCTTCCCCGAGATCTATCTGCCCAGGCTCACCGACCTCGGCGGAGCGGACGACCGTGAGATCATAGCCAACAGCGGCGACGGCGCCGTCGTCGAGGTCTACGGCGACAGAGTGACCGTTCGCTGCCGCAATTTCTATCACGGCGAGTGGAAGGTCGACGACGAGGAGACCGGCGAAATGTGCGAGATGAGCTACGAGCTCAAGAATCCTGCGGCGTAAGGTCTTTCCGGAGGCTGAACGATGAAACTTACGGTCATCGGCGGGGGCGGAGTGCGCTCCATGTTCCTCGCCAAAAGCATAGCGCAGAAGGCGCGCGAGCTTGACATCACCGAGCTCGTCTTTATGGACGACAACGGGCGGAAGCTTGATATCTACGGCGCGATGGCGAAGACCGTCGCCGCGAAGATCTGCCCGGAGCTCAAATTCACTCTTACGACCGACGCGACGGCGGCGGTATCCGGCGCGGACTACGTCATAACAACGATACGCGTCGGCGGCGACGATATGCGCGTGCGCGACGAGCGCATCGCCCTCGGCATGGGCGTCCTCGGGCAGGAGACCACCGGCGCGGCGGGCTTCTCGTTCGCGATGCGCAGCGTTCCCGCGCTCACGGACTACTGCGAGCTTGTCAAGCGGTGCGCGGCGCCCGGCTGCAAGGTCTTCAATTTTACCAACCCCGCGGGCATAGTCTCGCAGACGCTGCGCGATATGGGCTACGGCTTCACCTACGGCATCTGCGACGCTCCGAGTGGCATGCTGCGCACGTTTGAGAAGCTCTACGGCGCGCCGGAGGGCAGCGCTTCGGGCGAGCTTTACGGGCTCAACCACCTTTCGTACTTCAAGTCCGTAACGGTAAACGGCCGCGAGGTCCTTGACGAGTTGATCGAAAACGACCGCGCCTATACGGAAACGGATCTCAGATATTTCGAGAAGTCCCTGCTGAAGGAGCGTCACGCGATACTCAACGAGTACCTCTACTATTTCTATTATCGCGAAAAAGCGGTGGCGAACATTCTTTCCGCCCCGCAGACGCGCGGCGAACAGATAGCGGAGATAAACAGGAGGATGACCGCCGAGCTTTCGGAAATAGACGTCGAAAAGGATTTCGACAAAGCGCTCGCGATCTTCGAGCATTGGTACGGCGAGCGCGAGAACAACTACATGGCTGCGGAATCCGGCGTGAAGAGGCAGACGAAGTGGCGCTTCGACCCCTTCGCGAAGGACGACGGCGGCTACGCGGGCGTGGCCCTGCGCTTTATGGAGATAGCGAAAAGCGGCGGCAGCGGCTCCATGATACTCTGCGTGCCGAACCGCGGCGCGATAGAGGGGCTCGCCGACGGCGACGTGGTCGAGATAACCTGCGATATCACGGACGGCGAGGCGTACCCGCACCGTTTCGGAAAGGTCGACGAACAGAATCTCGAGCTTATCCGCCGCGTCAAGATATACGAGCGCCTGGGCAGCGAGGCCCTGCGCGAAAAGTCGAGGACGAGGGCGATCGAGGCCCTGACGCTTCATCCGCTCGTCGCCAGCTATTCCCTCGCGACGGCTCTCGTCGACGCGTACCTTGAGCATAACAAAGAGTTCACGGAGGGATGGCGATGAGCTTTATCGCGGGCTTTGCCGCGGCGAACGTGGACCTTCTTTACGAGGATATGCCCCGTCTCCCCGAGCCGGGCGAGGAGATATACACGAACAGATTTTCCCTTCAGCTCGGCGGCGGTCTCGCCGCGACGCTCATCAATCTCGGGCGCCTCGGCGTCCCCGCGAGGATAGCGACGGAGCTCGGGGACGACATGTTCTCGGACTTCGCCCGCTCGCAGTTCGAGAAAAACGGCGTGCAGCCGCTCAACCTCTATCACGGCGACAAGATACCCGTGAATATAACGAGCGCGGTCATCCTCCCGGGCGACCGCAGCTTCATCAGTTACGGCAAGGGCGACGCGCGGCCGGACGACGAGGCGAAAAACGCGTTTTACGAAACCGCTAAGGGCGCGAAGATCTGCCTGATGACGCCCGGCGGCTTTGAGGACGTTTACCGCAAGCTGAAGTCCGAGGGTACGGTCACGGTCCTCGACATGGGCTGGGACGACGAACTCGGCTTCGATAAATACGGAGAGCTGTTCGAAATCGCCGACTACTACACCCCGAACCGCAAGGAAGCCGAAAAGTTGACCGGGAAGTCCGACCCTCGCGACGCCGCGGAGGCGCTGAAAAAATACTTCAAAAACGTCGTGGTCAAGGCGGATAAGGACGGCTGCTACGGCATTGACGAAACGGGGCTTTTCTTCTGCCCCGCGGTCGAGGAGTTCCGTCACGTCGATTCCACCGGCGCGGGCGACGCGTTCCTCGCGGGCTTCTGCTACGGTCTGTATCACGGCTGTTCGCTTCGCGACTGCATAGAATTCGGCAATATCACGGGCGGCAAGGCGGTCACCGCCGTCGGCGCCCTCTCGGCGTACGTGACGGAGGACGAGCTCCTCGCCTATAAAGCCAAAACAGGGAAAAACGAATGAAAACGACGAAAGAAGTCCGCGAAAGAGCCGAAGCCCTCGTGCGGCAGATGACGACGGAAGAAAAACTTAATATCATCGTGGAGACGTCGGAGGCGGTCGAAAGGCTGGATATCCCCAAATACTACCACGGCAACGAGGCTCTGCACGGAGTCGTGCGCCCCGGCAGGTTCACCGTGTTCCCGCAGGCGATAGCTCTCGGCGCGATGTTCGACGACGTGTTCCTCGAGACGATCGCCGACGCCATATCGACCGAATCGCGCGCCGCCTATTTCAACGGAGCGTACGACGCGACCGATCTCTGGGACCGCGGCGGGAGGTATAACGGTCTGCTCGCCTTTTGGAGCCCCGACCTCAATCTCGCGCGCGATCCGCGATGGGGCAGGACGGCTGAGACCTACGGCGAGGACCCCTATCTCGCGGGCAAAAACGGCGCCGCCTTCGTCCGCGGACTGCAGGGCAAGGACCCGAAATACCTCAAGGCCATAGCCACGCCCAAGCACTTCACCGCCAACAACGAGGAGCACAACCGCTTCAGCTGCAACGCCGTCATGAGCGAAAAGACGCTGCGCGAATACCACCTCGAGCCATTCCGCATGGCGGTCACGGAGGGCGGCTGCGAAGCCGTCATGGGCGCCTATAACGCCGTCAACGGCGTGCCCTGCCACGCGAGCCGCCGTCTGCTGACCGAAATACTGCGCGGCGAATGGGGCTTCGACGGCTACGTCGTCTCCGACTGCGGCGGCGTGGGCAACCTTTTCGAGGATCATCACTATACCGAAACTCCCGCGGACGCCTCGGCAGCCGCGCTCAACGCCGGAGTCGACCTCGAATGCGGCGGCTACGGCGAATACGAGAACACCTATACCGCGTTCCTCGGCGAATGTCTCGCAGACGGGCGCGTCACCCAAGAGCGTCTCGACGAGGCGGTCCGCAGGGTGCTTGCCGCGAGGATAAAAGCCGGCCAGTTCGACGACCCCCGGGACCTGCCGTGGCATACGCTGACGCAGGACGCCATCGGCTGCGAGGCGCATAAAAAACTCGCGTACGAGGCGGCGGTCAAGTCCGCCGTGCTTCTCAAAAACAACGGTATCCTGCCGCTCAAAAAGGGGATGAAGGTCGCCGTCGTCGGCAACAACGCCGCGTGCGTACAGTTCGGCGAGTACAGCGGCAGACCGCGCAACGCGCCCGTGACGCCCTTCGACGGTATCGCGGCCGTCGCGGGAAACGACGCGACGCTCGTCCCGTGGGAATGGGAGGCGGACGCCGACGCCTACGAGCCCGTCCCCGCGTCCGCCCTCTCTTTCAACGGCGCTCCCGGCGCGCAGGGCAGCTATTACGGCAACGATAATTTTGCCGGTCTGCCCGCTTCGCGTATCGACGAAACGGTTGATTTCACCTGGGAGGACAGGGCGCCCGACCCCATCATCAAAACCGCGTCCTTCTCGGTCATATGGCGCGGATATATAACCCCGCCCCAGGACGGCGACTATGAGTTCACCGTCCGGTTCTCCGGCAGCGCCGAATGCTGCCCGCCGGAGCTCTCCGTCGACGGCGCGCGCGTTTCGTTCGGCGAGCCCGTGAGCCTTAAGGCCGGCGAGCCCGTTTCCTTCCTTCTGCGCTACAGAAAGAATCAGACCGCGCCGTCGGTGCGCCTGATGTGGAAAAAGCCGAAGGCCGCCCCGCAGGCTCTTTTCGCCCGCGAGGTCGAAGCGGCGAAAAACGCCGACGCGGTCATCGCCGTCGTGGGGCTCGGCACGCAGTACGAGAGCGAGGGGAAGGACAAGACCGACCTCTCGCTGCCCGGGGAGCAGATCGCGCTCCTTCAAGCGGTGAGGGAAGTCAACCCCAACCTCGTCGTCGTGCTCGAAAACGGCAGCGCGCTCTCTCTTTCGTGGCTCGACGGGAACGCCGCCGCGATACTCGAGGCGTGGTACCCCGGCGAGCAGGGCGGCGCGGCGATTGCAGACCTGCTCTACGGCAAGGTCTCGCCCTCCGGCAGGCTGCCCCTCGCGTTCCCCGAAAAAACCGAGGACCTGCCGCCGTTCGACGACTACGAGATGGAGCACGGCAGGACCTATATGTACCGCAGGATAAAGCCCCTTTACGACTTCGGCTTCGGGCTTTCGTACACGACTTTCGCCTATTCCGGCCTGCACAGGACGGAAGAAGGTGCCGCCGTGACCGTGAAGAATACCGGCTGCACCGGAGCGGACGAGATAGTCCAGCTCTATATCGACTCCGCGGGTCTGCCCGGTCAGCCGAAGCTGCGGCTGAAGGGCTTTAAGCGCGTACATCTTGAGCCGGGCGAAGAAAAGACGGTCGGTTTCGCCCTTGACGGCGAGAGCTTTTCGCTTTTCGACGAAAGCGGCGCGCGCCGGGTCTTCCCCGGGACGTACCGCGTTTTCGCAGACGGTCACCTTCCTGACGGGAATTCCCCGGCTGTCTGCATCAATATCGAAAAAGAGGTATCGCTGTAAATGGCGGATATTGCTGATTTTGAAAAAAGAGTCACAAACGATACTTCCGGCTTCGTTCTGCTGTCGGATCACGTTCCGTCCGCGGTGCAGGAGATACGCTATTTCTCTACCTATAACTTCATCGGCGACCGCATAGACGGCTACGAAACGCCCGTCGCCGTGATCACGAAAGAGGCGGCGCGCGCTCTCAAGGGCGTCGCGAACGAGATGAACGTCAAGGGCTACCGCCTCAAGATATTCGACGCCTACCGTCCGGCGGGCGCCGTCAGGCATTTCGTTCTGTGGGGCATCGAGGACCTCGATCAGCGCATGAAGCCGTTTTTCTATCCCGACCTTGAAAAACAGTCGCTGTTCTCTCTGGGCTATATCGCGAGCCGGTCGAGCCACAGCCGCGGGAGCACGGTCGACCTCACTCTGCTTGACATGACGACCGGCAAGGAGATCGACATGGGCAGCCCGTTCGACTTTTTCAGCGAGGTCTCGCACCCTTCTTACCGCGGCGTCACCGACGAGCAGTACGAGAACAGGATGCTCCTTCAAAGCGTGATGACGAAGCACGGCTTTGTCCCGCTCGACTGCGAATGGTGGCATTTCACGCTCGGCGGCGAGCCGTATCCCGACACCTACTTTGAGTTCCCGATCGACCCGGGGCTGCTTCGGCGCTGAAGCGGAAGACCGTCAAAACAGAGGATAATATATGACAGCATCAAAAGGATATTTCGACGGCTCCATGCCGCGCGAAACGCTCGAATACTATCTTTCCCGCGCCGTCAGCGCGCAGTGGATAACCATGAGCGACACTCTCGACGACGATATCCGCGTTATCCTGAAGACCGGGATCAAATTCCTCGGGCGCGCCGCCGGTATCTGGAAGGGCGACGGGGACGACGAGGCGCATTTCGCCCGTGTTCGCGCCGCCGCCGATAAAATACATGCCGCCGACCCGGAGGTCATTTTGCAGGCGTGCATCTTCGAGGCGGTCTACCGCGAGGACGTGGAGCCGGTCAAGGTACCCGCTTGGGTGTTCGAGGCGTTCGGGCTGCCCGTCGAGGACCGCTTTTTCGACTATGACGCCTGCCTTTTCCCGAAGGGCACCCCGACGTGGGAGTGTATGCCGGATATCTCGCGTCGGGAAGCTCAGATGTGGTTCTACTACCGCGGCCGCCGCTATATCGACTGCGGCTGCGAGGCGTTCCACATGGGGCAGATACACCTCTACACCGGTCTCGACCGCGGCTATAAAGCCATCGGCAGGGTGCTCGAAATGCTCAGGGCTTACGCCTCGGAGCACGCGCGCCGTCACAAGGTCATATTCGACGCGCACTCCCATTCTCTCGTCGTGAACGGCAGGAGCCTGCTTGACTATAACGCGATGCCGCTGACCCGCTTCCCGGTACTCGACCGCCCGGGCGAAAAGCTCGTCTTAGTGCGCGAGGGCAAATCCGGCGGCGGGGTCTCGCCCGAGGGCGTATACGAAAAAGCCCTGCCCTTCCTGTACGAATACGACAACTGGGGCGGCAGGGACCTCTGGGCTTACGAGCACCAGACCTATGAGGAGCGCGCGTGGAACCAGTGGTGGGGCGGCGACCAGATATCGTGGTTCGCCGGTCAGGACGAGGACGCCCGCAACGGCTTCCTTGACTATACGTTCAAGTGGACGGCGGTCAACAACCCCGACGGCTTTTTCGCTTTCCCGCTCATGCGCGGCCTCGGCGCCGGCGGCGACGGTCAGGACCGCTGCTACAAGCTCAACGACCGTTCCGACGCCTGCCCCGGCGGCTTTTCGCAGGAGGACGCTCTCAAAAAGATCTTTGAAACGGGCTACGGGAAATACCGCGCTTACGCCAATCCCTCCATGCTCGACTACGGCGGCAGGGACATAGACGACCCCGAAACGGGCGCGAGATACCCCGAAAAGGTCGTTCTCTACGGCAGCTTCCAGCCGTACGTCGGCGCGGTGAGGGACGACTCCAACAGCGAGATCACGCGTATGTACTATATCGGCGGCGGCAGGTATTCGCTCACCTTCGTCATGCCCTTCGCCGGAGAATACGACTTCGCCGTTTCGACCTGGGGCACGCTCTCGGCGTGCGTGTCCACCGCCAACCCGTTCCCGTTCTCCGGCACGGGCAGCAAGGGAAAGCTCGTCATCCCGGCGGACAACACCGTCGTGCGCGTCACGTTTACCTATATGAAAGATGAAATAAAGGTGGAGATGATATGACAAAGGCCGCGTTTTATCTGATAACCGACAGCCACTTCGTTTCTAAACGGAGCTGGACCGAGGGCAGACCCTTTACCATGCGCGAGCGCGGCGACCAGATCGCCCTCAAGGCCTCGCCGGAGATACTCGACGCCTTCATCGACAAGATACTCGCCGACGAAGAGACCGACACGGTCATTTTCACCGGCGACAACGTCAACAACGGCGATATCGCCTCGCACGAGGACTTCCGCGAGAGGCTCAAAAGGCTCGCGGACGCCGGCAAAAACGTCTACGTGACCACCGCCACGCACGACTACTGCGGCATGGGCGACGACGAGAATTTCTTTAAGGCCTGCCGCTACACCGAGACCGGCACCGAGCCGGCGCCCTATATGCGCAAGGCGGAGCTGTTCGACTATTATTACGACTACGGTCCGAAGCAGGCGGTAAGCGTGCACCGCGGGAGCGGCTCGTACAGCGTCAAGGTCGGCGACTGCGTCCGCCTCGTCATGATAAACGACAACGGCAACGGCAGGAGCCACTGCGGTCTGTTCGAGGACGGCGTGAAGTGGCTCGGGGAACAGATCTCCGAAGCCAAAGCGGCGGGAGAATACGTCCTTCTTGCCGTCCACCATCCGGTGCTTCCGCCCTGGGAGGTCTACCGCCACATGGCGGATTTCGAGCTCTACGGAGGCTACCGCGACCTGTGGAAGCTCATGTGCGAGGAGGGCGTCCGCGTCGTTTTCACCGGCCACACCCACGTCCAGAGCATAAGAAAATATACGGACGGCGAGGGGCGCTGGTTCGTCGACGTCGCGACGATCGCTCTTGTCAACGCCGCGGGCAAAATGCGCCGCGTGACGGTCGAAAACGGCGTCTGCGACGTCGTCAGCGTCGGCATAGACTCGATCCCCGGACTCGACACGAACGGCCTCTCCCTCTACGAATACCTTTTCCGCCTCAACCTGCCCGGCGCCGCCGAAACGCTGCTGAAGACCGCCGTGACGGACTACGACAAGTTCCTCGCGATGGCGGACGGCATGCTGCCGGTCGATAAGCTCAAAAAGCACCCCGCGCTCGTCAAAGCGGCGTGCAAAAAGCTTCTGAACATGAGGCTCTCCACCGTTGCAAAATTCGGAAAAGGCTTCGGGGACCTCACCGCGGAGGAACGCAAAAAGGCGAAGGAGATCAAAGTCGCCGACGTCATGTTCGGGATACTGCGCCATATCTACCCGGGCAACGCCCCGTACACGCCGGACACCGTGGAGTATAAGTCCGTGATCGCCGCCGTCCGCCGCGCGGACAAACTCGTCCGCAAATTCCATATCTCCAAGCTCGAGCAGATCATCCCGCCCGGCTCCAGCCTCGAGGAGACCGCCCGCCCGTTCCTCTATAACGACCGCACCGGCGACGACGACGCGATCACGATCTCCCTCGACTGATCCCGCCCGGCGTACACCGCGCGTCATCCCTTATAAAACAACGGCTGCCTCACGCGAGACAGCCGTTGTTTTTGACTTCGTTTTACGCTTCGGTCAGCATTGAGACCTCGGCGGTGAAAATACCGTTTTCGACCGTTGTTATCAGCGTGCCGCTGTACTTCTCGGCTGTCCTTTTCACGTTCTTTAAGCCGATGCCGTGGTTTTTCCGGTCCTTTTTCGTCGTCTGCGCCGGGT
>JAFRXS010000001.1 GCA_017443405.1 Clostridia bacterium | reverse complement strand
GAGCGTTCGCGTAGGTGCGCGCGCATTTGCGAACGGTCTCGCTGACAGGCCAGAGCCACGCGGTGTCCATATGGCTGTGGCCGATTATGCCTACCCTGCCGAAAACGCGTGAATTCCCGCCGGAGAAAAACGGACGCGTAACGGCAAGAGCCGCCTTTACGCTTTCACGGAAGGCTTCGTCAGTGCTGTGTTTCGGGTATAGGATAAGGATCTTGCTGAGTTTCTGCAGCGTTTTGCGCGCGCGGGCGGGGAGAAAACTGTTCTCAGGGATATCCTTTGCCGCGGTAACAAGCTCGCGAAGATCGAAGATAAGATCGAAAATATCGTCGTCGCGCACGCAGATATCCACGCCCCCGTAGCTGTGGGAATAAGAAGAGGCGGGGATGTCGGGATAACCGTAATTATCGTACGGAGCGTCGCCGACGCAGAAGTGACCGGCGTAGCACTCGAAGGCAAGGTCTATCCTGTCGCCTTCTGAATACTCGCCGAGATACTGGCAGCTATGGCCGCCGCCGATGAAGTCGCCGTTCTTTGTATTGAATAGTCCTTTTGGTACGCCGCCGAGGAAGAAAAGCTGTTCGACCCCGCCGCAGGATGAAACGGCGTAAAGCTTTTTCCCCGCGAGCTCAGCCGGCACGGTAAAGCTGCCGCGGACCCAGAGGTTGTTCCATTCGCCGCCCCAGCTATAGCCGGGCTCGATGGGCGACCATCCGTCGGCAGGCACGCCTCGCAGATGCTCGACGGTCTCAAACCCCTCGGCGTTTTGGAGCTCTCCGACCTTTTTGTAGATGTACTTTTCGTAGATGTGAAGAGCGTGTTCGATCTTGACGTAAAGACGTTCATTGAGTTTTTCGTTGTACAAAGCAGCACGACCTTTCTTTTAACTGAAATCAATAATTGAGTTAAATCCGAAAAACGGACGCGCAAAACGTCCGTTTTCTTATCCGTTGATTTATCAGAACGGGAAATCGAAACCGAAGCCGTCCCCGTTTTCTCCGAAATAGTAATCGTAGATCGACGTCGTCGAAGGCTCCGTGGTTTCCTCCACTGCCGTGCCCTTATCCTCGACAAGTTCCACGTCAACGTCGAACGTATTGAGCGAATAGTCCCTGTTCACTCTGACCAGCGTAAGCGTCAGCTTATCGCCGACCTTCAGACCGTCGATGATATCCTTGAGGGTATCCGCGCGTTCAAGGTCCTTCCCGTTCGCCCTGATTATCATATCGTGCGCCTGAGCGTCCGTGGATTTCAGCGGACTGTCGGAGTCGATCTCCTCGATTATGATCGAGCCCTGCGGAAGATTCTTGAGCTGGATGACCGCGTTATAGACGTTATAGTAAGAAGCTGGTCTGTATTTTATGCCGAGCTTGGGACGGTCGGGCACGTAACCGTTGCTGATGAGAGAGTTCACTATAGACTCAACGACGTCAGAAGGAACGGCGAAGCCCATGCCTTCGTATTCCTCCTGAACGATCTTCATCGAGTTGATGCCGATGACCTGACCGTACTCGTTGACAAGGGCGCCGCCGGAGTTGCCCGGGTTGATGGCGGCAGTGTGCTGGATGCACTTCATGGTATAACCGGTCTCGGATGCGATGGG
>JAFRXS010000024.1 GCA_017443405.1 Clostridia bacterium | reverse complement strand
GAACGCTCTGCGCCTTATGGATCAGTATCCCGATTATATGTTCATCCAGTCGTCCGCTCTGCACAGCGAATGGATGAAGAAGTATTATCCTGACATCTTTGAGGAGATGAAAAAGCGCGTTAAGGAGGGCAGGTACGAACCCAACGGCGGCGTTTACGTCGAATGCGACTGCAACATCACCTCCGGCGAACTGATGATCCGCCAGTTCCTTAAAGGGCAGCAGTTCACGCGTGAGAATTTCGACTATACCGCCGACAGTTTCTGGCTCCCCGACACCTTCGGTTACAACGCGAACATCCCGCAGATAATGCGCGGCTGCGGGGTAAAGTATTTTTATACCACGAAGATAAGCTGGAACGAGCAGAATCAATTCCCGTTTGAGAGCTTTACGTGGCGCGGTATCGACGGCAGCGAGGTCCTGACGCATTTCAACCGCACCCATTGCTGGCCGGATATCGACGATATAACCGAAAGTGTCGGGCAGATAACCCTTAAGGACACGACCGATCTCCGTCTTGTGGCATACGGCTACGGCGACGGAGGCGGCGGCCCCACGCCCGGTATGATAGAGTCTTCTCACCGCGCGATGTCGGTCGAGGGCATGCCCGAGGTCGTACCGATGACGGTGAGTCAGTTCATGCGCGAGCTCGAACTGCAGCAGGAAGATCTTCCCGTATACAACGACGAGCTTTATCTTGAACTTCACCGCGGAACGCTGACTCAGATGCACGACGTCAAGCGCAAGAACCGCAAGGCGGAATTCGCTCTTCACGATATGGAGTATTTCCACGTTCTCGCCGGCAAAACGGTGACAGTGGAACAGAACGAGCGCCTCAAGACGCTCCTCAAAAATCAGTTCCACGATATACTTCCGGGTACCTGCATAACGCCGGTATACGAAAAGTATAACGAAGAGATGGATGAGGTGATATCCGCTTACGCGAGCGATACGGCGGATGATATTTCGGCTGTGACGGACGGAACCTGCGGATACACGCTGTTCAACACCCTTTCCTTTGAGCGCGGCGACGTCAGCGTGATCGAGGGGGCGGAGGGCTACGCAGCGGAGTATCCGTCTCAGAGGTATACCGATATTTGCGGCAGGGAGCTTCTTGCCGTGGGCGGCATTAAGGTCCCGGGCTTCGGCAGCGCGACCGTCGAGGTCACGAATGAGCCCGTCCCCGCGGCTTCTCCTTTCGTCTACTCCGGCGACAGACTTGAAACGCCCTACGCCTCTGTCGTTTTCGACGAGGACGGCTATATAGCTTCTTTCGTCGATAAACAGAGCGGCCGTGAGCTTCGTAAGCCGTGCGGCGAACCGCTCAACGTCTTCCTGTTCGGCGAGGACGTCCCGAAAAACTACGATAACTGGGATATCGACAGAAACGTCGTCGACGCTTTGAGACCCGTCCGCGGCTTCAAAGGCAGAACGGTCGTCACCGACGGCGCGGTTGAGCTTCGTCTGCGCAGCGCCTATGATATCGGCGACGGCACGACGCTTACGCAGGATATGGTCGTTTACGCCGATTCGCCGCGCGTCGATTTCCATACCGTCGTCGACTGGAACAGTCCGCACAGGCTCCTAAAGGTCGGTTTCGACGTCGATATAAGCTCGACGTTCGCGCGAAACGAGATACAGTACGGTCACGTAAAGCGCCCGACCACGCAGAATAATTCGCTTGAGACCGCGAAATTCGAGGTCTGCAACTACAAGTGGACCGACATTTCCGAGCCGGGGTTCGGCGCGGCAGTACTCAACGACTGCAAATACGGCGTAAGCGTGGCTGATTGCAATATCCGTCTCTCTCTTCACAGGGGCGGCACGCATCCCGACGTCACCGGCGACGCGGGCAGGCACGAGATGACCTATTCGTTCCTCGTGCACAACGGCGATTTCGGCGCGAAAAACGTCGTCAGACCCGCCTACGAGCTCAATATCCCCGCGGTCGCGGCAAAGGGGACGGCGTCCGTCGATCCGCTGTTGAGCGTCGACGCCGACGATATCATCTGCGAGACCGTCAAGCCCGCGGAGGACGGGTCCGGCGACATCATTCTCCGCCTGTATGAATGCGAAGGCCGCAGGAGCGGCGCGAAACTCGCGTTCGGTATCCCCGTTAAAGGCGTATTCCTTACCGATATGCTCGAAGACGGCGGCGAGGCGGTGTCTCTTGACGGCAATTCCTGTGCTCTCTCTTTCCGTCCGTTCGAGATAAAGACTGTCCGCGTGAAGAGATAAGACGGCAAAGCTTAACGGCGTTCCCGGTCCTTCAAAGGATCGGGACGCTTTTTTGTTGTTAATGCGTTTAATGTCAAACGAACGCTTGAAAAGTCCGCGTTTATATGATATTATTTTTAAGTATAATTCAACAGTAAAGGAGTATCGTCATGAAAACCTTACTTATCGGCGCAGGCGCGATCGGCGGGACGCTTGCCGTACTTATGACCGACGCAGGCTATACTGTCGACATTCTTGAGATCAGCCCTCAGATCAAAGAGGACATCGAAGCCAAAGGGCTCACTCTTACCGGCGCGCACGGCGACCACAAGG